>SOKL01000265.1 GCA_004376265.1 Candidatus Thorarchaeota archaeon
GATCAGTGTCGGTTTCATATCCCTCCAGTTCGATCTTGGGAATCTTGATCTCAAACTGTCGGTGGTCAGAAGCATTGTTCTCACTAGGTCCATAGGACCAGGCAATGTCATAATTTTGTATTGTGGAATACGCATATGCTGAATGATCTCCAACAAATTTAGTCGCATTGAAATACACATTGAACCTAAGATAGTCATAGGATGAATTGAACGGAACAGTGCTCACACCATTCAAGGATATTATGACTTCACTCTCCGAAGTAAAACTCTCTGGATAGATAACCAAGTTACTAGTCACAGGAGATGTTCCGTTATCCATCTCTAGTTCGAATGATTGATTCAGATTTCCTGAATTATCAGAAACACTCAGAAAGTGCTCGTTAATGGATACATTGTGAAAAGAGCGATAGTCCAATGTGACATAGCGAAGATGATCAACACGTAAATCTTCAAAGATTGTGTAGATATTATAAAAGTCAATGCGATAATCAAAGCGAGTCAAATAATGAGAGCCATTATATTCAGACGTCATAATTGCGTATACGCCATTAATGGTTTGTACATCTGTGGGAGTACCATCAAAGGTCCCATTTACTGCAATCAAATCTGTAATGGGGTAGATCCGAGAAACAAGTCCATTTGTAAAAAACGGCATGGTTACATCGTTATCAACATCATGGACAAGCGATTCCATACCACTATTCAATGCAGCTTCCCATTGAACAGGAATTTCAAATGAAGCATTGTTGACCTGGGTCTGGTTGGTATTCAACCATACGCCAACCCACTCGCCAGCTTCGTCGTTCGTCTGGTCACTGCACAAATCCAATCCTACATACAGATTATCTGTGTCTTCAGTGAGATACATGTAGTTGTATCCATCTGAATTCTCTGGATCTGCATCCATGAACCATTCCACTTTGTGGTCTGCAGAAGCCCAATCGGAATCACTCAAATCTCCATCAATGGTGATTGCTGCAATGTGAAATGATTTGCTCGATGCGTCTAATAACAAGGTGGAACCCAGTGAAAATGTAATTAGCACAACTAGAACAATCTTTGTTTTGTTTGAAATAGTCAAAGGTATAATCTCCTGTCAATCAACACGGTACAATTTGATAGGAAACCCAATAATAAAACTACGTTGCATCAACTTTACAATTGTGACAGAAACCTGTGAACCGAGGGGGTTTAGTGATAGTTGGGTATAACGCTGTTTGAAACTCTCATTCTTGATATTCTGAAGATGTTTAGAAACTGTCGTACTCCTCATCGTGTTGATTATGTTAGGAAGTAGTGTTTCTAAGAGTAGGCTTTTGTCCACTCTAAGGACAATCTCTTGATTGTCTTCTTAGTTGGCAAACCAGTTTCTTTATCCCAACCTCGGAGTCTATAATAGTCATCAAGCATTGGATCCAGATTTACTATCTGTCCTTTTCCAGGACCCTCGGGCATTGGTTCCTTGGTGAACCTGTCGGGCAGATTGTCGTCCTTGCGGGAGATTCCTTCTCGATGGTTGAAAAGTCGCTTAAGGGTGACCTGTCGTTCTGCAATCTCGGTCAGGTTCTCGACCTTTCCAAAATGTTTCTCACCAGTCGCAAGTGGGAGTATCTTAGCAAAGTCTTCCATCCAAAAAATTGGAGGCCATGACACCGAGTACCAGCACACAATCAATGTGTCACGAATACAGTAGGTATTCTCGCTCTCCACCACTGCAACCGCCTTGTGTTTCTCAGTGTAAGGATCGATGATCTCCGGGAGTTTGTCGGCACCCCACCTTTTGATGGCGACATCTTTGTACCCAAGCTGGTCAACGACTACCAGACTGCGAAGATGGTCGGCACCTCGTGCACCAGTTGCATGACCCAAGCCAATACTCCGATGGGTGCGACCGTCTTGACCAGAAACCTCCATTCCCTTTACATGAAGTGCATATTTTTCAGATCCTTTTCCAATGGTTTCTGCAGCTGTTTTAACACCCTCAGCCAGAAGGTCCCCAAAACCTTCTCGTTTAGCCATCATCTCTAGAAGGCGGATTATCCCTTCTCTATCACCCCAATCTAATTTCAACCCGCCTGTATCTTTCTCATCCAAGAGACCGTTCTCGAAAGCTTCGATTGCAAATCCGATTGTTGCTCCTGCAGAGATGATATCCATCCCATACCGATTACACACTTGGTTCGCTTTCAGAGTTGTAGCAAAATCATCCACTCCAAGAGCGCTCCCAAAAGCCATGAGTCCCTCGTATTCGGGACCTTCCTCTAGAGTTCCCGAAAACGGTCCTTCACGGATGTAATTCATTTTCTTACAACCCAAACTGCATCCAAAGCAAGCACGGTCTGAAACTGTGAAACGAGGACGAATATAGTCCCCAGTCAATTTATCGTAGCCTTCAAAGACTCCAGTCCGGTGATTGTATGTTGGAAGTTCTCCAATTTCTTGTTTGAGTGCAGTGAGTACCCATGTACCCCACTTACCCATCTCTTTAGCTTGAGGGTTGACCCGCACTCGGTTATGAGCCTTCTTAGCTAACTCAACGAAACCTTCGTGATCATATACTTCTACTGCACCGTGACCTCGCACTGTGATGGCCTTGACATTTTTAGAACCAAGTACTGCACCCATTCCAGTTCGACCAGCGGCTCGGGCATGATTCACCATGACACTGGAAAACTTGACAAGGTTTTCTCCAGCGGGACCAATAGCGGCCACCTGGATATCAGGGTCATGATTGACTTTCT
>SOKL01000358.1 GCA_004376265.1 Candidatus Thorarchaeota archaeon
GCCGCTTCCTCAATCACAACACCTCTCGCCACCGTCTCGACCAGCCCGTGTTCTCCCAAAAGTTGAAGCTTTTTGGACGCTACGAGTCCAATTGTTTCTGGTGTCTGAGGAACTCCCACCATGAGTGTGTCAATCTCTCTCAAGAACTCATCTATCTCTAGGGTTGTGTATTCTTTCACGGGTGTTGGGAGTGTTTCAGATTCCTCCTTCCAAGATCGTCTGCAGACATGGAACTCGACGTCGAAACCTGAAAGAAACTTGTGGACTTTCTTATTCACCGCTCCATATCCTAGAAGTCCGATTTTTCTATCTCTAAGCGGTTTGGACTTTGCGTCTGCGTCCCCTTTCCTCCACTGTCCTTCTTCCATCCAACGATGATGGGGTATGATTTTGTTTGTTAGGGCTAATAACAACGCAACTGCATGCTGTGCGGTGAAGTATGTGTTTCCGTGACCATTAATTAAAATAACATCACTTGACTTTCTGAGGTCTCTGAATGTGTCAAGGTGGTGTTGAACTCCAACACCAGGGTTGATGAAAAGACGAATCTCTGTGGCATTATCCAATAGGTTTCTTGAAGGTCTCCAACCTACAAGGATTTGAGCGTCAGGAGCGTGTTTCAACAGGTTCTCTTCTGAAACATCATCAAGGAATATCAGATTCACATGTTCGACGTAAGAGAGTCCTTCTACCAAGTACTCCTGTAGCTCATCCCTAACATTCCAAATGAAAAGAACATTCGTCTGTTGCATAACAGCACCCTTGAAACTGCAACAGCAATCTAAACCTTATGAGCTCTTCTGCAGATATAATCCGACAAATCGAAAAAGAGTCCCTCAATGAACGAATTGATAGAGCTGTCCAAACACGAATCTACAAAAGCCAGTTCTTTCTGACTGGCTGTAATGTCAATTGAGACAATGAGATTACGGTATATCGATAAGTTGCGGCTAATCAGTCGTGATGCTCGATTGACAATTGTATCTTGGATGTTTTGGGCATTCGGATTTGGTATCAATGATGTGATCTTCAATCTGTATCTCATCGAGGCAGGTTTTGGTGAAGATTTCCTTGGGTTTTTCCTGTCCATCTCAATGTTTCTAGCAGGGGCTCTAGCAATTCCTGCAGGAATGATTGCAGATAGGTTTTCCCGGAAACGGATTCTACTCTTCGGAAATATCATCATATTTGTTGGTATCCTTATCCAATATTCAACACTATCTCCGATCTCCCTACTATTCTCGCAACTTCTCTATGGAATCGGTTTTGGTTTCAATGGAGTTGCATGGCAACCATATACAGTGAGTGTTTCAACTGAAGAGGAAAGAGTCCATGTGTTCAGTGTCCGATTTGCTTTCTTCCTTGTGGCTAGTCTACTAGGGTCACTGATTGGCGGCTTTTTGCCATCTTTCTGGAGTAGTCTCGAATCGAGTATGAATTTACTCATTGCTTACAGATTCTCTCTTTGGACTGCTCTGATACCTCTAGCATTGAGTGTACTGACTATTATTCCGATGACCGTGGATAGACCTGAGAAGAAGGAGAAGAAGAAACAGAAAAGGCGCATTGGTTTCGGGAACATTCGCAGCCGGGGTTTCATTGGAAAATATGCTTTGGCATGGACTGTGTCCGGTCTAGGTGCTGGGATGTTTGTTCATTTTTTCAACGTCTTTTTCAACCGCGCATTTTCTCTGGATGTAACCGCGATTGGAATCATTTTCGCTATCAACACAGTGGTTATGGCTGCCGGTAATTTCGCATCGCCTTGGATCGTAGATCGGTTTGGTAAGCTAGCCACTGTTATATGGTTCCAGGTTTTCTCAATTCCATTTCTCATCCTCCTCTCCTGGTCACCAATCCTCGCCATCGCAATATTTGGTTTCGTGGGTCGAGCTCTATTCATGAACATCGCTTGGCCTGTAATGGAAGTCTTCTACATGGACGGCTTGGAAAACGAAGAACAATCCACAGCAATGGGTGTTGTCAATGCAGGTGATTCTCTAAGTAGGGCATTTGGTCTAAACATTGCTGGGTGGATGTTAGCTGCAGGGTTCCTAAGGGCACCATATCTAATAGCCGCGATACTCTATTCGTTAAGCATTGTAATGTTCTATTGGTTCTTTGGTAGGTCAAACCAGGAATCTATACCTCAACAAGAACAACCATAGTTTTATCCAGAGAATAAGGTGCAATCTCGTTAGGGATGACCTAGGAAATAGTTGTTTATTCAAGACATGATGGTGCAGTACCAAATCTAACTCAATACTCAAATATAGTTGAAAGGATACGACCAGTTGTTATCGTGAATGGAAAAAATCCGAAGGCGGTGTATCATATGAAGAGAAAGAGTGGGTATGCGGAAGTAAATGAAACACGATTATATTACGAGATTGCAGGTGAAGGGGATACTGTAATTTTGATTCATGGGTTTAGTTTGGATGTTCGACAATGGAATGATCAGTTTGAATTCTTGGCGAACCACTATCGTGTTCTTCAGTATGATTTGCGTGGGTTTGGAAAATCCATGATTCCGACAGGAAAACAATACACCCATACAGATGATTTGAAAGGTCTTCTCGATTATCTCAATATTCAACAAGCTCATGTCCTTGGCCATTCATTTGGTGGGCGTGTTGCAATTTCATTTGCTCTCCTATATCCCGAAATGACGTTATCCCTTATTGGTGCAGATCCTGCACTCGAAGGTTACGAACCCATTAGTGAATCAAGTAAGATG
>SOKL01000327.1 GCA_004376265.1 Candidatus Thorarchaeota archaeon
CCTATCGAAACTCAATGGAATGAGAGAAGTTGGCGCAATCACAACAACTGGTTGAGAGGTTGTTGAATTGTACGCACCCCTTACAGATAGAAATGATTCGAAGCTATCAACCGACTCTAGCATCGAGAACCTGTTGGGAATACGTTCATCATACCAACCATTCTCGGCTCTATTTTCGTACTTATTGATGACATAGATGTTATTTATCTCTGGACCAATCAAATATGGCGCCCATGTTTCTTGAGCGCGGGTTGGCATTGCATTGTCATCACCACAGAGAGAGAATATTGGACTTCCGTGTGCTGCTGCTGAAAAGGTAGCAGGAGCAAAGAATTCATTTCCCTCACTCAGAGGTACTGTGACAACTACATCAGGTGAATTAGAAAAAGCGGTTATTGTTGCGGAAACATTGGAGTAGCTTTGTAGATTATTTACAATAGTAGACGCATTCAAAAGACCCTCAAGTGCACTGCCCTGAACGTTCGAAGGATCAACAAGCCAAGTATTGGTCACACCAAGCCTTGTAAGAGCCCACTGAGTTTCAGAAGGAATTTGGTTTGTGTTTACATATAGAAGAGGTGCATTGAGCAATGATGCTAGTACACCTGCATTAGCTGCGGCTTCCAAATATGGTTGCACGTCGGTAGGACGCATCGAAATTTCCCAAGTTATGTCGATGTTGTTCTGCTCAGTTGTTGCATCCATCCAAGCAGCAATTATTGTCCAATCTCCAGCTAATGGATATGGCAAATCTATGGATTCAATCCCAGGATTGGATAGAATGCTTCCAGCTGGTGCCCACATTGTCAATCGACCATTTGGGTCAACAAGTGCCAGATTCAAATCGGTAGCAACATTATCCCAATTCAGTGAAACGTTTAACCAGTTTGCATCGGAAGGAACTGAAACAGTATGTGTGAACCCAGGATGTGACAGGACCTCACAATTCATAGTTGTGGAACCAACCGACTCACGTGTCACATTCATAGTCCATTCGCCATCAACAGTTTTTGGTAACCAGAAATTCAGAGGCACAGGAGCCTGTACATAACCAGGATGACGTGAAAAATAAATCTGAGTATAGACCGAATAATCTACAATCGCCCCATTTGCATCAATGAGCTCATGAGTTAGAATCTCAGAACCAGTCCAATTGAATGCGCCCTCAATCCAACCTGCCCAAGATGGAGGTGTGAAGGCAATGCTTGAAGGAGCACCATAGGTGACCCCACCACTAAACTCAGATATCTCTGATTCTTGATCCTGAAATGTATGAGTCACGCTCCCCGTTATTGTTGATGGAGTGATGAAATCTTCCATCGCTAATGCAATGACCGCATCACTACTATTGCTCCACTCTGATACAGCAATCTTTGCAGCAATATCAGCCGCACTGGATCCAGTGATTCGTGGGTAAACCTTGACACCGAGAGTTTGTTGTAGATTTGCGATATAACTTTGTGAAAAATCGCCTACTGCGAAAGCTTGCGTGATTCCACCATCGCTATCTAGATATTCAGTCCAGTCCTCCAACAGCCAATCTTCACTCTGAGAACCCTCACTATAGATTAGAGGAGAGATATACTGTGTGCCATTGTAGTAGAAGATAGATGTTGGAACTGTAGCCATGTATGCAAACTCGTCTATGTATGAGTTCGAATTTGGTGCAACAAAAGCCACTCTCCTGAGTGGGACTTGATCGGAGGGGACATCGCTTAGCAGGAATGGCTTAGGAGAACTATTCATCTGAGAGATGCTCATGAATGAACCAATAGTCGAGCCGCTTGATACGACAAAAAGGATAACAGCAAGAACCGAGAGAATCTTGTTTCTATGATTTGTCATCTAGTGCACTCCGATAAAGGCACTATCGATGGCCTCAATTTAGTAAATAGAGTTTTCTTGTGGAGCATCCAAACCTGTTACATCAATCATTAGCTCTTCTCTTTTGTTTCGAAATCAAGTATGTCCTCATCGAAACCATCGTCGCCTTCCTCAGGCTCGATTTCCTCGGGAAGTGAATCAATAATATCATCAATTACTCGCCGCAATCGACGACGTGTACTCTTAGGAACATCCCACATCTTCTGTTCAGCACGTTCAACTACTTCTCTTGCGATATCGAATATCTCGGCTTCGTAGTAATTCTGAGCAGCTTCAACAAAGTTTTCTGCTGCCTTTTTCTGATTTCCACCGGTTTCAGCAATATCACCGAGTAATGAGAGTGCGTCTGCAATTCCTGCTTTATCTTCAATCTCTCTATAGACTTTAAGTGCCTTCTTGATATTGGTAGTTGCTAAGGTCCAGTCTTCTTTGTCGACATGAGCAGCACCCATGTCCATTATCACGCTTGCAATACCTTGTTGATTGTCAAGGACCTTGTAGACTTTCTGTGCTTTCTTGAAATGACCCATTGCTGTGTCGAAACTACCTTGGCCAAGACTTGCAAGCGCAAGACCATATTGAGCATCCGCAGTACCACTATCATTGGAAGACTTCTCAAACATCTTTTTCGCAACCTCAAGGGTTCCAATTGCCTTATCCCAATGTTCGAGATTGATCTGAGCAACACCAAGATTGTACATTGTGTCGCACACACCAGTTTCATCTTTCAGTTCCTTGTATATCTCCAACGATTCGTTGAAACACTTGTGAGCCTCTTCGAATTCAGAAACAGACATGTAGATATTACCGACTGCATTGAACAGCTTGGCTGCAACTTCTTTATCTCCAGCTTCTCTAGCTTCTGCAGCTTTCTCCAAAATCTCAGCTGGGTCCAAGTCTTCAATATTTTGGCTCATCAGGCTCACCATGCAAGTATCAACGGTGGCAGTCTATATCGCTTTTTATTCTTTCTGAACAACCTCGATAACCAATAAATTGGATATCACTCATGATGGAGTTTGGCGCGGGCCACTCGAGAGAGTCTATCGCTTCATCAATAGAACCGGATTTTCGAGAAGGGGTCGTACTGTGTCCTTCACAACGAATTGTTCGTCACCCATTTGAACCTCAAGGAGTTTTCTGAGTTCAAATCTTCGGAGATATCCCACAGCTTGGTCACGTTCTAAGTTCAAATCGTTCATCAATTTACTAAGCCCCTTCTTGTCCCCACTGAATTCTGCAAATTTTCCCAAGACTGAACTCCATTGCATCATCACAAGGTAGAGTAGGGTCCGGAGCATACTGTCCACATTTTCTCCAGTTTTTGCAGATACAGGAAACACAGGTAGACCTGCAAGAAATCGGAGATTCTTCCTAAGTTTATCTACAGGACGGGATTCTTTCAGGTCCTGTTTGTTGGCTGCAACAACACAAGGAACACCAGGTAGAAAGAAAGCAATTTCTCTGAAGAAAAGCTTTGCACGGGCATCAGATTCGGGGTCGACAGAATCAACCACAAAGATGATTCCATCTGCTCCTTCGCTGAGTATCTTACGCATTGTTCGGAACCGGAGTAAGCCTGGCGTTCCAAACATGAAAACGTTCATTCCATCCACATTTGCAAGTCCATGATCCATTGCAATAGTGGTTCCTCTCCGTTCAACGTTGATGCAAGCACCGTTTGTTATATGATGAATCATTTTGCTCTTACCAGCTTCATATGGACCAGTGACAACAATCTTCATTGATACTCCTCAACTTTCTGAGTCAATGACTCTGAATCTGTGTGTTCACAGTATTCTGATGCATATTATATGGTTTGTCGTCACTTACTCGTGTTAAGTTGCTGAAACGCGCGCCACAATCCTAAGAATAAGATCTGCAATTAACCTTCAGGTGTTGGTAGGGCTTGATTGCAGGTTGAATACCTATTGTGTGCGAACTGTTGCTGGGCAGTAGGATCTGAGTCAAGCTTACTTCACAAGCCTTATAGCAGGTCTCACGAAGCAGTGCGCCGTTGTTAGAGAGAGCGTGATTCAGTTGGACATCAGGAAAGTTTCAGAAAATATCCACGAAATAGCACAAAACACACAACCATGTATGAAAGTCCCTGTGACTATCTTCGCATCAGACCTTCTTGTGCGAAAGATGAAACAAGATAAGACCTTCACACAAGCCACAAACGCTGCTTGTCTTCCAGGAATCTACAAACACAGCATTGTGTTGCCTGATGGACATCAAGGGTATGGATTCCCTATTGGAGGAGTTGCTGCCACCGATTATGAAAGTGGGGTTATATCTCCTGGAGGTGTTGGTTATGATATTAACTGTGGAGTGCGTATTCTCAGGACCAATCTCGATGAAAAGGATGTACGACCAAAACTGCGAACTTTGATAGATACTCTCTTTCAAGAGATTCCAACAGGAGTAGGTCGACAAGGAAAGATACACTTGCGAGATTTCAGAGGTGTAGACGAAGTACTCTCTAATGGTGCAGAATGGGCTGTAGGAAAGGGATATGGATGGGAGGAAGATCTTGATCACCAGGAAGCAAATGGTAAATTGGATATTGCTAATCCCGAGGAGATTCCTGATTCAGCCAAGAGTAGAGGTCTCAAACAGAGTGGTACTCTTGGTTCGGGGAATCACTTTCTAGAGATACAGCTTGTTGATGAAATCTATAATGAACAAGCAGCTAAAGCCATGGGGATCACGAGAGAGAAACAAGTAATGGTGATGATTCACAGTGGTAGCCGAGGTTTGGGACACCAAGTATGTTCTGAATACATCAAGATAATGACTCAGGCCATGCGGAAATACAAAATTGAATTGCCTGATAGGGAGCTCTGTAGTGCACCTACTACATCACCAGAAGGGCAAGCGTACCTTGGAGCAATGAGCGCAGCAGCCAACTATGCGTTTGCTAACCGACAGGTGATGATGCACTGGACTAGGGAAACATTTGCGAAAATAATGGCACAATCAGCAGAAGATTTGGATATGGGACTCATCTATGATGTGGCACATAATATCGGAAAGGTCGAGGAGCATGATATTGAAGGAAAGAGAAGAAAAGTGATTGTGCATAGAAAAGGAGCAACACGTGCTTTTCCACCTGGTCATCCTGAAGTTCCAAGCAAGTATCGTAATATTGGTCAACCTGTCTTAATTCCAGGCACAATGGGAACAGCATCATACATTCTTATTGGTAATGAGAAAGGCATGGAGTTGACTTGGGGATCCACTGCACACGGTGCTGGTCGAGTCATGAGCAGAACCAAGGCTAAGAAACAGTTCTTTGGAAAAGATGTGCAAGAAAAACTTGCGAATGAGGGAATCATAGTCAGAGCAACGAAAGGGATAGTAATTGCTGAAGAGGCTCCTGGAGCTTACAAGGATGTTGACGAAGTAGTGAAGGTTTCCGATGCAGTAGGAATAGCTACGAAGGCTGTGCGACTAAGACCCATTGGTGTTATCAAAGGGTGATACTCTCGATCGTTCTTTCGAAGCAACATCAGCAAGAACGATTGCTACTCCTATGAGTATCACAATAAATCCGATCACAATAGCAAAACCCGGAATCTCAATGAATATGATAGCAGCCAAGATGGCTGCACCAATTGGTTCTCCAAGTACTGCAGAAGAAACCACGTAAGCAGGCACCTTCGTTAGAAGATAGTTGTTGATTGAGTGACCAAGAACAGTTGGGAAGATTGCGAGCGCAAGAAAGATCAATACTTCGTTTGGTTCAAACACTAGGACATTGAGGTTCAAGGGAATACAGATTCCAAGTGTAGTGATTGCAGCGACTAGATAAATCACTGTTGTGTAGACTGTAATTGGCATTTCTTTGGCAAATCGTCGACCTCCAATGAAATAGAGAGCTAGAAATAACGCACCTGTGATAGCCAAAAGATCGCCAGTCAAAGCTAGAATACCAGATCCTCCAAAATCACCCCATGCAAGAATTACTGCACCTACAACAGCGATAATGACTCCAATCCACGATCTACGGCGCAAAGCTTCACCTAGAATGATTGTCGAGAGAATGGCTGTGAAAATCGGAGATGAATCTACCAACACGACACTTGCAGCCACTGTAGTCATGAAAAGAGATTGAAACCATGTTGAGAAATGAAGCGAGAGAGTGATTCCTATCGCTACAAGCCAGTGCCAATTCTGTTTCACCACCGGTTTTCTCAGAGCAGAAAAGTCTCGTCGGACAGCTCCTATTGAAGCCATTAATATTGCACCATAGAGTGTCCGCCAAAATACAATCACAAGAGGTGGAGATGTGCTCAACCGAATGAGGATACTGGCGCTTGATAACATGGAAACTGAGAGTATCAGAAGTAGAATGATCTGAGTCTTACTACTGGATTCGTCAATTAGCGACTCAGCCATAGTCTACACCGTTGCCTGATGGACCCCAAAACCACACCCAAAACAACGCAAATCTTCACCGTCTACTTCTACAACATGGGAGTTACATGCAGGACATTTTTGCACCATCAAATTTTCCAAGTGGTGACTACGGAGGATTTTCTCTACATCTTCAAGACGGTTATATTCAAGGAGTACTTTGCCATCAGCACCAAGAATCATCTTCGAAATGGGCCCCACATCAGCTTCATGAAACATCAAAATGGGTTTATGAAGTTCTATCGCAAGCATGATTTCCATTCCCACACCCAGAGAGGGATTTGAAACCTCTGCAATCACAAAATCACACATTCTGACATTGTGAACATCTCTTTTGTAAATCTCAACTGATTCAGCAGGTCCAAGAAATTGTGGAGCAAAGATATTGATTCCAAGATCCTCGATAACACTTACAATAGTGTTACAAAATTCATCCTTTCGTAAACCTGTCTTGATGATTGGAGCAGAAAGGTACACGAGGACCATAATAAGACCTCATTCGCCCGGTCCAGTAGATACAGCGGCAGAACCAAGTTGGGATATTGTAGGCACAGTACCATCGTCCTCAAGTTCCTCATATCTACCAATCCGACCGAGGGATAACTGAACATTGCCGCGCCATTCCTTGGCCCAACCATCAATTATCTTAATCACCTTGCCAGCAGAAAGATCAGTACCCTCACCAAAACCCCAGAGTGAGAGAATGGCACTAGAACCGGGTTCATCAGCTACTAAGACCTCCGTGAGCTGAGTCTTTTTCCCATACTTTGTTGTAATCATCCTGGGAGGTGCTACAGATACTACTCGGACAATCAATTCTATAACATTTTTCTCGGGTTCGACTTCTGACAGTTTCAATTAGATTCCCTCGGATTTGTAGAATCAAACTAGCAAATCAGTCTTTCCGAGTGGCGAAATCGGAGTGTTTCAATCATCTTTTTCTTCATCTTCAGATGAATCAAGAAGACGGTCTAACTCCGCCAAGGTTTCACCGTTGATTGGAAGATGTGAGTCATTTTCATCATCGTCATCATCTGTTTCAACAACACTCATTCCGCCAACAGACCTTTCTAAAGGACCAAGAATCGTTTCTAATTCCATTAGAGATTCCTCGTCGATTTTTTCTGCATCCTCAGTTTCGTTATCAATTGGAATTGCCTCATCGCTACCAATGGCTTCTAAAGCAGTATCTATTTCTTCGGCAGACACTTGGTCAATCTCAGCGACAATAATGTCATCAGCTTCAAGTGCTTCAAAGATGATATCCTTAGCCATTTGCATAGCTTCTGCATCTTCTTCGACAACAATCTCAGGACCTTCATCAGTGGTTGAGGATTCAGGAGCAAGAACTTCTGGTTCTGGAGATTCTACTTCAATTTCCTCTTCTTCATCTTCGTCGATAGTAGGAACTTCAAATTCCTCATCTGCTTCGACCTCAACAGGTTCATGTTCTGTGGGTGCCTCCTCGATAGGAACTTCCTCTTCATCACCTGTTTCTGCAACCTCTACTTCTTCAGCTGTTTCTGCAACCTCTACTTCTTCCACTTCTTCTTCTTCAATAATCTCATACTCATCGATGTCCTCGAGAACACGCCCATCCTCGTCAACATATACTTCCTCAACGACAGTCTCGTACTCCTCATCCTCTTCCTCAACTTCTTCCTCTGCAGCTTCTTTATCTTCTTCAGATTCCGCAAGTACCCCCTCTGTAGCTGCTTCTGTGAATTTCAGAAGCTCAGAAGCAGGGAGATCTGGAAGAGCAACTCCAACATATTGTGAAGCCGCTGTCATCAATATTCTAAGCATCTCGTCTCGACGGGCAATGTCAATTGCCACCATAGGATAAGTAGGAATACCTAGTATTTTTTGGACTACCTCTGGCTTCATCGCTGTGGGTTTGTCCTGCTTGTTAGCCAGTGCAAAAACTGGAACCTTTGGGGCATCGCGCTTAATCAGTTTCAAAATGTCCTTGCTAATTATTACGTTTCTCAGAGTCGAATCGGAAACTAAGAAAATTACATCGGCACCATGGAAGTAGAACCTCCAAAGTGTACGGAACCGCTCCTGACCTGCAAAATCCCAAAGCACAAGAGAATAATTACCAAAACGTATGTTTTCTACTGTTTCAAGATTGAGCGCTATCGTTGGGACATATTGGAGGGGGGGAGTTTCACCAAGAAGTAAGTGAAGTGTTGTGGTCTTGCCAACACCACCCTCTCCAACAAGAGCGATTTTTAACCTAGTAGTGACAGATGGTTCAATTAGCTTTTCGTAGTTTTCCACAACACCCTCTATTCCTTTCTTTTTGAATGTCTTTTTAAGAGCCTTGAGAGCTTGGTCCATCTTTTCGTAGACATTACTTTCATCTTCACCCTTATCTGTGACGAAGACTAGAACAGAATCTTCGATCCAATCTTTCCCTAGGAACTTGTGATCTCCAATTATCAAAGGCAACTCGCTAATCTCGTCATGTTCCGATCTCAGTTCTTCTCTAGTTGAGATGAACTCATTCAAGACTTCTTTAGCCACATCTACGGGCCAATACTGTGAAGACGCGATGATTTTGCGGGTCGATATTCGTATGAGGAGTGTATTATGAATCACGTCAGTATCACCAGATTCGTTCAGAGCGAGGAAATTATTTTCGCAGGCCTAGTCACTACTATATTAAGAATAACTTCAGGATAAGATTATGAACCTATTTACTACAGAGTTGAGTCCCTAGGAATAGGTTATACACACACGGAACAACTTACTAACCTAAATCTTACATTATATGGTGAGTGAACCAAAACTGCAAGAAATTTCTGTGTTCCACCCCTCTCCTGCCAGTGTCACCACTTCCATGCATTTCAAAAGAAACACAAAGATTAGCAAGAGCACTGTCAACATTCATCGGGATGGGATCCCTCCTGAAGACCTGGCTTCCTTCTCCTGTTTTAGTGCTGGAACATCACTTCCAACAACAGCGAGCGTTTCCACAGTTCTTACCACGGCGGGGTCATCATCACTCTCACCAGTACCATCACTGAAACTGGCAAGGTCCGACTGGACAAAGTGAACAGCCGCGGACTCCCCGGAACCTGATGTCTGTTCCTTTCTAGAGAGTAAGGACTTCCCTTTGGATTTCTTCCTCCGGGCTTTCAGACGCGCACGTCGAGCCCTGTCTAGAGCCCTAGTCCACAGACCTAGTCCTCTCACAGAGTGCAGTGACTTTGTGAGCATGAGCATGCGTGCTGCGATGTTTATACTACCGTTCCTGTCTGCATTGATCTTGTATCCACAGGATGGACATTGGAAGTAGTTCTGCTTGGGTCTCTTACCCTTGCTTCCACACTTCCAGCACATGATGGAGGTCCAAGCCTCTGGAACTGCTCGGAACCGAGCATCCTTTCCATCGACCTTCCACCCAAGCTGAGCAAGTCTGTGTCTCAGGCTGTCGGTAACTCGAGCAAAGGCCCAGGAATGAATCATCCCTCTGAACCTTCGC
>SOKL01000041.1 GCA_004376265.1 Candidatus Thorarchaeota archaeon
TGGCTGTTGACCACAGAAACGCGCCGACAACTGACGAGTCGAATAAAAACATTGCGACATAGCCTGATACAACCAACAAAACTAGATATGATAATCATGTTCTGTGAGGTTTGAGATGCATCCTATGGATGAAGTAGTATGTTCAAGATGCGGGTTCAATGAGGTCGCCCTAACCAAGAAAGAGATGTTTGGGAGCGGCAAATATAGGAAAAAGTGGCGCTGTCCACGCTGTAGTAACTCTTGGGAAACTGTTGAAGACTAACAGATACAAAATGGTTAAAACCCGCTTGTTTACAATCTTGCTTCACCAAGCGGAGGTAGCCAAGCCAGGTTAAAGGCGCGAGGTTTAGGTCCTCGTCTCGTAGGAGTTCGCGAGTTCAAATCTCGCCCTCCGCACCATATTCACATCTTTTAGAAAATCGTGATTACAGCATTGTAATCGATGCGAACCACTTCATCCATTCTCGCAATTCTGAAAATCTCTTCCGGTGTGAGGAATGCATGAAAACCACCAAGTAGCTCCCATACTTGCTCAACGGACTCATCTGGCAATGTATCAATGACTGTGTATGCATCATCAATCGACCTGCAAGCAACGATGCTATCATGTATAGTTGCCAATGTTCCAGCTTGAATTCTCTCAATCAAATCTGAACCTAATTTGTGCTTAACATCTTCCGGAACAGATGCGCGAGTAACCGACCATAGAATAAATCCGGAAAAGACCAACAGTGAAATTGCAGACATTATGAGGACGTATTTCCTCAGTTTATTCATTCGTTAAGCCCTCACCCGGTACAATGTCCCAAATACATATCATTCTTTGTCTAAAATGGATACTAAGGAATTTCCTCGAATCTCGCCCTCCGCACCACTTATTATTTGGACAGCTTGGTAAATGAGGAGATGGTGTCTTCGATGTCTTCTGAGAGTCTTAATCAAAAAGTGTTGCATAAAATCACAGAGAAAGAAGTAATCAAGCTCGCAAGCGACCTCATTAGATTCCCAAGCTTCCCTGGAGAGGAATCAGAAGCTGCTCAATACTTAGCAGATTATATGGAAAGAAAGGGTTTCAAGATTGTCAATCAAGAAGTCGAACCAGGAAGATTTCAACCCTTAGCTCTACTTGAAGCAGATAAGAATGGAGCCAGTATGCTATTTAATGGACACATGGACATAGATCCAATACCAAGAGATGACCATGATCCTTTCGAACCAAAGATGAAAGATGGTTATCTCTATGGTGCTGGATTATACAACATGAAATCGGGAGTCACATCCATGGTGATTGCAGCAGTGGCAATCGCTGAAGCAGGTATAGAGCTCAATGGAAATCTATACTGCAATCCTGTTGTAGGAGAGCTACAGGGAGGAATAGGAACTCATTATTCAATTCAACATGGACCAAAACCTGATGCAGTACTTATACCCGAACCTACAAAACTTGGTCTACTTTTGAAACACGGTGGAGTCTTAGATCTCGCAATTACGACCTTAGGTCAGTCTAGTCATATCTCTCGAAGGGAGGGCTCGATTGACGCAATCAAGAAGATGTGGCGAATTCAACAGGCTCTTTATGAAATGGATGAGAAGAAACAGTGGTCCTTTGAATTCGACTCTGATGTACCAGCGCTCCCACTGATGAATATAGGAAGTATCATTGGTGGACGTGGAAGAGAATGTGAGCTTCAGGGTCCATACGATGTTGCCGATGTTTGCACACTCTTCGTTGATACAAGGATCAACGCGTCACAATCACTAGAAACTGCAAAGAAGGACATCACGGCTGTTCTTGAGAAGATAAAGAATGACGATCCGGAATTAGAATACGAGATTCACTTCCCACCAGAGTTGCCCAAAGACACTCCGAAGGACGAACGTATTGCGAAAGTGATAGGACTATACATGCCACCATTTAGCATACCAGAAGATGAATACTTGGTTCAACGAGTCGTCAGAAGACATGAAGAGATTATGGGTAGTTCGCCTACAAAGATACTCAACGATGCAGGTGGAAAAATACGTGCAGTCTATGCAGGAACAGACGCAGTTCATTACTGGAAAAGGGGTGTTCCAGCATTTTGTTATGGTCCGGGGGGCGATAGACCACCTGGTTTTGAATTGTCACATCATCCGCCTGTATCGGTGAATCAAATGGTGGAATGTTCTAAGATTCTGGCTCTTGCAGCACTTGACATCTGCACAAAGACCAAGGAGGAATATCGAAAACTTAGACCGAAAACTGCACAGTAATCTATCATCTTTTCAGACAATTAACGTTATATCGAATAAACATGAGGGAATAATCAAGCCGAGGTATCCAAGCGGTTACGGAGACGGTTTCGAAAATCGTTGCCCTTGAGGCTCGTGAGACCCCGTGTATTTTATAGACACGAGGCACGAATTCGAATCTCATCCTCGGCGCCATTTACTATTCATTGAAGCTCTTCAAGAACCTGAGCCATTACTTTCTTCGCTGTAGCAGCAATCTTGTCTAACGTCTGCTGTGTTTTTGCACCCACATACAATCTAGCTTTGGGTTCAGTCCCTGAAACTCTGACGAGCATGTAGGAACCATCTTTGTTCTCTATCCGAATTCCATCCACATCAAGAACTTGCTCCACACCAGTGATCTCTGGGACAAGTAGTTCCCTTACTCGTGGTAGAAATGATTGCTTGATTTTATCGGGACAAGGAACAAAATCTCTAAGAATAGGATACTTGGGAATTGTCTTCATTAATTTCAGACAACTGCCATCACCGAGATCATCCACAAGTTGCGCAAAACGACCAGCTCCTGTGATTCCATCCATCCACAAACCCAACTCTGTGAAAATTGGCTTCCAAGGTTCTGAGGCAAGTATCACATCCTTGCCTTTCTTAGTTGCTAGAAACTCTTGAAGCGACCCTAGAGGCATTCGGACTACTGATCCTCCTGCGGAGTTGACAAGCTCATCAATCACACTCGACGTATCAATTGATGTGAGAACTATTCCTCCTCCTTTTCTTTCAACCTCATCCCTAGCAAATACTGCAATCACACGATTCTGATCAATAAACTCTCCTTTTTCATCAATCACAGCTAATCTGTCACCATCACCATCATGACACATGGTCACCGCGAAGTCAGATTCTGCAGCCATCTTCATTGCATCACCCAAGTTTCTGGGGGATGGTTCTGGGGGCCTACCGGGGAAATGACCATCTTGATGGGAGTTCATCGTTGTTACCGAAAATCCAAGATCTATGAGAAGTTCAGGAGTATAGTCTGTGGCAGCACCATTTGCCAAATCAACCAGAACCTTTGTACCCTTACTCACTCCACCTCTCTTCAATAGGAACTTCTTGACGGCATTCAAGAAATCAACTTTGACGTCTTGGTTCGATAGCCGTCCAATCTTATCCCATGACGCTACCAAATAATCACGATTGAAAACTGAGTTCTCCAGATATTCCTCTTCTGACCTGATAAACTCCCTCCCATTACGGAAGAATTTGAACCCATTATCTGTAGGAGGATTGTGGCTTGCTGTGACAATGACTGAGGCTGAAATATCTTCAAATGCACTGTAGTATGCGACTGCAGGCATTGGGGCTATACCCAAATCCACCACATGCGTTCCCGTCGAGAGCACACCCCCAACAAAGACATTTCCCAATATTTCACGAGATGTTCGAGCGTCTGTGCCCACTCCAACAACTCCGTTTCCTTCAAGAAATGAACCCAGTGCTCTGCCAAGTCCAAGAGCAAGATCTGGAGTTGACTTTTCAATGATCGATCCCCTGATACCTGATGTGCCAAACAGCTTTTGTGTCATTTTCATTCCTCTAGTCATGTTGCGGCAATGCTAGGTCCACGATATCTTTTGCAGTTTCACCCATTCTCAGTAGGCTATCTACTACTAAGACTTGGGTATGTGGTTGTCCATTTGGAGAGGCAACAATATACTGTCTAAGCTTTGCGGTCTTGGAAATCAAACGTTTTTCTGCATTGATAACAAAGGTCACTTTTTTCGGATCAAATTTGAACAGATTCTTGACAGCGTCTGAGAACATATCCTGCACCTCTTTGGCGATTGGTTCAATCTTTTTAATCAAAGAGATATCAATTGGCTCCTCAACTCGTTGTGCGATATCCACTGCTAAATCAGCAATTCGTTCCAAGTATTGAACTGCAAGACGGAAATCAAGTGCTTTTACAGGTGTAAGTTTCATCGCCTCACTCATTCTAGGGTATTGAATTGCCGACCTAAGCTCTCTAACAATCAGAAAGAATAGCCGATCGACCTCTTCATCTCGCTGAACTACTTCTTCTGCAGCCTCACTATCTCCGATAAAATATGCATTCAATGAGTCATCAATCATCCTGGATGTAATCTGATGCATTCTACGCAATGCAGTATTCACAGGAAGTGTTGACGGGTCAACAAGACACCGTAACACAATCTGGTGATCATCTTCTTCAGTAATCTCAAGAGCCACGAATCGCTTGATCATACGTTCTAGTTCATTGCGCTGACTATTTGTGATTGATTCTTTGCTCACGATGCGAATCTCATCAAAACCAAGCAGGTATCTACTCGTTATCTCCCAACGTAGATTCTGCTCAATCTTAGCTATGGTTGTTCTCGGTTCACCGGTTTTTGCAAAACGTGGATCAATAATCAAACAGCCGTCTTCACGTTCCGCAATAAACACAGGGTCTCCCTTGCTCAATTTCTGTTTGATTACCCAATCCTTTGGCAATATTATCAGAAAGGAACTTCCGGTCTTCCCGCCAGTTTGTTGCAATGTCCTTGTGATTACCATAATCTCTTCACCCTGAATAGGAAGTCGACCATTGAGTTTAGGCGGATGCTTATTACATTTCCCGCGTGCTGACTTTTCCAAAGGTGCAAGATGGCAGACGTTTAAAACGAGAAGTATGTATCTTTTCATTCGGTGGACCATTGACATCTAGTGTTCGACGTAATGTACTCAGACTGTTAATAGAATCTGGATTCCAAATCACGCCTGAGGCATTAGAATACATACTGGACCAAGAGACTCCGATGGATGCAGTCGAAACCGTACTTCGAGTTGACCCTCCTGAAGAGCGCTCACAAATATTATCTAAATCCTATGTTGAATCTCTTATCGAAGGAATTACTTGGAAATATCGAGTGGAGAAGAACCCTGAACAGGATTTTGTAGGTTCAGAGGGTACTGTTGAAGATTTCCTACAATTGTTTAGAGACCGTTTCACCAGGATCAAGAGCATCTACATGAACCGCGTAGATACACAGAATGCTGTTTCTCCCTACATTGCAAAGCTGAGAAAGGAATCAGCTAAAGCACGGAAGGCAATGAATCGAGAAGGTATGCGGACTTCTGCCCGTCCGTCCCAAGTAGTACTTGGTGTTGTTAAGAATAGAAGCATCTCTCGATCTAAGAATGTAATAGTTGAGTTGGAGCATTTAGAGAAGGTGAAGGAAAAGGACCGGCTTGAAGATCGTTATTCTACAATAATCTGTGTGGTTCCTGCTACACGGGAAGGATTCAAAGGTCAAAAACTTGCGGAGAAAGCGAAATCGCTACTTCTAGATGAGGTTGTTTGTCTCTCCGGATTTGTTGATGAAGAAGCCAGGATGATTGCAGATGATGTAATTTTTCCTGATATTCCCACAGCTCGTCCTGTTGGACGAGCCAAACGTGATGTATATGCCGCCTTTATCTCAGATATACACTATGGAAGTAAGGAGTTCTTGGAAGATGAGTTTGATCAATTCATTGACTGGCTGAATGGTCACGGAGTGGAAGACTCTGATAAACATCTTGTAAAAAACATCAGATACCTCTTCATCGCCGGGGACATGGTGGATGGTATCAGTGTATACCCCTCTCAAATATACAATCTGAGGGTGACAAGCATCTATGACCAGTACGCACTCTTTGCAGAAAAAATTAAGAAACTACCAAAACACATCAAAATATTCTGCATCCCCGGAAATCACGATGCTACTAGACAAGCACTCCCCAAGCCGCCAATCTCTAAGGAATTTGCAGAACCACTCTACAAACTTGGAAATCGTATCACAATGCTTGGAGACCCAAGTCAAGTCATTGTTGAGGGAGTAAACGTCCTGATGACACATGGTGACAGTATGGATGATTTAGTGACTAGAATTCCAGGAGTATCATATGCAGAACCAGCAACACCGATGAAGGAGCTACTCAAGAAACGTCATTTAGCACCATTATATGGCGGCAAGACCGAGCTTGCCCCCCTTAGCCGAGATTGGATGGTCATTGATACACCTCCTGATGTCGTACATTTTGGTCATGCACATCACAACGCAGTTGACAACTATCGAGGTGTACAGATAATCAACTCTGGAACTTTCCAGTCACAAACAGATTTCATGAAGAAACAAGGTGTGGTACCTACTCCAGGTATAGTAACATTCCTCAACCTTCAAATAGGAGCACCTGAAATAAAGTTCTTCTATGATATGTCAATCTGATTCTAAATCACGTGCAATATTACTGAGTCGAACATCATCATCAAGTATGACACCAATCTGTTTCTTACTTACTGCGAGTTTGATCCTCTTCGTCCTACCATATCGACCTTTAGAGATTACAGAAGTGTTAATCAACCCGAGCATATCAAGCTCAGAAATAAGGTCAGACACTCGTCGTTGAGTAAGAGTGTCTATTGAAAGCGATTTCGCAATATCAGAATAGACGTTATAACATTCACCAGTGAATATGTTTTGTTGGCCCTTACTAGCCAGAACATAGACCGCGAATAGAACTGCTTTCGACTGCATCGGGAGAGTCTTTACAGTTTCAGTAATTGTATCGCGTTCAATCACTTTCTGTGCTTCTCGTACATGGTTTTGAGTGACTTTCTCATCACCCTTCCTCTCAGCAAGTTCACCTGCAGTTCTAAGCAAATCCAGTGCTCTTCGAGCATCACCATGCTCTTGTGCTGCTAAGGCTCCAACGAGATTAATAACGCCTTCGTCACCTATTGCGTCAGTATTGAAAGCGAGAGCAACTCTCTGTTCTAAGATACCCTTCAATTCCACAGCATTGTATGGTGAAAATATCACTTCTTCCTCTCCAAGGGTTGAAAGAACACGTGGATCAAGCATCTCTTTGAATGTGAGATCATTGCTGATACCGATGATGGAAATCCTACTATTCTCTAGTTCCCCATTCATTCTTGTTAACCCATAGAGAATATCATTACCTTGCCCTGCGTCACGTTTCAGTAGACTGTCAACTTCATCAAGCACCACCGTGAGGATACTCGGATTAGAGTCCAACTTATTCTTTAACACCTCTCGAATCTCATCTGTAGGGAGGCCAGTGAAGGGGACTTCTGATCCATCAGGCATTGTGGCATCTATTTGGTCACATAGTCGTTTCAGAACCCTGTAGTTGGTCCCAACTATTCTACAATTTACAAAAGCTGTGAGCGGAGCATTGACTCCACTATCTTTTGCCTTGCTCACGAGCATGTCCAGTACATAGCGCGCTACAACAGTCTTTCCAGTCCCGGTCTTTCCATAACAGAGAATGTTGGATGGCGGAGCACCTCTGAGAGCAGGTCCCAGAATGGATCCTATTCTATTCATCTGGTCATCCCTATACGGAAGACTCTCTGGAACGTATGTAGGCCTCAGAGCGGTCCTATCTCTGAAAATGGCCTGACCCTGTAGAAACTTGTCAAACAGTTTATCGAGCGGTTTTTCCAATTTATACACCCCAATATTGAATATGAATCGTTATTTGGCTAGCTGACCTTCCATAAGAAGGTAAGGTAAGCCAATTTATTTCCTGTGGATTTCCACTGGAACCTATGGAACTAATAAGAGTGGGTATTACCGGGGGCTTAACGACACAAATCATGTCAAATAACATGATTCATCAATACTGGTAACACACCATCTCACAAGTTCAGGTACATAGATGGTGAATTGATTGCGCCTTAGGGATTTAGAGATAGCACTTGAGTCGATAAAACGTCTTGACAAATATGATGTTTCATTAGAACAATACCCGACTCCTGCTACAATTGCAGCCTCTGTACTCTACGCAGCTCAGATGGAACATAACGATATTACTGACAAGACAGTATGTGATCTCGGATGTGGGGATGGTATATTTACCATTGGGGCTGCTTTACTAGGGGCTAACCGCGCTATTGGAGTTGATGTGCAAAGCAAAGCCTTAAAGGCGTCTCAAATGAACTCACGCTCACTCGGAACAGAAGACACTGTAGACTGGGTCTTGGGGGATGTTTCCTCCTTGCAGGTACGTTGTCTTGTAGATACTGTAGTAAGTAATTCCCCGTTCGGAGTGAAAAAGAGAGGTGCAGATTTGAGATTCCTGAAAAAAGCAATCTCAATTGCTGCAGTGACTTACAGCATGCATCTCGCAAGTGACAAGAATAGGGTATTCCTGAAGAATGAGATAGAGAAGCTTGGTGCAAGAGTAACCCAGCTTGAAACTTTTCAGTTTCCAATTGGCCGCCTGTTCGAGTATCATAAGAAACAGAAACACATGGTGGATGTGGATTTATACCGCATATGCACAAACGAGTGAGAATAGAATGGCAGATGTAAAGAGTGGGGATATTGTAGTACCCGGAGACCAGCTATGTGTCATCGAAGAATTGATGCCTAGCTATGGTACCTACGAGAAGGAAGGCATTGTCTATGCGGCTGCACCTGGAACAGTTTCCATGGACCTTAACGATCGCAGCATCCGAGTTACAAGTCCAGATGGTAGGATGAAGTTGGCACTCCCAGTAGCAGGTGACATACTCATGGGAAAAGCAACCCACGTGTTTGAACAGCGTGCCGAAATTAGAATCGCGAGAATAAACGACAAGGATATCCACAGTGGACTTGTGGGTGAATTACACATCAGTAATGTAACCCGAAGATATGTCAAAAGCATGTTAGATGTCCTCAAACAAAATGATATCGTTCGTGCTGTAGCGCTCAACACACATCAGATACCTGTGAAACTGTCCCTTGTTGGTCAAGAGCTAGGAGTTGTTATTGCAAGTTGTTCTAGATGCGGTAACTCACTAACCCTTACCACTCACAACAACATGTTTTGTCTTAGGTGTGAGAATCGAGAAACACGAGAAGTCACAACTGACTATGGACAAAGGTTTGGATTAGAAGCAAGACCCGATTTAGCTCCTCGTCGAAGGCAATATGATGACAGGCGTGATGACCGTGGAGGTCGTGGCGGAAGGCGATTCGATGGTCCCCGAGGAAGAGGTGGAAACAGACGCTTCGGTGATAGAGGAGGCGACGATCGCCGCAGAGACAATAGGAGGCGATAGACTTGAAGCCAAGAACTATCGAACATACAAAATATGAACTAAAAGTTGAGATTGTCGGAGAGGGACATTCATTCCCAAACCTGCTACGTAAGACACTCTTGGAAGAGCCTTCAGTGGAATTTGCTGGATACAACATCGAACATCCACTACTTGCTAGTCCCATTCTGACACTAAGGACAAAGAAACGTCAGTCTAATGTTGTTCTAAGGGAAGCTCTTGAGAAGATGCTTGCGAGAACTGAAGAGTTCCGTAAGAAATTCAAACAAGCAGTGTCAGATCATAGTGTTGAATAAACACTGCCTAATGGTGGCCCTTCACATGTGGGAAACCTTTGTCCAGCATGAATCCGTTGAAAAAATCATGAATGACAAAGGACTCGCAAAAGTGGGTGATGGCATCGTCAATCTCTGTTAT
>SOKL01000294.1 GCA_004376265.1 Candidatus Thorarchaeota archaeon
CGGGAAGAGGTTTTCCAACAATAACGGATTTGGCTCCAGTGGCATGTTCGATAGCTGCAACAATCGAAAGTTCTCCGATGAAAGTATCTTCATCTCCATGATAGATTCCAGGATAATCGCGGCTTCCGCTTATGCAGAGAAGTTTTGCGCCATTTCTGACCATCTTCGTGGCGAAATTCAGTTCCTGAAAGGTCATGCCCCTGTCAGCACCAACTGCAACAAAATCAATGGGAGGATTGTTTGTGACATCCAAACCACGAGCAACAAAGTCCTCCTGTGCACCTCCTTCACTAATGACGAAACAACGAGCCCCGGGGAGTCTGTTATGGATATAGACTGCTGCCGCAGCACCTGCGGTGAAGACCTTTTCCAGGGGAAGAACGAATCCGGCAGTTTCTAGAGATTGATTGACTTGACGTGAAGAGAGGCGACCGACATTTGTCAGGATAGCAAGTTCAACATCCTTCTTTTCTAGAGTTTTCCAAAGAGTAAGTGCATCCTTGAATGGAGTGGGATGCTCGACATCATGAATGAGGGTATTATCAACATCGAAAATCCAGAGCTTTTTCTCTCCTAGATTCATCATCTTCAATTTCCTGCATTCGCAGGTGTGTTTTCAGTAAGAAAAAACTACCTACTCTTTGTTTCACTGAGTATCACTAGTTGGCAACAGCGGTATACAACAAATGAAACAGAACGACTTTTTGCCTTTAGTATTGTCGTATCCATGAGATAGGTTTGATGGTACAAACACAACATCATCCTTCTTTGCTACCATACCTTCTTCACCCCCAAGAACCGCTGCCTCACCTTCGAGTACGAAAATTTCGTGCTCTTCCTCATGAGTATGTAGAGGGATAATACCACCAGGTTTAATCTCGAAATGGCGCATCGCATAGGTCTTTGCACCTGTATTAAGACCAATGAGCCAGCGCACAGTCATATTCTTGCTCCCAGCAAGTTCAACAGGTGTCTCTCCACGTTCCTTGTAGTTGATGACATACATGGTGTGATCAGACCTCCTCAAGCCTTTAGGACTGGGCAGAACCTTTCCCAAGCTAAATATTAGTATTCGGTTATGTACATATCTGAGAGAGAAGGAGGCACAAACAACACAGAAAGCTTAATCTTAAGTTCCATTGATGAGCATCTATTACGTGCCAGTAAGGCGCTCTTCAATTTGAGTGGAATCATAATGAGTGAAGAAGATACTTCACGAGTTGTACATGAGTGAAAGATGGAGTGAGTTGTCAGAAAACACACCTGAGGACCCATTTAAAACCCTGGAGCATATGATGAAAGTCCTACCTCTGAGAAAGAACATCAAAGAACTTGTTGATCCCAAAATTCAAACAGGACCATCGTATCCTTAGTCTATCTTATGCAACAATCCTGACTGGCTTCAGGTTCAGCTTAAATGACTCCAAGAATGAGGCGAAGATTTAATTTCGTTCAAAATAGAGATAGATAGTGAGGAGAGTTTCAAAAATTGTCTAACCAAACCAGTAACACTTCAATCACAATATTGAGAATGGTAAACCTCTCTAGAGTTATTGTCCTATTCACCTTGGTAAGTCTATTCTCTATTGTTTACTACCCTGCAACAGGATACACGCTCAATTTGTTCTTGTTGTTCGTTCTTGATTTCATAGGATTTCTTCTTCTCTTGATTTCGAGAGATCTATGGAAACAATTTGGTTATGTGTGGGCAGGTATGATGAGCATTGTACTGATGTTTGCAACATCAGGGTACCTTGGCATGCCTTACTTTATCTCAAATGTTATAGTAATCCTATTTCTGTCAAGTATTCAGCTCCTCGCACTCACGAAGATTGGTATTAACGCCTATGTCAACGTCAGTCAGGGAGATGAGGTTCTTTAAGCAACAATCCTGACTGGCTTAACAGCGTTGCTAGAAAAAGACGTTTAGAACCAAGACGGCAAATCGCATTGCGCAGACTATTCATAGTAATAAGTCGCGATCTGTACATTTCACTTGCTCGCAATAACAAAACTGGTGAGCCATTGACAGAGGAAGAGGATCTTCGTCTTCGTGCAAAGGGTATGGTGACACCATCGTCTAATCTTCCACTGGATAGGTACATCCTTCAAGTGGTTAATGCTATTCAGTTTGCTTCAAAGGATATCAACGGCCTGATTGATAGATTCGAAAACCTGTTTGAAATTGAATTCGTTAACGATTTATTTCAATTAGAAACAATTGGACATCGCATCGTTAGCGATGGAGAGTTTATACAACACCGTTTCTTTTCCAAGAAAGATGAGGGAGAGAGAATCATTATCGCTGAGAAGTTAAATGAAATCTTTGATCCAATGCGTCAACAGTTGATGAAACTTTGCACCAAGTTCGTTGTGAAGAGGATATACCCTCAATCATCATCTGATCTTAAGGAACTGATTCGATTCTATTTATTAAACTTCTTCGTTGCATACTATCCTAAAATCTGTGATTTGGTACTCAAAGGAAAACGCATGAAGATATCAGAATGAGGAACCTGTACTGATGGCTTTAAACTGTGTGCGATTTCAAATATGCTTCAATCCAGGTTCTTGTCATTGAAACTAGCACCTTGATGATCATTGGGCGAAAGAATGCGTGATAACTCACCATTTCTCCCGCTTTTGTTTGTATAGTTATTCCGCCAATTTTGAATGTAGTATCTTCATCAACAATGGCGTTGTTGT
>SOKL01000259.1 GCA_004376265.1 Candidatus Thorarchaeota archaeon
ATCTCTGAGGCATTCGCTGCGAATGTGGTATCCGGATTAGAGATAGTAAACCCACCTACTCTGAAAGTCAAAATGTTGTGAAACACCCAGACCAAGATAACTGCTATAACACGCAACCAATCAAGCTCATAGCGTCTTTGATATGAACTCTCAGGAATGTCAGTGTTTGTCTGATCTGCTGCCATCAGTCAACCTCCTGTTCATTTGACTTTCTTCTTCCACCAATGAAATAGATTACAAACATTGAGAGTACAAATAGAATAAACGAACTTGTCTCAAGGATAAGACCCAATCCTGACAATTCCAATATAATGAAGAATATGATAGTGCCCAGTGAAACTACGCCGGATAATAGTAGTGGATATTGTTTTGCTCTGAGACCGATGAAAATGAAAAAGAACATCCGTACGTCTGTGAGTACTCTTCCCACAGAAGATAGGAGTGGGAAAATATTTGCCAAATATATTACTTCATCCGGTGATCCAGTCCATTCCAAGAATCTAGGAGTGGCACTGTTCAAAGATAAAAGCAGGAATCCGATAATAACAAAGATTCCAGTAACAATCAATTCCATCTTGTAGGTTTCATTGTTATCCCGACCAAACGCTATGAAGCTAATTCCCAGAATAATGACTAGCGCATTTGTTCCATACCCGTATCGAAACAAACTGTAGAGATATCCAAACACAAGTTCAATAGGAATGAATTCAGGACCTGCAACATATTCTATTCCGGGAAGGAGAAGATATACGATACTGGAAATTAGGACAAGAAAACTCACCAATAGAATTAGTGATCGATGCTTGAATTCTTTGGAATCTCTCCAAAGACTCACACACCAAAGAACCAGAAATATGTTTGATGCAACTGATGCAATGAGCATCACTAGCGTTGTTGGATCGAAGACTACTGGTGGGAACTCCAAGGGCATCATTACCTCTCCTTTCTGTGGTCATCATATTAATTCACTTTTGATGAACTCGATGTCAGCCATGCTGACATAATAAGCCTTCTTGATTTCTTTCCAGCTAAAGGTTTATATATTGAATTAACAATTGTTAATGAACGAATCCGACAGCGATTTATCCTCGCAGAGAAATTGCAGAGTGCGATTGGACGATAATTGATTTAATTATTGCAAGGAGAAAGAACAATGGCTGATGACCTTATTGAACGGAGTGCAGTAACTGACGGCGAATTGGTTTTCATTAGAGAGTTTGGAGTTCCAAAGAGTTTGGTGTATCAAGCTTTGACAGAGCATGATCACATCAAGAAATGGAAAGGTCCTAAGAATTTTCATGTTACCTTTAGTGAAAGCGAACTCAAAGTTGGTGGAAAGTATAGTTATGGCATGCAACCCCCTGAAGGATCCGAATTTGTATTAACAGGTGAGTACAAAGAAATTGATCAACCCGATAAACTCGTCTATACACAATCACGGCTCGGTGCTGCACCTGATGGTGGCCCAGGTCCTGAGACAGAAATCTCTATCACACTTAAAGAGCATGAAGGCAAGACTACAATGGAATTTCATCATGCAGGATTCCCAACAACAGAATTCAGAGATAGAGCAATTCATGGTTGGAATCAGACTTTCGAAAAACTTGAAAATCATTTAAATTCACTATTGTAAGAAATCTGTTTGACAAGATCTGGATGTAGAAACACATACTCTTTTCAATTAGGCCCATTCTATAGCGAAATTGTGTCACAACTACAATCAGAACTTAACTATGATGGTCCCATCTTTGATGCCCATACTCATGCGGTCGACAAAGGTTCTCTTAGACTCCTAGTGCAAATCGGTCAACAACACGGCGTTGAGAGAACCCTTTTGATTCCCCACATTCGTAGAGTACGAAACTACGCTGAGAAAAAGTACCCTGGTAGATTCTTCTTTGCCAAATATTTCAGTGGCTCTAGGTTATCCACGAAAGGAATTGCAGGGGTAGCCAGAGAGATAGAGAAACTCCAAGACGACGGTTATCAACTCGCCAAGATACAGAATGCACCAGGTATGGGGAGGCGTGTCAAGGCGAAACCAGACAGGATCAGAATTGGCGACGAATCATGTACACCTATCTTCGCCGCTCTGGTTGATAATGAAATCCCCCTTCTCCTCCACATGAGTGACCCAGATACATATTACGCCAGCAAATATGCAAATGGAGATGTATACGACACAAAAGAAGAGGATCTCAATGAGCTTGAGGCGGCAGTCGCAAGGCATTCTGATGTTAGATTTCAGCTAGCCCATTTTGCCGCCCAGCCTGAAATGGATAGACTCTCAAACCTGGCCCGCTGGCTGGACTCCTATCCGAATTTCATTGTCGATACGGCGTCGGCTAGATGGATGGTAAGGGAGCTCAGTAGAAATCCTGAGAGGTCAAGGGAATTTCTGATAAAGTACCAGGACAGAGTCGTCTTCGGAACGGACTGTATCGCATTCTTTCGTTTCAAGTGGCGATTCGGCAGCAAGAACTACTATGACAGCAGATATCTAGCCCTTCGCCTGTTGCTTGAGACCGATGTTCGAGGGATGCCTCTACCGTTCAAGGACAAAGACACCACAAACACAGGAGGAACTCTCATCAATGGTCTGTCACTTCCTGATCGAGTCCTAAGGAAGATATACTGGGAGAATGCAGTTAGTTTCTATGGCATTTAGATCAAGATACTTTTTGTCGACACCAATC
>SOKL01000181.1 GCA_004376265.1 Candidatus Thorarchaeota archaeon
GTGACGACAGGGGTTTCACCCGCCTTCTCAAGGTCCACTATGATGAATCCCTTGTCATGCCGAATCTCATCGAATCTCCACCTTTCAGGAGAACCGGCATACCATGCTCCAGCCGATTGCTTGTGCAGATGGTGATCATGTCCCAGTGCAATATAGTCATAACCCATTGTGAAAATACTTTGATGAAGTGTCTGGTCCAAGTCCATTCCGTGAGCTAGGGCGATTGTGGGTTTTTCTATATCACGACCTTGATGTGTTGTGATCCAATCATCGAACCGGGTTACCATGTCACCAGTCTTCTCTAATACTGCATGATCGATAAATGGAAAACAGAATACATCGAGCTTGTCGTAAGAACGCCTGAGAGGCTCGTTTTCACTGATAGCTCGTTTGAGATCCTGCTGAGTTGCTACATCCAATCTAGGAACTGCTAATTTCAAAGTGTCCAATAGAGATACTTCGAGTAGTCTATAGAGACCGTGGTTTCCTTCAAGAATGAGGACCGGGATGCCAGTCCGTTCGATGAAATTCTGAAGCACTTTGATAGCGGTCTCTTGAGCCACGACTGGGGGTTGAGCAGGATTACCCTCCCAAGGCGAGTTATACAGGTCACCAGAATGGACGACAATATCAACTGGAGGGTCTAGCTCAGCAATCGTATCAAATAGTTCTTGGAATCGTTCGTAGAAATCATTCTCAAGAAGTTGAGCCCGCATCTCTTGTCCCCACACATTGTGTCTGACCCCAGCTTTTGGTTTAGAACCAAGATGTGTGTCGGAGATGTGTGCGATTCTTGTCAAGAATATCCCTCAGAGAATATGGTCCTCACTTTTCTTTGCCCGTTTCTCTTTGTATCGGTGCTTGTCCCTCTCATAGACTTTGTCAAACAGTGGAATCCTTACAGGAAGAGGTAATTCGCGATAAGACTGAGTCACTATGGCCTCACCTCGCGACATGACACGAAACTCATTCTCGAATCCTGAAATGTTCACACTGGCATTGTCAATGCAAGCTCTGATCTCACGTTCGTTACCCAACCGGAGGTTGATCTCAGTATTCATCTGACTTAGAATCACATTGTCAAGAACACTCACTTGTTGGCTGACAACGAGAAGTCCAATATTGAACTTACGACCCTGACGGCTTATGTCTTTGAATACAGATTGACCCTTCATGAGTTCAGGATTGAGAATGGATGGAGCTTCTTCAACAGTCACTTGAATGACTGGAAGAGAACGGGGGTCACGTACTGGAGAATCATTTGCAACTCCTCCATGACCAAAAAATGTTCGTGCCTTTGCTTTGACCCTGTTAAAGAACGATGAGGGAAGCCTCATTTGTCCCTGTCGTTCGAAGTCGCCTAGATTTCCACTGCTCTTCAAAGCGCGTCTCATATCTGACAGCGTTCGAGTCACAATTGTAGTAAGTAAGAATTGTTCCATATCACCCATAAGACTTGTATTCACGACCAGAATCCTTCCGGTCTCCATAGCGTAGAAAATGTCGTCAAGTGATGAGGTTCGTTTAGAGGAAAAATTCTCAACAAATATGGGGGATCTCTGAATAGTTCTGAGTCGGCGCTTTACAGCACTTAGAGTGCCCTTTGGTATTTCAGCTGTCCCCTCGTCCAAATCAATAATTGAACGAATCCAATTTTCTCCGGCTGAAGAGAATTGTGCATCGATGAGTGACACCATCTGAGATGAGAATTCCATTATAGAGTAAAGATCACGGGGTTTAATCTCAGACCAGAGAATACGAATCTCCCGAGCATATTTTCTAATATCCCTCTGTGTAGCACGCTTGTGTGTTGTAAGATAATAGAAATCACCCATGACCTCTTTGCGAGTTGATGGACTCATATCATCAACAACATCTTGGATACCGTATCTATCAACACCTTTTGCGAATTCATCATGTGGGTCAATACAGAAAGCAGAGATTCTTGAAAGGTCTTGGTCTGGGTTTCGAAAAGCCTTCAAATTATTATCTATCATCGATTTGATGAGGACCATCATTAGATTGCTCTTACCTGACCCCGTTGAGCCAAAAATACCCACGTGCATAGGAAGATACTCCAGAGGGAGCATTACAGGCACATCGAGTGTTTTTTCACCAATCTGAAAATCACCTACATATATTTCTCCTGAGATTTGTTGATGCAAAATTTCCCGCGCAAAAGAATCAGTAACACCTGGAATAGGTCGATAAACTGAAGCCAAGTGGTCGGGAAGTCTCCTAGGGGAATTGAAGGTCCATTCATCATCTATCTTCTCCGCATATCCTAACATTCTCCCACCTATTGTGAGAAGCATGTTTCTCTCAATCCCTGAGAGATATGCATCACCTTCCACCATGAGTGTACTAGCCACCCGAGTCATATTATCGACTTGGCGGAGATAGTTTTCGAGACCTAAGACCCTGAAGAAGAAGACACGCTCATGGCCATCACGATGAGAGTATATCATGAATATCTCGCCTACACTGATGTCACGATTGTTACCGATAATCTCGAGTGCAGTTTGATTCCCTCCACCCACCTTTCCATAAAGTTCTCCTAGTTTTTCTCTATCTAAACTCATCTTTTTACACCTTAATCATCATAAATCGTAATCAGCTCTAAGAGGCTCAGCCTTGATACCATCCTGTTTTAGCTCTTTCAATACATCATCGCAGACTTCTCTGGCTAGTCG
>SOKL01000365.1 GCA_004376265.1 Candidatus Thorarchaeota archaeon
GACAAACTATACAGCTTCCGTCGTTGCTATTTTAGAAGAGATTGGTGGATTCGGGATTAGTGGACCCTCAGATATCGGATTCTATGTTCCACTAGAGTGGGCAATCGAGTTCTTTGAAACAGAGGAAATATCCTCTATCGTGGTCAAGATCGATACTGACGTTGAAGATGAGATTGATACGCTGATTCAAGAGATTGAAGACGCTTTCGAAGGACTTGTCAGTGTCACCCAACCTGCCGCGCTTTTGGGGATGATGGAAGAAATACTTGGCATCCTGAATGTGTTTCTTGCAGGTATCGCAGGCATTTCTCTAATTGTTGCAGGGATTGGAATCATGAACATCATGATTGTGTCTTTGATAGAACGTACTCGTGAGATTGGGATTCTAAAAGGAATGGGAATGCATAGTAGAACTATACTGGGTATCTTTCTTAGTGAGGCGATGATGGTTGGATTATTGGGAGGTGTCTTTGGTATTGTCGCCGGAATACTGATTGGAAATCTCATTGCAGGGGGCATGGCAAACATGGGTGGTATGGGTGGCATGGGTGGCTTTGGTGAAGCCTTTGGAGGTTTTTCAGGCATGCCAGAAATCATTCCTGTAATCACACTGGACCTCCTCATATCTGCATTAGTATTTGGTGTGTTAGTTGCTGTCATCTTTGGGCTATATCCAGCCAGGCGAGCCTCCAAACTTAAACCAGTTGATGCTCTTAGGTATGAATAATCCATGGGGACTACATTGTCCCCGTGGGAAACCAATATCTGCTATTGCACTCAAAGGCTTAACTAAACATATAATAGTTATTAACAATAGTTAAAATGTGAATGAGCCAATTAATAGGAAAGATGGTTCATTTCTACATCGCAGACAATTGGAGATGATTAATTGAGATATCGAAAGGTTGGAAAGAGTGGACTGAAAGTAAGCGAGGTTTCTCTTGGCTCATGGCTCACATACGGTGGATCAGTAGAGAACGAGATGGCCAAGAAGTGCATGACCACAGCACTGGACCTTGGAGTCAACTTCATTGACTCAGCAGAGATCTATGCAGGTGGAAAGGCGGAAGAAGTAATTGCACAGTTCTTCAGAGATGAGAATGTCAGCAGACGGAATCTCGTGGTATCAAGCAAGGTGTTCTGGCCAACAAGTAAGGACATCACTGACTGGGGAAACAGCAGAAAGAACATCATGAATGCCATCGAAGATACTCTCAGTCGTCTGAACATGGACTATATCGACATCTACTTCCTACACAGATATGACTACACGACACCAGTGAAAGAAACAGTCATGGTCATGGATGACTTAATCAAGACTGGGAAAGTGCGACACTGGGGGACATCGGTCTGGACTGCGGCTCAGCTCGAACGGGCTAATGCTGTCGCGAAAGAATTTGGAGCTCACAAACCGATAGTTGAACAGCCTCCATACAACATGCTTTCCAGATACATAGAACTTGAGATAATGCAAGTAGCTAAGACTCACGGGATGGGCTTCACTGTTTTTAGTCCTCTAGCTCAGGGGCTTCTCACTGGAAAATATAATGACGGAAAGCCTGAAGGAAGTCGAGGCGCTACGTCGACCTGGATGAACCGGTACCTCAATGAAGCAAATCTGTCAAAGACGAGAAAGCTCACAGAGATTGCAACGTCATTGGATATCACGACTGGACAGCTAGCGCTTGCATGGATTCTCAGGCGTCCAGAGGTTTCATCGGCGATCGTGGGTGCAACTAAACCAGAGCATGTCATAGACAATGTGGGGGCATCAGATGTGATCCTTTCAAAGGACACACTCGAGCAGGTTGAGAGTGTACTTGATAATGAACCTGAGTGGCCTCCAGCGTATAAACCCGAGATCTACTACCAAGATAAAATGAGATGAATAGAGAGTGTCTGCAGAGAGATACTACAGGGACTTCAAAGATCAGATTCTTGATGAATAATCTCAATAGAAAATTATCATTGCTGGTTTCGAATAGATTATACGGTATACGCTAAAAGGAAACTATTCTTCAAGTTTGGTTGAGGACCATCCCTTGTCTGACGTATCGTTTGAACAGTTGCACTGGAATCAACTGAGAAAGCAGTTCCTTCTGGATGAGAAGACATCAAATTTCTATTCAATGGCAAAGTCTCAGCTTGCTCTACATTCAACCGATTACTGGACACCTTATCTATCTGCGTGGGCACGTCTTGGAGATTATGACGTAAAATCAGTCTTTGAATCAATTGACAATGGAAGAGCGATTGTGAGGACTCATGCATTTAGGACTACAATCCATGTGATGCATGTAGAGAACTTGTCGCTGATACTCAGTGCGACCGGACCTGCTCTTTTCAAAGCATGTCGAACTGACAAGTATAGGAAGATGGATCTCCTCAGCGACAGAGAAATCGAGGACTTGCTTGGGCAAGTCAGTTCAGCCCTTCAGGACGGACCGTTACGAACATCGGAATTAAAGAAAATTATACCAAAGGTCAGGGAAAATGTTCGTTCTGCACTCCTCATGCTAATGGGTCGAGGAGAGGTGGTTCGGGCAAAAGCAAAACACGCTCGGAGTAATCTCACCTCCTATGCATTACTCGACAAGTGGGTAGAAGGAATCAAACTTGAGTTGATTGATGAGAAGGAAGCTATTTCGCAACTAATCATGCATCATATCGACCTCTTTGGGCCAGTGTCAGTGGAAGATACAGCGTGGTGGTTCAAACAAACTAAGACAACAGTGAAGAATGCCATTCAGGACTTGGGTGACAACATCGTGAGCGTCAAGGTTGAGGGTACAGAGAAGTATATGTCTACTTCAGATTTGGATATTGCATCCTCGTTGGAACCACCAAGTGACAAGCCAGTATGGTTCCTTCCTTACGAGGACCATTTTCTAAAGGCATTCAAAGACAGAGGTCGATTCATTCCTGAAGAGATTCAACCCAGAATATCACCAGCTGACAAAAGACACTATTGGCCCACAAAACTTGATGAACCGAGGGTCATGCCGAGCCCGGGAGTTAGGCAGACTGGAGAAGTGAGACCCACAATCTGGTTGAATGGTGTTGTCATTGGTAGGTGGGAACTGGATGATGATGGGAAACAGAAGAAGGTTGTCACCAGTCTGTATTCAAAAACTGCCAAGAAACATCTTAAGAGAATTGAAGAAGTCAGAGAAAATCTCGAGAATTTTGTGAACTCATCTTTGGTTCCAATTTCAGGCGGAAAGTGAAGTCTTGATTGAACTAATGTATTATATTCAGTCCTAAAATCAATAGAGACGCATAAATAGGGCCTTTCCATTGCAACGTAATCAAGCTTCTAGAGTTGACACAAATGGGAAAAGGTTTAGCTTTATTCGGACTAATACTGATTATATTGGGGATTCTCCCCCTATTGTTGCCGATGATCGGTTTCGGCGAATATGTATCTTACTTCTTCATACTAGGAATCTATGAAATTTCCTTGGGTGGGTACCTATTTTCAGAGCTCATGCTGATCCTCTTAGGATTAGGTGTTGTGCTCCTAATTGTAGGTGCAGTAAGGTAATTCGTCATATCTGACAAATGAAATTCAAGGGGAGAGATATATCTCCCCCCTACTTGTTTTAAGATTAGATTGATATCCTAATATGCAGATAGGAAAGTGATGAGCTTCTGGTTTTTACTCTCGGTCATGGGTATTATTGTTGTAGTTCCAATACATTTTCTCTCAGTTGAACATACAAAACTCGACGCCAGGTTTGGAAAAGAGAAAGGATTCAAGATTGGGGCCGCTCTTGGCATGACCTCAGGATGGGGATTCTTCCTCTTCTTGTTTGGACTCTGGATTTCTCCTCAGGAGAATTTCTTAATCCAAATCTGGGACATTCACTTTATGTTGGCCTTTGGTTTCCTTTGGCTGAGGATTCCAATTGTTCATCTTGCTATTTCCATAGGTTTTCTTCTGCCTGGAGCATATCTAGGTATTAAGGGGGTAACTGAGATGGGACTCAAAGCAGCGGAAACTCATAGAGTTGACCGCGTGATATCGGCCGGAGTATACTCCAGAGTGAGGCATCCACAGTATCTGGGAGCAATATTTGCTCATTTCGGAGCTTCTTTTCTTCTCTCGGCATACTACTCACTCCTTGTAGCTCCGTTAGTGATTGTCATCAACTATATCCTCTGTCGGAAGGAAGAGCTTGAATTGATCAGAGAATTCGGCGAAGAGTATCAAGAGTATCAAAAGAAAGTTCCAATGCTTTTTCCCCGAATTCGGGGAGTATGATTCAATCAAAATTCGAATTGAATCAGAGGACATGTTTCTTGCTTCTTGGATCAATCTGTACAAATGAGGATTGACTATTCCACTCTCTTTGTTGATGCAGCCATCTTGTCTGGGTCTACAATGACCTCAACTATCGATGGTTTAGGAGAATCAAAAGCCTCTCTTAGAGCTGTATCTAGATCCTCAGCTTTCTCTACCCTAATTCCATGACCACCACATGACTCAGCAAACTCTGCAAAGTTCGGGTTTGGAAAACTAACACCATACTCTGGGAACCCTTCACGAAGCTGTTCTTTTTTGATATTCTTCAACTTCTGGTCATTGAACACAATCGCAGTGATATCCAACTTTTCTCGTACTGCTGTTGTGAAGTCAGCCATGAGCATCGCAAAACCACCATCTCCGGAAACACAGATCACCTGTTTATCTGGATACTCAAACTTGGCAGATAATGCAGCAGGTAAGCCAAAACCCATGCTTGCCATGTTTGCACAAAGGTAGGGTCTCTGCCCATCGCAGATGAACTTCTTGTAGAACCAGTAAGTATGGTCTCCTACATCGACTGTGATAATCGCATCTTTACTAACATTCCTCTTCAGTGCCTGGATAACGTAACCAGGATTAATGGGAGAAGAGTAATCCTTGGATTCTTCTTCAAGCTCCTTGAAGTGCTGTTCGCGTATCTTCATAGCGTTGGAAAGAAACTCTTCATCTTCATGTTTCTCCTTCACTAATGGGATTAATGCCTTGAGCACTTCTTTAGCATCTCCAACTAGTCCAACATCTATATCGAAAGTCTTCCCCACTCGAGTTGGGTCATTGTCAATCTGAAGTATCTTGATTCCCGCAGGGACAAGGTTTGCCTGTCTGAATCCAGACCCAATTATGATGATAAGTTCTGAATCTCGAATTGCTTGTGCTGCATGCTTTGTGCCTATTGAACCCAGCACACCAAGGGCATACTTGTGGGTCTCATGAACTACTCCTTTAGCTCTCGACGTTGTGACTAGTGGAGCCTTTAGCTTCTCTGCAAGCTCGATCAGTAATTCTCCTGCATGCCTTGAGCCCCAACCTCCAAATACTACCGGTCGTTTACAACTATCAATTAGTTGAGCTGCTGATTCCAATTCTCTTTTGGGTGAAACAGTAGGGCTCTTGAAGAGTCTTCTTTCTGGAACGATTATTGGATCGTCAAGGGAATCAACCAAAACATCCGTAGGACAACTCAGAACAGCAAGTCCTGGTTTCTTTAATGCGTATTTAGCAGCCATTATCGTAAGTTTCAATGCTTGATTTGCTCTTGCAACAGTTTCCGCATATTCTGAAAAAGGGCGAAAGAGTTCAATCTGATCAATTTCTTGAAATGCTTCACTGCCAAGATATACCTCTGGAACCTGACCTACCAAAGCGAGGACGGGGCTTCTGTCAGTGGCTGAATCCATCAGACCCGTGATGAGATTCGTTGCTCCTGGTCCAGCAATGGACATACAGACTCCCAATTCGTCTGTAATCTTGCCATGAGCTGCAGCCATGAAAGCCGCCGTTTCCTCATGTCGAGTCAAAATGAAGGAGATCTTGTCGTTTGTCCGAATCGCATTGACTAATGGGAGATTTGAGGTTCCAGGAATGCCATATACTCTGGTTACACCTATGGCAACAAGCTGTTCGATGATTTTCTCTGCAACGGTAGTATCTCCTTCCTTTTCTCTTTTCACACCTTCTGCTGGAACAAAGGCCGTTTTGGGTGCTCCACACACCGGGCAGGTGTATGAATGATGGAGACCCGCAAATGGTTTGCCCTCAACACTCTCATCATAAACCCAGTTGCAAACAGTACAGCGATACTTTGCCATGTGAAGACCTCAAATCAGACCCCAAATCGCTAAGGGGCATTTCTCTAAAGCAGGCTGTATCTAATAAACGAAATGTACAAAGACAACATTTATAACAAAGTTAACCATAGTTAAATTAATAACATTATTGGAGAAAATAATAATGGAAGACATGATTAAAATGTTAGCGGATGCTCCTGAGGAGCAAAAGCTGAAGATGATTACTGAGCGAGTCAAGATGATTGCTGGCCAACCTGACGAACAGAGAGTTCAGTCTGTGAAGGGCATGGTTATGGCAATTTCCAAGCTTGATGATAAGAAAAAAGGTCCATTCCACGGTGTACGTATCAAGGCCGTAATGAGCCTCTCACCTGAAGAGAGAATGGCTTTGATGGTTGCCCGAGCAAAAGCAATACGCGAGCTTCCTGAGGATGTCGATAAGGAAGACACTGAGTACGTATTTGCTTCAGTGAAGGAGTATCCTGAAGAGAAGCAGAAAGCATTCATGGCTGCGCTCCAGAAGGCATTTGAAACTGCTGGAGTACCGATGCCAGCCATGCCATGATTAGTGTATTAGAGATTCGTTTGTACTCTGATGGATTCACCTTTGGATCTGTCGGAGTGCAATTTTTCTTGCACATTTCATATTTGGGGTTAAAGTTATGATGGATGGATTAGTAAAGAGATATCGAGCAATACTGACGGTTGGTATGTTGCTCGTCGTGGTTTCATTTTTCGTGGGTCTCTGGAGAGTACTCAACCAAGTCACTATTGAAGAGCTAGCAGGCTTGGGCGATACAACATCTGCAGCTTATTTGTCAGTAGCTGCAATAGAATCGGTTTTGCATGCATATGCAGAGATTGTACCATTATTTGGTCTAGGTATTCTCAAGTTGGGAATAGGATTTGCAATTGTCACAATAGTTGTCAATCTTAGATCCACAGGTGAGAATGCACGTGCAAGTCTTGCAAAAATAAACCTGAGACCACCGGACACAAAGCCGCCTCTCTTTGCAAGGATATTCGCAAGATTGCTGGTTCTGGGAATATTGATTGAAGCAGTAGCAGTACTGATCACTGTAGGATGGATGGCTGCTGAAGTAGCTATCATTGACACAGGTCTAGCCCACTTTTTTGAGATATTCGCGGAGCCACTTGAGGGTCTTGGTGTTGCTTTCTTGATTGGTGGTATCGCACTTGGTCTTGCAACAATCGTATTGAATCTAAGCACACAAGCTTTGATTCTTCCCGGAAGACTTGTTCAAATCGCCACAGGAAAAGAGTCAGAACCAGCAAACGTCGAAGCATTGTTCCCTAAGCGTACTTTGATGCTCACATACCTAGGTATGATCATAACCGCCTCAGGACTCATTCCTCTTGCTTTCATCAGGTTGTTCGTTACTATTCCAACTCCAACTTGGGAGAATTGGATGTTCGTTGGAATAGGCACAATGCTGTTTTCTATTGCTTACTGGCTCCTCACCATAATCAAGTGGTTGCGAGAACAGAGAATCAATCTTAGCAAGGCAGTTGCTGATTCTGCAGGAATAGATGTCCCAGAGATAGAACCGCGTCTCTCAATCACAAGGTTTGTTCCAATCTTAGCCATTATCGGATTTCTTTGGATGATCTCCTTTGCCGTGTTGGGTCTGTTATTCTCAGCAGGATTGGTGGGGCCTTATGGACCACTAGTCAGACCTGGGAAAGCAATCGGAATGGCCACCATCTTTCTTGGTATCGGATTGGCACTGATGACGATTGTCGTGAATCTCAGACTCACTGCATTCATGCTTCCTGGAGCGTTCTCCAAGATTGTGAGTGCCATAAAGGGAGAGAAAGTAGAAGGAGCACCTGGTTTTCCAGTTGATAACCCATTATCCCTCGCACCAAAGAAGTTGTTTGGAGGAATCATTCTGGGAGCAATCATTGCGGCGATGGGAACATTTCCGCTTGCATGGATCAGAATAGCGAATCCAGATCTTTTCTTGATTGCAGAACGCATGATTGGGACAACTGTCGCTCTTGGTGTTGGAATTATCTTCTTTGCAATTGGATTGTTCTTTGGCACCATTGTGACCTTTGTGAGTGGAAGACGAATAATGATATCCGAAGGCGTGGAAACATGTGTTTACTACGCGGCTGAGAAGCTAAGCACTTAGTCATTTCAACACGACACGGTGGTGGCACATCTGTCACCACTCCTCCTCTTTTCAAGAAAAAGGATAGTTGATCTTTACTCATCCTGATTTTGTGTTCTCCCAGTCTTTCCGTATTGCGGTCAGATGTCCAGTGTGATAATTCAGATGAGTGAACGCATTTGCAATTACCTCTCGATGAGTCATACCAATAAAGAACGAAGGTGCGGTTCCTTCTTCAATCACCTTCTCAAAATCAGCAGGTTCTGTCTTTTCTACCCAGTCAAGAAGAGCCTTCTCAGTTGTATCAAAGTAATCCAATATCTCAGTAAGAGGAGTTTCCATCCAATCTCCAGCAGTACCAGGCGAATATAGCTTAAAGAGTTCAGGATACTGTGGCGGCCCTTGTTTGATTAGCATATTCAAAGAAAAGTCATAGATTGCCGCTTGATGAGTAAGGACCCAACCATACGATGACATTCCAGTCCTTGGACGATAGGAAAGATCATCACATCCTGATTCGGAGAGGAGTCTGATCTCCATATCACGCCATGTTCGAACGCTCTTGGCGGTGAGCAGGATATCTTGAATACCACTCATATTAATCGCTCTACAGATTTATGCCGAATTCCACCTATAATCTCATTGTATTTTTGGATTTGACATCCAAGAAAAAAGGTGGGAGCGGAAGACCGCTCCCGGTATCAATTACTTCAACACTTTCCTCTCATTGTTTATTCTCACACATACAACGGAGATCGCAGCAACACCAATGACACCAACAACAACTGAAGAACCAATTAGACCGAAAATGAAGGCGCTTGCAGAAGATGGTGCAGCCAGCGGAAATACTGAGAAGATAGGGTCGTGAGTTATTGAGTAGCCATCCCAGTTCGCATAGTTGGAGCTGTAGTAGGATGTCTGCCACATGCCATAGCTAGAAACTGCAGATGTCAATTCAGCTGCAGTTGCACGTGCTCCGTAGACGTCAGCATAGAAGTACATAGGCATGATAGTAGTCCCGACATCATAGGTAGAGCCATCTCTTCCCCAGATGTAGGTCCCACCAAACTCCACTGTTGAACGAACGGTCTGTTCCTCCGAGAACCGGATGAATCCATCGACCACTTCTGAGGTCTCATTGAGTTCTGAGGGAGCATCAGTGAACTGCTGTTCAGGTTCGGTGGTGGGCTGCAATTCATATACTGTCCCATTAATCCCGACAGGATCTGTTGGTTCAGGTGGTATATCTGGGTCAACGGGCACCTCAGGAACGATTGTATAGCTGGAGAATGAACTCCAATAGTTGAGAGCGAGTCCAAGTCCTTCTAGCTCACTTGGGATGAGTCCGGACTCTGGATCGGTGAAGTCTCCGATGACCTGATCAATCTTGATGACTGCAGCCTCATTGGTCGTTTCAACTCTGAAGGTGCG
>SOKL01000273.1 GCA_004376265.1 Candidatus Thorarchaeota archaeon
GAAGCGGTTGCCTCAATTCTTTGAACACGTGTTCCAAGTATATTATATTCATTGATAAAACGCGTTGAAAATTCTCCTTCTGTCTGTAGTCCTGACAGATCGAGTCCACTTGATTCTAAGGTCTCCCGGTATTCCTGTTCGAAATCCTCACCAACCTTTGAGATGATACCTGCTCCGAGTGCACCAATTGTCGGTGCGAGCATTGCATAAGCTGGACTTCCACCGAGAGTTTCACGTCGGGTCTCAGGCGTAATGATGAGGTCTCTACTCAAATGTCCTACAACAACGATTTCCATCTTCGAAACGCCGATACACCAGACCTTTCCTATAACTCCTGTGTTCTCATCACGTCCGAAGGCAATGATTAAAATCAGAAAGTCCTTCACGATATGGTGGGTGTAAGAATGGCACGAGTCTTGGCAAAGTTCTTCGCAACGGTACGAGAAGCTACAGGCGTCCGAAGTGCAGAATTTGAAGTGAAGAATATCAGAGAGCTGCTCGACATTCTTTCAAAGACATACCCGAAGTTCTCCGAAACAGTACTGAAAACAGATTCAGGAGAACTCAAACAATTTTACTCCTGCATGGTCAACGGTAGGCGTATCGAACTATTGGATAGTTATGATACAGTGCTCAAAGACGAAGATGCTGTGGCTCTGTTTCCTCCAGTCGGAGGGGGATGAATGAGTAACGTCAATTCTTTTTTTAGAAAATGGTGAAACGCTGACGGAGATTAGAACCTTGACAGAACTAAAGTTTGTAATTGGTGACCCTCGAGTATGTTCAGGATGTATGACATGTTCTAACTCATGTAGTATGCACTATTTCAAAGTGATAAGCCCTGAACGCGCTCGTAATAGAGTTGTAAGAATTGAGCCAGCTCTGGATTTTCCCCTTTTCTGTCGAAACTGTGAGGATGCCCCATGTATCACAGCGTGTCCAGAAGAGGCCCTTATGCGCACTTCAAAGGGAGTTGTGATAGTCAATAACAGAAAGTGTGTAGGTCATGGAGATTGTGTCACGACATGTCAGTATTACGCAATCCGTATCCATCCAGACACTGGGAAGGCGTTCAAGTGCATCCAATGTGATGAATGCGTAAAACGTTGCCCAGCAGATGCAATATGGATGACGACAGAGAGTGAACTCTCCAAGAGAGACAAAGATGGGAGTATGATGGACCTGTATGAACAACACGCGAAAGAGATCTACGATAAGGAGGATTCACAATGATACACGGAGTTGGCGGTCACATTCTATGGGTGAACCTGACGAAGGGGTCTATTGAGAAACGACCTTTGGATGAAGATATGATCAAAGATTACCTCTTGGGAGCGGGGTATTTGTCAAGAATGCTATTCGACAACATTCCAAAGGGGATTGATCCCCTCAGTGACAAGAATGTTCTAGGAATCGCAACAGGTCTTCTCACGGGTTCGATGTTTCCTCAGGCATCAAGACATGTTGTCGCAGGTCTATCACCTCTGACAGATATCTGGGGTGAGAGTCATGCCGCAGGTTTTTGGGGAGCAGAGTTGAAATTTGCTGGTTATGATGCTGTTGTCTTCACTGGTGCTTCGTCAAGCCCAGTATATCTCAACATTAAGGATGACGACGTTGAGCTCCTCGATGCAGAAGCTGCCGGAGTCTGGGGGAAGGATGTCTTCGAGACTGACGATATCCTCAAGGCTAAGCACGGAAGAAAGTGCAAGACATTAGCTATCGGGCAAGCAGGGGAGAACCTCGTGAGGTTTGCAGCGGTAATGAATGATAGAGACCGGGCATCTGCGCGTTCTGGATTAGGAGCAGTAATGGGGTCAAAGAGGATAAAGGCGGTTTCTGTACGAGGAACCGGGAAGCTTGACGTTGCGGATCCTAAGAATTACTTGAAACAGATAGATGTCTTCCATAAGAGAATGATGGAAAATCCCTTCACACCTGGACGAATAAAGTATGGTACCACAAGTCTTGTTGAACTGATGCAACACATTGGACGGCTACCAAGCTACAATATGAAGCAGGGTGTGTTTGATGGATATGAGAAAATCAGTGGCGATGCAATCAATCAGAAATACTTGGTGAAGGCGAGAGCTGACTTCTCGTGCCTTCAACGATGCGGGCGCTACACTGCCGTGAGAACCGGTCCATATGCCTTTGAGGGCGGAGCTCCAGAGTTCGAGACCCAATCATCCATGGGCTCTCGATGTGGTAACGACAATCTAGAGTCCGTGCTCTTCGGACATCATCTCTCGAACCAATATGGGATGGACACAATCTCGCTCGGGGCTACAATCTCCTGGGCTATGGAAGCCTGGGATGAGGGTCTTCTTACTGCGGAGGATACAGGTGGTATAGATCTCAGTTGGGGAAACCATGAAACCATAGTGAACCTAACAAGAATGATAGCTCTGAGAGAAGGGTTTGGTGACGTGCTTGCAGAGGGAAGTGCGAGAGCTGCTCAAAAGATTGGTAGAGGAACCGAGAAGTTTGTTATGACTGTGAAAAAACAGGAGATTGCTGGGCAGGAACCACGAGCTCAGAAGTCAATGGGACTTGCAGCAGTGACTGCAGCCAGAGGTGCTGATCATCTCTATTCATTTCCTGTCCTTGATGAGGCGGGTTTTGATAATGAGATAAGAGAACGATTTGGTGAGGAATATCTACCAGAGATGGCTGAACGTTTGAATCCAAAATACAAGGGTATCATGGTCAAGGAATGTGAGGACTACATGGTCATGGTGGAAAGTGTGGGTATCTGCAAGTATGGTACACAAATCCCTCCAGAGTTCTACTATGATGATGTTGCTCTGGCATTAAAGATCCACAATGGTCTTGATTTGTCCGCTGAGGAACTCCAGACCATTGGTGAACGAATTGTCAATCTAAACAGATTGTTCAATGCGCGTCTTGGTATCACAAGAGAGGATGATTGTTTACCTGACAGACTAACGAAAGAGAAAGCACCCTTAGGACCATCTGCAGGTGAAGTTGTAGAGATTGATATGATGCTCGATGAGTACTATACTGAACGCGGCTGGGACCTTAAAACGGGTCTACCACGTAAAGAAACTTTGAAGCGACTTGGATTAAGTAAGGATGCATAATCTATTCAGGGGTTGCACAGACATTCGTAATTGTATCCTTCACACCATCAATACTTCGAAGGTCGTTGACCACGAAGGAGCTTAGTTCTTCTGGTTCTTTGAAGACACATTTTATCAACAAGTCATAGGCACCGTATATCAGATAGGCTTCTTCAACTGCCTCGATCTTACGTACCTCTTCTAGAATTCCTCGCGACTTTGTCGACTCGACTTTGGCCATGATGAAAGCTATTATCATTGCTGAAACACCATCAATGTACTTTCTTCTTGCCGAAGCATAAAACTGTTACGCGAAATTCCCAGGACTGAATATTTGATGAACTCACTCTAAGAATAGTGAAACTCGACCGGGTAAGGCAAATCGTGCTTTATTCTGTGGGTCGTATTTGGGCTTCTCCGAACTATGGATGATGACTTCCAAATTCAACTCTGTACCGATGTGAGCTGTAGCGTCTTTCAAGGCAGCCATCTCCTCCTTCGCATTTTTAGAATGGTCCCACAGACCGTTCTCTTTAGCGATTCGGTCCACGATGTTCTTGACCTGTTTACCGTGTTTTCGGAAGTCTTCGTTGGACATCAGATGCTTCATGATATCACCCACGATGATGGCAAGTTCTGCCTTTCGAATGCTAATTATGGCCTTGAACATCCATTCAGGAGCAACATAAACATGGACCTTCTTGGCCTTCTTACCTTTCAGCAACTTCTTGATCTCGCGGATATCACGGATTGTTGATTCAACCACTTCATGTGTCATCTCCACATCCTTATCCATCAGATTCTTGTCAGGTTTCGGCCATTCTGCAAGTGAAACGTAGCCTTCGTGTCCCATTTTAGACCACATCTCTTCACAGATATGAGGCATCAACGGTGCAGCCAAAAGGACCCATAATTCACATACATATGATATTGTCCCATCCCGCTCCTCTTTTGGAATACCAGGACGGTTCAGATAATGGTTGACGGTACGAATCATTTCAGAAGTCACTTGGATTGCAAAATCCCTCAACCTAAAGTTGTTCATCATGTCCGTACACTCGGCTACAGTGGAATTAATCTTAGAGAGAATCCATCTGGTGGCCATACTTGGATTGTCCTTTTTTGTGTAAATCTTCGGTTTCTTCTTGGCATACTTCGACACAATTTCTCTGAATTGTTTCGTTCTACCTATCATAGAAGACACGTCACGCTCACGCCAATCCATGACTGTCCCAGGCTCAGCAGCAGATACGGAATACACCCTGAAGACATCAGCTCCATACTTTTCGGGTATCTCCACCAAGGGAATGACGTTGCCTTTGCTCTTGCTCATCTTGCGACCTTCCATTATCATGTACTCGCTAATACTGATGTTCTTGATCCAGTCCTTCTCTGGAAAGATTGCGACATGATGGAAGATTGCAAAGCTCAAGTGGTTCGGGATATGTGCTGGATTGGTATGACGCTGATCGTTGGGGTACCAATAGCGGAACTCACTCTGCATCTTTTTCAGCAGGTCAGTATTGATTAGTGTAATCTTACTGATCTTGTCAGGTGTTCCTTTGCCCAAAAAGACAAAGTCAAAGAACTTAGGAACTAGTTGCTCAGGCTTTAGCTTGTTGTCATGTATGTGATGTGCAATCGTGTAATATGCCATGTAGATGGTCGAATCTGACAAGGACTCGATGATCCAATCAGGGTCGAAAGGTAGTTTCGTTCCAATTCCACGCTTGCGCGCACACGGTCTCTGGGCCAACCAGTCAAATGTGTTCTCAAACAAACTCCTGAACATCTCAGGGACTATCGTCATCGACGCTAATGCTCTTCTAGCTTCATCCTTCCAACCCGGACTCGTGTAGTCCAAGAACCATTGACCAGCAAATACACCAATCTGAACATCTGTTCCGCATCTACAAATCACAGGTCGTTGATCAGGCTCATAAAATACATCCACTCTATTGTTGGTCTTCATCCAATCAATAACGTCTTCTTTGACATCCTTGATTGCACGACCGGAGAACTGGGCGCAGTTATCCTTCATGACTCCGTCATAGAATTCAGCTTTGTAGATCTCTTGAGTCGCGTCTTCCAGCTTCTCGCCTTCATCTTGTGACTTGATGGTTCTGTTCTCAACAGCATCTTTGGCAGGGAACTCACTGTACCCCTTTATATCAATCATACTGATAATCTCGATATTTCGCACATCCTCATCGGAGATACCATACTGTGAGAGTCCAGAGGGGTCATCCCATAGGTCTCTCAAGGCTATGTAATCAAAGGGGGCATGACCAGGAACTGAATAAACTACGCCCGATGCGTTGTTCGGGTCAACGAACTCAGCTGGCAAAATTGGAATCAAATGGTCATCATGAATAGCTTGGAAACTCTTCCCAACGATTTTTGAACCAGGGAATGTTTCCAGAATCTCAACATCTTTAGCTTGCAGCTTCAATTTTTCTGATGCAGCTTTGGAAATCACCCATTTCTCACCGTCAACTTTCGCCCACACATAATCCTCGGTTGGGTGAATCCACATGTTGGTAACGCCAAAGATGGTTTCAGGGCGTAAAGTAGCAGCAACCAGAAATCCGTCTTCAAAGGGCCATTTAATTGCCGTAAACTCTTTGACCTTAGCTGTAGCGCCTTCCAGTAGGTCATCTTCACCAACTGGATTTCCATCGTTAGGACAGTAAAGCAGAGGATAATTTCCCTGTTTTATGTAACCCTTCTCCATGAATTTATGAAACTGCCATTCAATGAACTTGTTGTATTGCTTATCTCCAGTTGTGAATTTTCGTCGCCAATCTATGCCAAGCCCTAAGGTTTCAAAGTCTTGAGAGATCACCTTTGCAAAGTAAGAAGCTGTAATCCAGGGGTCTGTGAACTTGGCTATCTGAGCATCTACTTCCTCTTCAGTATCAAAGTAAGACCGTAAATCTCGTTTGTATATCTCAATCGCAACAGGGTCTCCAGCATTGACCCTGTCAACCATGCCTTGGACTGGAGTCCCAGTCATATGAGACGCCATAGGATACAGCACATTGAACCCTAGCATTCGTTTGTATCGGGCAATCATATCACCAATGGTGTATGTTCTTCCATGACCAATGTGTAATGATCCGTTTACGTACGGATATGGCACAGTAAAGAAGAACTTCTTACGTGTAGGGTCTGGGTCTGCCTGGAATATCTTGTCCTTTTTCCAGCGTTTCTGCCATTTTTTCTCAATCTTTACAAATTCACTCATAACCAGAAACCTCTGTTGACACTGAAGTGTTGAAACTTTCCAAGATGGTGTCCTCTATAAAGGACTCGCAAAAGGAGCGTATGTTAGTTAACGAGAACGCAATCCATCCTGGTTCACTCTCTCCATCTATTGTGTGAGGTCGCCCTTATTAGCGCTATGGTTAACTGAGATTGACTAGGACTGATATAAAACTGAGGTGAACTAGAAATGGGCCATCAAGGGGAGTATATCGACATTCACGGCAAACTCTTGCCTCATGCGGTGGTCCTTCTGTTCCTCCGAGGATTGGAACGAAAAGGAGATGTGAAATCATACTGCAATGGGGCGAATGTCGCAGGTAGATGGTTTTTTCAGATCTTCAATAAGGAGTTTGTTGAGGAGCTGGCTCAAGTAATCAACAAAGCCCTAGGGTTGAGAAGAAAGAAACCACCCGTTCTCGAAATAATGAGTGGTGATGGACGACTAACTGAATTTCTTCAGCCCTTGATTAAAAGACGAATTATTGCAACTGATAGTAAGGATGGACGTTACAATATCGGATACCCTAAATGGGTGGAAACGCTTGACGCAACAGAAGCAGTAAGAAAGTACTCACCCTCCTTCATTGTCATGTGTTGGGAGCCCCATCTCTCAATGACAGGGATAGAACTCGTGAAATCAGGTATACCCATCGCGTGGATCGGAAATCCCAATATGTGTGGACACACTGATATCTTCGACCACCCTCACATCCCTTTGGAGAGTAGATACGCTTTGAGTCGACACGATTTCTTCTTAAAACAGGAATTCAAAACAGACATCTTCTTCTTCAACTGTAAACCTGAGTGGATCTGAAGTCGGACCTTTGGTGATACACTGCTTCATATCATTATGAAAATATAATCAGCACATCAGTTGAAAGAAGGTCTTGTAATGGTGAAGGCTATAGTTGATGCGGTGGATATCGACCCAAAGACTGGCACTACGCTGGGTTATTACACATTCGGTGAAGAACGGCCCATTGTGATGATTGTGGCTGCTATTAACGGTCGTTCCGCGACAGATGTCTATACAAGTTATCTCATAATGAAGCATCTTGAGAGTCTAGATCGACTTGATGGTACTGTCACATTCCTCCCAGTTGCAAGTCCGTTAGCGTTTCGTCTTGGTGTCAAAGTCTCCCCACTTGACTCAAAAGACCTTGACACAGTCTTTCCAGGCAATGAGCACGGTTCTGTGACTGAGAGAACCGCCTGGGAGATTTGGCGTAGAGCATCAACCGCAGATTATGTTATCGAGCTTAGAACGGGTTGGCAAAACTGTAGCAGTCACATTGTGGCAATGCACAGGGACTACATCCACGTCCGCAACCTCGCCTCTCAGATTGCTCTTCCCTATGTTGTTCAATCAGCCGGGATGAGAGGGGCTCTCGCAACAGAGGCTGCACATGAGGGGATTCCTGCTGTTTCAATAGAGATGCGTGGTGATACTGACCATGTGAATTCTCAAGCTGCTGTTGAGGTGAGAGAAGCACTCCTCAATTTGATGCGAATCAAAGACATGATTCCCGGGGAGAAAATTGAAGCCTCAACCTCGCTCATGGGAAGGCTGCAACACGTGAACGTGGAAACGGAGGGTTTCTTTGTACCGACAGTGAACCTTGGTGAGAACGTGAAGAGCGGAGATGTAATCGGGCAAGTCCAAGACAAAAGTGAGATTGTCGCACCATATGATGGAGCTGTGATTTCTCTTAGTCGAATCAACTATGCATTTGTGGGTGACGTGATCGCCCGTATTGCTGCTCCACTCAGTGACCAATGGGCTCCTACTGCAGTTGAGCAAGATGAGTCAACGCCTAAAAGAAGAAAATGGTGATAGTGAACGACAAGTGTAGTTATGTATGCGCATCTAACAGATATCTGTCATTCCCTTGGACACACGTTCATCGTAGTTTCGGGAGGATGAAACCTGCCGTCTTCTTGTATTCGAGATATTCATCACCATAATACTTCAGTAGCTTCCTTTCTTCAAAATACGCTCCAATCATAGTGTAAATAATCATACTCAGAGAAAAGACAAAAACAACTGGAAATGGGTAGATGAGTGAAAAAGCGGAAAACATCAGGAGTGTTGCCAAATACAATGGATGTCGCACCCGGGAATAGATTCCGTCAGTGACAAGTTCTGTTTTCCTATCCGTTCTCATGTCCGCAACTGTGCTGACAGATATCACTCGAGATGCCGTCATTGATAGAACTGCTCCTCCCAGACCTGATAGAATTCCAAGTATGAACAAGAGTGGTTGAATCAGAGCTGGTTGTAGGACGAAATAGATCCAGTCCCAGAAGTTCATGGACAAAAATGCAATCAGAAGAGTGAGGATACTAGTTGTGTTGAAAATTCTAGCATAACCTTCTTTGCCCCATCCATTAATGATTCTCGCCTTGACACACCGAGTTGAAAGGCCACTGTGCTGTAGTCCAAAAAGTGAGGTTGCCAGGATAATGATGAGATATTCGATCATTGGAAAAACCCTTCAAAAACCACTCATATCTTATGGCACTAACCTTATAAGTTAACTATTGTGTACTTTAACAATAGTTAATTAATTCCTATAATAGGGTGAATGATAAATGATTGAAGCAAGTAAAAATCCATTCTCTGCTTTGGAGATGTGGGACGATGAAATTATCACAATAAATGAAGGTGATGAGAAGAAGAAAGTCGATGCTAAGCACTACAGGATTCGATACCTAATAGGAGAGAGCGAAGACAAGAGATTTGTCGATGGTGGTAGTGATGATATCGCTGAACTGACTGAAAAGACCATCTTCTTAGCACCATCAGTCCATCGACTCACTGGGGACCCATTCCATTATGATCACGCCAGAGTTGAGAGCATCAGTGGAACGACAAGAATCAGTGAGAGAACCAAGGAATTGAATCGCCATCCAGCATGTGAGGACCATGAGACAGTCGAGGTCATCTTTGAAAGTCCTGGTGTTGAATGCTGTGCGATGTCAAAGGAACAGGCTGAGAAGATGCACGTTCCACTCCAGTATGTTGCGGGGTACATCCTAGGCAAGGAAGATGGGGTGCTAAAGGTTGCCCTCTCAAAGACTGTTGTTGATGATGAAACCCAGTACTATGATAACATCCATCTCATCCCGGAGTCTGCAGTCAAACAACTTTCTTGTCTGGAGTAATCCACAACTATCAAAGAGGTTGAACGCTCAATCATCTCCTGGATCTGGCTGCCCCCATACAGCTGGACATCCTTTCGCTTTGAGCGTTCTCCTCATCCCAATTATTCATAGCGCTCTAAAACGACGAGTGATAGGCCGAA
>SOKL01000177.1 GCA_004376265.1 Candidatus Thorarchaeota archaeon
GGTGGGGTCAATCATCGGATTAAGTTCGACGACATCTGCGTTACGAACCTTACCAGTTTTAAAAGTGGAAATGAGAAGTTCCACAAGATCAACCATGGATAGACCACCTGATTCAGGATGACTCACCCCTGGGGCAACCTGAGGTGTAAGTACATCTATGTCAACAGTAAGGTATAGAAAATCGACTTGTTTTCCAATCTCCTTTACACGTTGGTGAAACTGGTCCTTCGATAAAATCGGTGCTTTACTCCCAGTCATTTCTTCTCGATGGGAAGGGATTGCGGAACGTATGTCGTAAGCTGCAATGTCATCAGTCGACAGTATTCCATCATCAACCATTCTTCTCGCACCTGTTGAGTGTGAAAGTTGATATCCACCCATATCAGAATGGAGGTCCGCATGTGAATCAAGGTGCACAAGACCATAGCGACCGGGGCGTCCCTTTTTGAGACCCTTAAGTATTGGATAAGTTATGAAATGATCTCCGCCTAGAAAGAGAAGGTTACTCTTTCTTGTTGCTAGTTTAGCGCATGCCTCAGATATATCGACTAATGCAGCCTCAGGAAGTCGCAGAGTTATCTCTAAGTCTCCTACATCCTCCAACGTGATTCTTTTTGTCAAGGGTTTATCTACGATACTTTTTCGAGCTAGAGAAAGGGAATAACTATGGACCCTCTCACTATCTGTTGCTTGACGAATTGCATCTGGTGCAAATCGAGGTCCGGGCATGTAACTTGATGTCATATCATAGGGAACACCAATGACACCTACATCAGGGTCTCCTGAATCTGGTGCTGGTATTCCGAAGAAAGTTCGAGGCAACCTCAGATAGCCATTGAGTTCATCCTTGAGGGTCATAACAATGACTGGTTTTCAGTACAAGATAAAGATGCTGTAGAACTGGAAAAAGAAGAGAGTGGATCCCTATTGAGTGATCTCAACAAGGATCAACTATGTAGATTAGACTTGATATGATCCGCCGCCCCGACCTCGAGCCATCAACACGATATTCACTATCGCACCTAGACTGACTACTCCTATTATAGCACCAGTGAAAGGCATTCCTTCAGTGATTATCTGAGTCAGAAGACCAATGGGGTCAGAACTAACAGTATATCCATCAATATGCGTTTGCTTATAGTAGGTGGTTGCATTGTAGGTGTACATCAGCTCCGCTGGTGCGAATGCGTATCCGCCCTCATAAGCGAAAGTCACTGTATAGGTGAAATTCAGCATACTTCCACCAGCAAGAGTTGCAGACGTTGTGCTCTGTGTACCAGATACTGTTACGGAATCATAAGTAGTTCCAATCAGATTATCAACCACTGAAAGGTTGTAGATTGGTTCTGTACCTTGATTATGTGCTGACACAGTAACCTCTGTAGATCCACCTGATACTGTGGTTTCAGGGTCAAATGACCGAGTGAGAGTAACCATAGGTGGGAAACTACCTGGATCGAAACTCAATGTGTAGTCTGATTGATCCGTATACTCTGTGGCATTCCAAAATACAATACCTGCATCTGAATCATAGAACGTCCTGTTGAGTGCTTCATCCTCAGGTGAATATCCAGTGATATCAACATCAGGTACGAATGCAGCTACTAGAGATTGACCACCGGTCATACCGTTCACGGTCTGGGATGGTGATTTACCTAGTAGGTCTTCAAAGATGTTGAGTTCATCTGATGTTGTGGACATTACTTGGTCTCCAATATAACCTGCTGCTGCAATCGCAACTGGACCATCTAGAGCAGGCAACTGGGATAAAAGGAATGATGATGGACTAGGAGTACTATTCCCTGCGAAGCCTTCGATTAAGTCCATAAGGTCACCCATATCAGGAATTGCCAGAATTCCGGCACCAGAGGCTCTAGCTTCAGTGAAGACAGTTTTGTCTATTGAAGCAAGGAATCCTGTCTGGTCCATTACATTTAGTATACTGTTTACCGCATCCTCGAAAGAATTGGTTACCTGATAGATGAAGAGATTGATAGTGAAGGGCAATGTAATACCCATTTCTGGGGGTAGAAAGTCTTCATCAATCCGGAGGTTCAGAAGTTCCGCAAAAGAGAAACCAAATTCGCTCTGGAGATGAGTTCTGATTGCAGCCATGTTTGCTTGGGCGACTGCATCTTCAACATCAACAAAGATATCAATGAGGAGACTGAAATCCGTTCCCAACATACCGAATATTGAATTGATGTCAAACCCACCCTCACCGAATTGTGTGATCATGAAATCGTCATTTAAACCCGCACCAGAGAAATTGAGTAGATTTCCCCCGACCAAGTCCATAATGTAGTCTAGTAGTTCCCCTTGAGTTGCTAGCAGAGCTGTTACGAGAACACCCTCGTACATGGGATCATCAAGACCCAATTGTGCAGATGGCACGCCGAGTTGTCCATAAACTACTGCAGGTTCTCCTTCAGGACCGATAGTAGCAATAACAACTTCAGCACCATTCTCAATCAAGTCGAAGAAGAAATCTTGGTCAATATCCTGTGCAACTACTGCTCCACCAGTATTAGCTGCTGCAACTACAGGCGCAGACAATAAGAAGCCTAGTGCAATGATGATAAATGCGTGCTTATATTTTAGTTTCAATCTAGAATTCCTCCTTTGGGCGGACTACAGCTCCAACAATAGCTGCCACAATCACGACTATGACTGGAGTAAAGAACCACATCAACAATGGTGTGATAAGTGTCAGTATGGAACTCAAATCGAATCCTCCTAATCCTGAGAGCAGAGGCAAAATCTGATCTATCATTCCCTGAATTATTGGTATTCCAAGAATGTCAACAATTGATGAACCAGGTGGGACAATGAATGAGCCGAGTCCGATACCACCTATAAATAACAGATAGACGAACAGGGCGATTAGACCAAAACAAGAGAGCCAAACCATCAAACCGACGACGAAGGCACCTTTCTTGGTTCCTGCCATAACTCCTCCAACGAAGCCAGCTCCTGCCCAAACTGCAATCATGGTGAAGTTACTCATCGGATTGACAAGTATCAGATTGACCATGACTACTGTTGGCCTCATGAAATTTCCAAACTGAGGTGCAAAGATGGCTATCAAATCATTATAACCATCTGGCAGTAGGAACCAACCTCCAATGAGGACTATAGCCATAGCAATGAGCCAACCGAAGTATTTGCTCGAAAATGATGAAATAACATATACCTCCTTATGAGTAAGGTTCTAACTCTAATTTGTTGTTTAAACGCTATTAACACTTTGGCGGATGTTTTCATACCAATAGTCGAAAACAAAACGGTCAGCTAGGAATTAGTAAGAGAGATATAGTCAAACTGCGAATGTCTCTCCCAGTGAGCTATAGATAGAATGAAGTCTAAAAGCAAGCAATCAATGTGTTCATCCAGACACAAACAGAGTAATAGTGGGTTGGCAGAAAGTGGAGAGTGACATCAACAACGCATCAGTGTATGAGTTAGTTCAACTGATGGCATCTCTAAATGATACAAGGAGAGCTATTCTGTTGGCACTGGCTCACATCTACCCTCGAAGCGTGAGTGGTGTTCAACTAAGCCAACTCATCGGCTACAGTGGAAAATCAAGAAGTCTATACAGAGGCGTTATCTCACACCTGAAAGAGAACGAGCTGATTCAGATAGACCAGCTGACACCGAAGCTGTATGCGATTCGGATAAACAATGAGCATCCGCTGCTGTCTGTTCTCGTGAATCTTTGTAGGGTGTATGGAAAACAATCACTAAAAGTGTACACGAAGGCGTTGGAGGAAGAGTGAATGGAGAATAATCTCCTACGGGAAGCAAAGGCACTCTATAAAGATAGAATTAGGATCATTCTCTCAGCGCTGATCATAATCTTCTCGATTACGTTCTTCCTATACTACACATCAGGACTCGCAGGGCTTAGTCCGAATGGACATTCAGAACCCGGTTGGCTTCTCGGACTTGAAGTTGTAGCAACATTCAACAATGTCGGCCTAGTTATAGCCGTCGGCTTGCTGGCTGTCACATTCAGATTTTGGTCATGGGCATTCCTACCCGGACCAGCTTCAACTTTCACCCTAGGTGTGCTAAGAGGTATTCTTGGTTCAAAAGCTGTTGTGAAACAGATGATTGGGAAACGATTCAAAATCATCCTTGATAACGGTATGACATTTAGTGTTAGCTGCGAGATCAAAGAAAAGGGTACAGACGAATGGTTCTCATACAGACTTGTTTCCTCAGAAATACAGCATAGCGATTTGAAGGACATTGGCTTACGTCATGGTTTTGCTGTTGCGGACAATAGACTTGTTGCCAGCGTAAGCAACGATGAACTTCATCACCGAACGCTTCTACTAACAAAGGCATTAATGATAGCGGCTCCGATTGCATAAACTGATTTTCTTTTGAAAGACTACAACCGGAAAACCCATTTTAGCGAATTAGAATTGTTTTCTTTGAGCAAACAATGGCAAAGAGAATCAAACGTACAATAGACATCGCAATGAGCAACTACACTGAGATATCTGGCTTCAGTGTTTTTTCGTACGAGGGAAAAGTTGCCTATGCAAGTGACAATATGGACATTGCCAACGATATTGATTCAATTATTCAAGCTTGGAATGGGCATCAACCAAACTTCATGCTGAAGAATATCTCTTTCATCACAGTACTAACAACTGAACAGGGATTTGTAGCAATCAATCCAGAAGGTGCAGTAAGTCTGATCTGTGGTACAAACAAGGGTGTATGGTTTGTTGCCGTGTTTGCACCTATGGATGTAGATAAAGAAGGAATCCTGAAAGAGTGTGTACAAGCTGCAAAGAATCTAGAGGTATCAGTTTCTATTTTTGATGTTTGATCATTCTCTGTCCAAAATTGGCTTTTGCTCAGCAATGATTCTTCCAATATACGCCATTATGGCTCCAATCCAACCAAGAGATTGCTGCATCTGTTCTGTCATTCCCATAACGAATGTTCCAGTCGATGCCATTTGAACAAGTGTAACCAATAATCCCACAACCCCCACTGTGACACCCGCAAGAATTATCATTCTTCCAAAACGAACCTTTTCTGTGGTAAGAATCAAACCACCAAGAATAACGACAAAACCACCCAGACCAGCCCACATCGCCAATCCCGACATGAAATTCTCAAAGGTGTTGAAAAATTCCAAACCGTAGAAATATTGTATTATATCAGATATCTCACCAATCACTCCGATAGCTCCACTGACTCCAGCGAGAATCATCAGAACACCTCCTCCAATACTCAGAAGAAGGGAGTTTTTGTTATGAATTGGCATCGATTGATTTCGGTTTCGTTGCTGATTTAAAGGTAGCTTCTTTGTACTCCAATGGTTTTCTACTGACAATATTCGCACTATTCTGATTCAAAACTATGGAATTATTTCCTCTCGTGCGAGTTGGTTTGGAGTTATAATTCGATTGAATCATCAATTGAAATTAGGAAAGTTGATGAGATCAATCCATAAATTACCATTAGAATATCGAATATCTACGCGTCATATTCTCTCACTTTTTGTGCAAGGTCCTTGGTCCATTTTCGAATTTCATTCCAATCGCGTGTATCATATATTCCAGGTTCTTGTTCTTGAACGCCTGCAGCCTCTATCTTATCTACAAGTAGGTTCATTGTTTTTCTAGCAAGGAATCCCATTTGGTTATAATCCAAGACACCTCCAAACGAGGCTAGAGCAATCGGATTTAGGGAGTATCTTTTTATCTTATCAACCAAGTTTTTTTTCCATTCCTTTTCCAATGTATCAGTGTCACCTTCGTGTTGGTAAATTACTCGTGTACCAGAAGAAACGAAGATAGCCGTCTTCTTCCGTCTTAACTCATCTTGGAATTTCTTAAGGAACTTTTCAGTCTCACCGCAACATCTCATTAACTTCATATCACTTCCAATAATAACAAGTTCATAATCAGAGATGTTTCTAATTTTCTCTCTTTTGGAATTCACAACACGAACTTCAAATCCTTCGTCCCAGAGTCCTTTGGCAATCTCCTCAGATGTACTTGCTGTGGCTCCGTAGTGAGTACAAAATACGATTAAGGTATTCATACGCGATTCCTCCAATCTGAATGAGCTCAACCATCTATTGAGTAGGTATATTTCTGAGCGATTTTCACTAAAACCAAAGTCTTTAGGAACCATTTACCCATGAGAACTCATGTCAGTGAACTTTGAAGAGGCAGGAGATTCAGACAACAGATCCATCATCTTTGTCCATGGCGCAGGTGGTTCTGCTGCTACTTGGTTTATGCAGCTGAGAGGTCTGTCAGATGAACATCATGTTGTTGCGATTGAATTGAATGGTCATGGGAAGTCTCTAGATAGAGCTGAGGAGGACAGTGTTCACTCATACCTGCAAGACATTCATGAGGTTGTATCAAAGTTTGACAAACCGACGTTAGCTGGACATAGCATGGGAGGTGCGCTTACACAGCTCTACGCTCTTGCTCATCAAGAGAATCTTAGTGGAATCATCTTGGTTGGAACTGGAGCTAAGCTCAGAGTAACACCTGTAATTTTTGATCTTCTCGAAAACAATTTTGATGGGTACGTTGAAGCTGCTGGGAGTCTCATGTTTCATGAGAACACATCAAAAGAGATGATTGAAGCATCTAAACACGAAGTACGCAAATGTCCTGCGCATATTATCAGTAGAGATTTCGAGTTATGTGATAATTTCGATATTATGGACAGGGTGTCCCAAATTGGATTACCGACTCTAATCATTGTTGGAGAGGGAGATGCAATGACTCCAATCAAATACTCGACCTATCTCCATTTAAAAATTAAAGTATCTGCCATGCATATTATCGAGACAGCAGGTCATAGTGTAATGCTCGAACAGTTTGAAATATTTAATGAATATATTTCAGATTGGGTGAAGAGTCATACTTAGGGATTGATGAAATACCGGGTTCAATGCTTCTTTTCGATTGCTGAAAGTAGTCTTGTCCTATCAAAATATACCTCATTTCTCGTGATCTTCTCACCTTCAATCTCAACGATATCCAATCCTACTTCATTGATGACCTCTTGACCTACAGGGATGGAGCATTCCCACTTGAGGACGATACCTGAGGCAATAGGAAAGATCTCTATTGGCTCCCATTTCCAATTGGGATTTACCTCAAGAAGTCGTTCAAAATACCTACCAATTGCTTTGTGACCTTTGAGACCCTCTCTGTTTGCAGGATCGATATAGAGCGCATCCTCTTGGTAATACTCCAAGAGCTTTTCGGGATTATTTCCAGTCCAGGCTGTAAGCCAATCTGTACAGAAGGCAAGAAGTTCTTCTTCGTTCACTTTGCTCCTCTCCGAATATCCGATGACTTCCCTCATTGTTATATATCGGCTTTGGTATTGGTTCTAGGTCGTATAGGACAATTCAGGAGATTATTCAAATGAGCGAATCAGTCGAAGATATCCTAACCGATAGAAAAGAACGGTTTGGTTGGTATGGGTTTGATCTAGCAAATACAAGCTTTACAGTTCTCATTGTAACTGCCCTGTTTCCCCTCTACTTCAGAGTATTAGCATGGAACACAACTCTTGGAGATGCAATGTGGGGATACGCAGGTAGTATCACGATGTTGATCATCGCAATCAGTTCACCTGTACTTGGTGCCATCGCAGATTTCGGAGGTACGAAGAGAAAGTTCCTCACATTCTATACCTCGATATGTATAGCCTTTACAGCGTTCATGTTCATCCTACCCGGACTTAGACAATCAGAAATTGATTTGCTTAATCCAGGAGTAGGTCCCTCACCATTTCCAGAAATTCTTGGTCTTGATGTATGGGTGTGGGCCTGGATTATTTTCATCATTGCTAATATTGGTTTTCAAGGAGCACTACCCTTCTACAATGCTTGGCTCCCTGAGATTAGCACTGAAGATAATATCGGTCGTGTCGGAGGATATGGTTTTGCCGCTGGGTATATTGGTGCCATGGCTACAATCGTAATCGCGCTAGTTGTGATAATGGCTGACCTTCCTTATACGTATGCGTTCACAATTAGTGCAATATTCTTCTTGGTCTTTGCTATTCCAAGTATTCTTGCTTTGAAGAACAGACCACCAAAGGTATTTCCTGGAGAAGAAGGACAGTCTCTAACAAAACTTGGATTTCGAAGGGTTAAAAATACGCTCAAGAATATTAGGAAATATAATGGGCTACCACTCTTTCTTGTGGCATATTTCCTCTTCAGTGACGCGATAACAACTGTCATTTATTATGCTGCGATTTTCGGTCAAGAAGTCTACTTGTTCAGTACTACAATGATACTTGTCTTCTTTGCGGTAACTCAACTTACGGCTATCCCTGGTGCCTTCATCTTTGGCGTGGTAGCAGATAGAATTGGTACGAGAAAGACACTCATTATTACCCTGTTCATTTGGATTGTAGCATTGGCAGTCGCATACCTGTTTGTATCATTTGGAGCAATCGTTTGGTGGATAGTTGGACTGATTGCTGGTGTAGGAATGGGTTCATCTCAAAGTACAGCTCGTAGCATGTATGGTCAGTTCATACCAGAGGAGAAGAGATCTGAGATGTATGGCTTCTTTGCGTTGACTGGTAAGTTCGCAGCAATCCTAGGACCATTTGTTTACGCGAGTGTCCTCTTGTTGGCCAATCCCGCAGGGTTATCTGGTCTAGTTGCTCAAGCACATCTAACAGCTATGCTTGTTATTCTGCTGTTCTTCGTGGTTTCAATTCTACTCCTTCTCAAGGTACGACAACCTGTGAAAGGAGAAGCGAAGGTCTACCTCGAAGATGATCAACCATTTGTCTGATATCAGACTTGGCTGAAAATGGGGTTCCTCCCTCGAATCATCTGAGGGGGGTCAACCCCCACACTTATTTTTCTACAGAATTAGAAAACATTATCGTACTAATTATATATCCGCTGAAACTAGTAGAAGAAGAAAAGGTGAGAAGATATTGAAGATCATCAAGAATCTGAAATGGCAACAAAGGTGGGTATCACATCTAGGTTGTATTGAGGGCTGTTTCAAATATATGGAGAACAAGTCATCGACAGGCTGGCTTTATGGTGGTACTGGACATGCTTTCGTGCTCAATATAGCTGACGATCTGTGTCCAAGTGGTCCAACAGCGTGGAGACCGCTCATGGTATTCCAACTAGCCCATAACCTGGGATTTGAGGTCAAGGGTATTTTCACACATAAAACTCAAGCCGAATTTCCAAAAGAGCAAAAAAAGGCATGGGATTTTGTTAGAAGGAAAATTGACAATGGGGCACCCTGCTATGGATGGGAACTGGAAATTCCAGAATATTATGTCATCAATGGGTATGATGACGTTGGATACTACATCTCAGGTGCAGGGTGTGATGATGGAAAAGGACCGATAAAGTGGCAGGATCTTGGGACCTCTGATATCGGAGTAATTGAGATGTACTCTGTTCAGAAAGTTAGTGAATCAGAACCGGAAGTTGTCGTCAAGAAGGCATTAGAGAAAGTTCTTCATCATTCAACAAACCCCGCGGAATGGATATTTGATAATTATAACTCCGGTATTCCGGGCTTCGACAAATGGATTGAAGCAGTGAATGGTGGAGTTGCTCTCTCCATGG
>SOKL01000249.1 GCA_004376265.1 Candidatus Thorarchaeota archaeon
AGCCTGAATCCAGTGGTTGAATTGATGTAGAATCAAGGTCATCAAGAAGCTGGTTACCAAGATCTGGGCGTGCATCGTAGTAATGCCAATCGAATTCATCTTCGACACACCAACCATTCGGACGTGGAACGAGAGAATCATGCTCAATTGAGAATCCATCCATCACCTCTGTGGTCACGCGGGTCTTTTCGAAAGCATAAGCAAAAGCCCTTCTCAATCAACTGATGTTCAACGGATAGTCACGACAGTTTATAGTGATTTGGCCATACCCGTTCATCAGAGCGCTGTAGATGTCGATGTCAGGATCTTCCTCCAATGTTTGGAGGTAAAGGGGATGAATGAAACTTGTATCCATTTCAATCTCACCGGTTTGGAGTGCGAGAATCCTCTGATCTGGGTGTTCAATCACTTTGTAGACAATTTTGTCTACATATGGCCCAACGTTCAAATCACTTGGATGAACATAGAGCGCTGCTGACAGATTGGGAGATAGCATCAGGGGTAATAACAGTGCAATTAGCGATAGTGGAATGACCCAACGTTTCCCCAACTTTCTAACCTCAATCAACTCAGACTATGTGAACATACACCTAAAACTTCTTTGAATCAATCAATGGGTAGTAGTTTCACTGTGGGTTACAATCTTTGTTGAAATCATAATTTCACAGCGATAGTGCAACCTTCTCCAATTGGTAGAATCGTACTTTCAACATTGAATTTCAGAAGTTCTCTGTTGAACTTGTCAATTGCTTTGTAAGAGTCATTCCACTCATCTGGAGGTTTGATGGGGGGCCACAGCGTGTCATCTACAAGAAAAAGCCCACCCTTCTTCAAGACCCTGATGCAATCCTCTAGCATGACTGGATATCCACGCTTGGTAGAATCCTGGAAGACGACATCGAATGTTTTCGATTTCATCTCAGCAAGGACCTCTATTGCATCACCCACTATGATCTCAATATTGTCAGATACTCCCTCTCTTTCGAATGCTTTCCGAGCAACTTCGACCATGGACTCATCGATTTCAACAGTGGTGACAATACCATCGAATCTCTTCGCAGCGAGTGCAAGAGTTGTCGTTGAAAAACCGATACTCATTCCGATTTCTAGGATTCTCTTTGGTCTAACTAGATTTAGAAGCAGCTTGAACAGTCGAGACATCTCATCCTCAATCGGTGGTCCGAAACTTTCGAGGCCTGTAGCTTCGATATAATCCTTCAACCTCGGTGAGTCAGTATCCTTGTATATTTCATCAATATAGTCCCAAGCTTTCTGACAATCAAAAGGAACTTCGCTCATGAAAGAACATTGTCTTTCTTACCTTAAGTGACTTCAGCAAAGTGCAGAACACAGTTTCATGGCACGTCTTATTAGATAGACACTCTGTGCTCTCATGATTCAGAATGCTTCAACTTCTACTCACTAACAGTGTACTCGGCATCATACTTGCAGTAATCACATCCCTTCTTTGGAACATTGCTCCAATCATTCAGAAAGAAGCACTCAGTGAGATGGAAGAGATCGACGCGAAAAATCCAATGAAGCATACTAGAGCACTATTCTCCAAACCACGATGGGTCATTGGTTTTCTCATGGCTCTTGTAGGTGGACTCACCTATCTGTTTGCAACCCAATTAGCTGGAATCGTTGTTATCCAACCTCTCATGAATATTGGACTGATAGCTTTGGTCTACCTCTCATCAAAGAGGCTAGGCGAGAAGATCGACTTACCAGCAATGCTTGGAATTATTCTGCTGATATTCACACCTGTATTCATTGCGTTGGGCGGTGTGACTGAACCGGTGATGTTTACAGATTATTCCGGCATTCTCCTGTACTCTGTAGCGATGTTGGTAGGAATTGGGGCTCTTGCAGGAGGAACCCGAAAGATAGCAATACTATGGGCACCTATTACAGCGTTCGTTCAAGCTCTCGCCTCTCAGTTTACACAATGGTTCACTCTAGCATTGTTTGGTGAAGCGGATATTCTGCAAGGCTTCATCAACGCATTGTTGCCTCTAATTCTATTGGGTGTCTTCACGGCAATAGCTGCCATTTACACAGTCTCAATCGGCCTCCAGAGAAATTTGGCTTCACGATTCAATGCGATTACTGGTACTATCAGCATGTTTGCAGTGATTCTTGGTGGAGTCATTATCTTTGGTCAGATCATCTCTGATATTCTGTTTTATGGAGTGGGTCTTTCGTTCGGACTCATTGGAGTAGTACTGCTAAGTAAATATCAGGATTGAGATGGAAAATTGAATGGTGGAGTTGACAATATCTTCCAATGGCTGAACCGCGCCTTCTATCCTCGATTTATCGATGAGGTTTTCATATTATAGAATCAATGGAAAATTGTCCTCTTTGAAATATGCAAACAGACCTCATAGAATGCACTACATGGTCGTTTCATTAGTGCGAATATCCTACACATATGGTATATTAATGACATAATCGAGTATTGAAATGGTTGTCCATCTTGGATGACCGCTCGCAACGTCCGCCGGGAGGACACGCACACATATGATACGCAGAAACGAGTCAACAGACTCAACGCTAACATCGGCAACGACCTCAAAAAATACTAGTGTTATGTATGAAGATGATCTCAGAACACGCCTTGCTACTTTTCCTAGAGATGTGCTTGCCTGGTTTGCTCTAGGAAGATATCTGCGATCTGTAGGACGACTCAAAGAAGCTGAAGAGGCTCTTCGAAAGGCAGTCTCTCTCAATCCAGGACCAATCCCATTCTGGGAAGAACTAGCTCTGACACTTGTTGACTTGGGACAGCTTGACGAAGCCTATACAATATGCGATAAGAATATGCGAAAAAACGATGACTCAATACGGAAGCGTCTTGAAGAGTTGAGAAAACTAGAGAGATCTGCAGATTCCAAATACCCTGAAGAGACCTCACCCTGTATTGCCTGTCCTGAGTATACTTACTATGGTTGCTCGAAAGGAGCAGAGTGTGACGCTATTGTCAGATGGCGCTCTGCATCGGCCAATGCAAATCAATATTCAAAGAACCGAACGTAACGAACCAGCTCGGTAGTACCTTCCGAATCACTGATTTATGGTTGTCTTATCAGGACAGCTGCATACTTACTGATGGATGGAACTCGATGTCTGATCTCAAAACTCTTGTCCACGATTTACCCGACAGTCCAGGGGTCTATCTCTGGAAGGATGAGAAGGGAACGATTCTCTACATCGGAAAGGCAAAATCACTCCGTAAGAGAGTCGCTTCATACTTGAGGAAGACAGGACTTTTTCGACGAATAGGAGAGATGATGTTCATTGCGAGGGACCTCGAGACCATCTTAACGAACACAGAACGTGAAGCACTTGTCTTGGAACAGACTTTGATTAAGAAACATCTACCCAGGTACAACATAGCACTGAAAGACGACAGAAGACACGCATGGGTGAGGTTGGATTTATCAAAACGAATTCCCACGTTTGAGATTACACGTGAAGCCCAAAAAGATGGTGCTACCTATTTTGGACCTTATGGGAGTACAAAGAGGCTTGAGCGCCTTTTAGATACAATAAGAAAATCCATTCCTGTAGCCATGTGTAAGGACCCTGAAAAGGTGAAACGGGCTTGCATGGATTATCATCTAGATAGATGTACCGGACCTTGTGAAGACCATATTCCTCTTGATGAGTATCGATCATTGGTGGATCAGATGAGCTACTACCTAGAAGGTCGCCCGGAAGACTTACGGAGGTCTCTCAAGAGTCAGATGGAAAAAGCATCTGCTGAAATGAAGTTCGAAAAAGCTGCTGAGCTTAGAGACCGACTCACTGACTTAGAAATCCTGATGAGTCGACAGAAGGTAGTTCGATTCGAAGGAGCGAATAGTGATATCCTTGGAATTTCACGAACAGAACAAGCTGCCCTCATTGATATGTTGATAGTGCGAAATGGTCGGATGATTGGCATAGACAATTTCTATTTTGAGATAGATCTCGACACACCTGATACAGAGGTAATGTTAGCTTTTATCGAACAATTCTATTTCACTATTCCACGTCTCCCTGATCAGATAATTATCCCTGCCGAGATTTCTCGAATGGAAGAACTCAGTACTTGGCTCAGTGATGCTAATGGGCATCCTGTTCAGATTATGATGCCTGATGATGATAGAACCACTGAGCTAGTCGAGATGGCAAACAAGAATGCCCATAGGGCTCTTCGGAAAATGTTGATTCTTGGAGAGAGTAAAGAAGAGATTGTACATGATGGCGTTAAGGAACTAAAAGAAGCCCTAGGCCTTTCAGTGGCACCAATGCGTATTGAGGGTTTTGACATTTCTAATATTCAGGGAACTGACCCTACAGGGTCTTGCGTTGTCTTCAAGAATGGTGAGCCATACTACAAGAGGTACCGCATGTTCAAGATTCGCGTCAAGGAAACCCCAGATGATTACGCAATGATGAATGAAGTAGTTTTTCGACGATACAGAGGGGTTCTCGAACGAAAGGATGTGTTACCTGATCTAATCCTAATCGATGGGGGGAAAGGTCAACTCAATGTTGCTCTGGATGCACTCACCAAGCTGGGAATGGAGTACGTTCCAGTAGTAGCTGTCGCAAAAAGGGAAGAGCTTCTCTTCATGCGGAGCATTCCCGATGGAATTGAGTTAGACCTCGGGTCAGAAGGGCTGTACTTGATTCAGAGAATTCGTGATGAAGCTCATCGGTTCGCCAAGAAATATCATGACAAACTCAGGGAGAAGAGATTCACCGGCTCTATACTCGAGGAAGCACCAGGAATTGGACCTAAAAGAAGAACTGCGCTACTTCAAGCCTTGGGCAGTTTCGAAAATGTGATGAAGGCTTCCGTGGAGGATCTTACTGCCGTGGATGGAATGTCAGAGAAGGCCGCCCTTGCATTAAGAGGTTGGCTTGATAGAGAAGATGTCGACTGACCAGCTTCGATAATAGCAATATTCCTGTTTCTCTCATCACGATTGATCAGTGATAGCTCCAATGTTGTTATTGAGTATCTCAACGTGAGCTCTATTGTGACGCCATCCGTAGATTAAGAAAACAAAGAATCCGATCAGAGTAAGGGTTCCACCAAGTTGCAAAACAAATGAATCGAGTGAGGGGAGTAGCAATAGGCAGATTCCGGCGCCCAAAATTGGGAAGATTGGAAACAGTGGTGTCTTGAACGTACCTGGTACACTGAGTCCCTTCCGCCGAAGTATTATGACCGAGAAGTTCACAATCGCCTGCGCAATGAGGTATCCAAATACTGCGAGCTGAGCGACCAACACGACATCTGCTGACAATGCAAACAGACTAACAAGAATGAAGACCAGAATCAAAGCTGGTATCGGAGTCTTCAGTTTCTTACTCACGCTATCGAACGATTTTGGTAAGAATCTATCTCTCCCCATAGAGTATACGATTCTTGCTCCTGCTAGGAATGTGGCGTTCAACGCAGCATAGTTTGATGCAGCCATCCCCGCGAGACCTACGATCAAACCACCTGGAATCATTACTTCGAAAACATCTGCGATAGGCGTGAAGGTTTCGGCAACTTGTGTGAATGGAACCACACCTACAATAACCAGTGACGCAGCTATGTAGACTCCCGTTCCAATTGCTACAGTGAGGAATATTGCACGAGGGACATTCCTTGCTGGGTCCTTAATCTCTTCTGATACAGAGGTCACCAGCTCAAAGCCCACGAAGCTGATATAGATGAACGATACCGTGGCCATGAAAGCTGGTAGTCCAGCATTCTCAGCGAAGAATGGAATCAGGTTAGAGGGTTCTATCAATAGGAGTCCGATTGCAACGAATGAGAACAGAATGATTGCCTGTGCAATGTTCAGAATACCAAGAACTCCAGAAACGCTCTTGACACTAATTGTGTTTGTCACGAATGTTATCGCTATTATCGCAAGTGCAATCATTGCTACATACTGAGTCCCATCTGGAATGAACACGGCGAGTGTGTGGGCAACAGCTAATGCATATAATCCACAAGCCACAATGTTCCCTATCATCAAAAACCAGCCAGTCAGAAATGCTGGAAGTCCTCCCAGAGTGTCATGAGCGAATGTGTATCCACCACCCTGCTTGGGAATTGAACTGGCAATCTCAGCATAATTGATAGCTGTGAACATTGCAAGAATTCCAGTGACTAGATATGCAATAACAAGGGCTGGACCTATTATTCCTGCAGCAGTCCCAGAGATGACATAGATTCCACCACCAAGCATAGCTCCTAATCCGATGTTAGTTGCTCCAACAAGACCAAGACGTCGACTAAACTTACCGTCTGCTTGCTCATCATTGGCTAAATCTTGCAATTGGATCACCGTCGCTGAATGTTACAAATAACTCACTGGAGATTGTCTAATAGTTCTGGCTCTCGCATTTGTAGAGCTTTTGAAGGTTTTGAATAGTCCATTCGCGAAGTTTAAATGGGGTTGCCATCCGAACCGAAGATGGACTTATGTAATAGTCCGAGGTCAAGTGATTCCAATGATGTGGAAAGTCAACGATAACTGTAATGCATGCAACACCTGCGCGGACGTTTGTCCAGTAGATCCCACACTATATGTGATCAACGACAAGGCCGTGTACCAGGAAGCACGTGCAGACGAGTGTACCGAGTGTTATGCCTGTGTTGATAGTTGCCCTGAAGGCGCTATCGAGGAATAATTCTCAGAGACAGCGACCCAAGCTTACAATGTGAGTGAGGGGTAGTTCGACAGGAGCGTCTGTAATAGGATGTTCCTGTCAGTGACTTTCTTTATTTCAATACAGTCGAAACCAGCTATCTACTTTACTTTGTACGGTTCTCCTAATACAGAATCAAAGAATTCCTTTAGTGACTCATCCGTAAGAACTACCCTCACTTGAGCGATTTCATCAGTTACTGGGTCGAATGTACCGATGACTCTCTCGATTTGCGAATCGTCATCTAGCAGTAACATTGTTCTGGCTTCATCAACCTCTTCGAGCATTCCAAACTTTTCACGAATTTCGTCCAAGCAAGCTCGATATTCGTCGGGGCTTACCCGGTAGAATAGTTTCATACGTTGAGGCTCCTACATTCTGTATCTCTTCTTTTTGCAGGGGAAGGTATAAGTGATTCAGTCTGATAGAACCGTGACACAAGTCGGGAGGACTTTAACTTTGATTAACCACCACAAAAAGATTAGTTTATTCATGGTCACACTTATGCTCTCAGGGTTTCTACCATTTCTGGTTTCTCCTGTGGCATCAGTAGACTTGCCGCAAAAAGAATACACTCCTTCGGCGTTCACATGGCAAACTTTCAACAAGAATATGAACGTTACAACCTTCGTGTCGCCCGATGGGAGCAAAGACACTCTTTGGCATTTCTTGAATTCCGCAGAAGAATCAATCTATGTTGAGATTTATGGAATCAATAATCCGTACATTCTGGAACTTATTCACGAGCTTCACACTACGAAACCAACACTTGAGATGAAGTTCCTTATAGGCTGGAACAGTCTAGGATACTATAGTCCTAATGATTACGTAGCTAACAATTTGACACTGCTAGGTTATCCTGTGAAATGGACAAGCGATCCTGAGTTTACTTATGCTCACCAGAAATTTGTTATCATTGACAACAAGACGACTATCATTCATTCTGGCAATTGGGCAAAGACTAGTTTTCCTGAGGTTGGGGATAAGGCAAACCGAGAATGGAGTATTGCTATGACCGACACCGAGGTAACTCAATACTACAGAGATGTCTTTGATTATGATTGGAGTAATGGAATCGATTATGATGCGGGGACTCATGGTACTGGTACCCCACTCACCTTTACTGCGACCAGCAGTACATATGCTCGTCCTTTCGCAACACCTGGGCACTTCTCAGGACCTATGAATATCACTCCGATATTCAGTCCTGATACAAGCCTTCAAGGAATCTTATACTGTATCATTGCAGCTCAGGCTACACTTGACATTCAGATTCCCTACATCACCAATTGGAACGAAACAGGTAGTGTAGAAACGATTCTTGAGGCCATCATAGATGCAAAGAATCGTGGTGTTACTGTTCGTGTCATCTCTGAAGAAGAGTATGACTTTGAGGAAGTTGCGGCTCTTTTTCATCAGCACGACATACCTATTGTTTGGCAGGACACACGCTGGTCCACAGCCAATCACAATAAGGGTATCATCGTGGATGGCCGAATCGTTCTCATTAGCAGTATCAACTATAGTGACAATAGCTTAGAGAATAATCGAGAAGCTGGAGTCATTATTGAGAATGAGGATATCGCTCAGTGGTATCAAGAAGTCTTTGACTTTGATTGGAGTATTGCTGACTTCGATCATATAGGGGATGTAAATCTCTATTGGACTCCAAATATTCCCACTAGTGCTTCAGATATCAACATAACAGTGTATGCACATCCACTCTTTTCTACTGGAGTCACGGATGTTAGTCTGGGTGTGAAAATTGGAGCTGGTAGTTGGAACAATTACTCGATCACGGCAAATGTATTTGACTCCGCAGAAGGTGACCCAGAGAACTACATGTTTGTGATATCTCCTCAGGTTGATGGAACAAACATCACTGTACAGGCTTCTGTTCAAGCAGGAGGTATCTGGCACGTTGGAGAGGAGATGGTCATTCGAGTTCGCAATTCGATAGGTTCCATAATCACGACTCCATCTACTACAACATCGACCTCGGGATCAACCACACCAGCAACGCCAAGTTCTCTTGCAGAACTAATACCCTACATAGCAATAGCAATTGTTGCTGTAATTGGTGGAATTTGTTTCGTGAAACGAAAGTAATTCATAACAGGTTAAGGCCCAATATGGGGCCTTTCCTCATTCTTTTTACTGTGAGTCTTCAGCCAGATCAGCAAATTTGAAACAGCTCTCTGCATCCCGTTCCTCACCGCGCTTCTGATGGAGCCCAGCGGCAATTCTGTATGCACGAGCAACTGCTGCCCACTTTTCCTGAGCGTCAAGACAAAGGGCAAGAGCCTTCCATGTTTCTGGCTCACTGGAATCGTATATGAGAGCTTTATTGTAAGCCTCGATAGCCTCATCGATTTTCAGAAGACTCTCAAGAGCTCGAGCTTTCTTAGACCAGAGTTCTGCACTCTCTGGCACAAGTTCTAATCCTGCATCCGCCTCTTCGTTTGCATCTTCAAATGAACCGAGAGTGAGATATGCCTCAACTTTGTTGGAATATCCCCTGAAATCATCGGGAGCGAGACTTTTTGCAAGATCAAATGCGATGATTGCGCTATTCTGTTCACCAATGTGGATATGAATCAAACCCATCTCGTTGAGTGCATCCAAGTTCTCAGGGGTAATCAGAAGCGCGTTTCGGTACGCTTCGATTGCTTTCTTGTTCTGCCCCTGTTGTCCAAATAATCGTGCCTTGGAAAGCCATTGTTCAAATGTCTGCTCCTCTTCCGACATAGTATGTTTTCATCCGAATCTGGATTTAATCATTCTTCTGTTGGATATCCTATGATTTCATGAGGCACAAGGATTTTAACAGGGCCGCTCACTCTCCAGTCCATCCACAATCTTGAGGAAACTCGAATGAATAACGAAGAAGACACATTCTTCGA
>SOKL01000367.1 GCA_004376265.1 Candidatus Thorarchaeota archaeon
AGCAGACAGTATGGCCAATGAAGTTTTCAGCGGAATTTTTACGTGCATTGAATGCGGTTCAACAATGTCGCTCATGAATACTGATGTTGGTAGGATGAAGGCTGAGTATACGTTCATTTGCCCAATTCATGGACCACAAGAAAGATCAATTCCTGCCTACTACCACACTGTTGTCACAGGGTTACAAGGAAATGTGAATAGCTCGAAATCCATTCTTGATTCTTTGAGCTGCCCGAAATGTGGTGAAGTATTTGTTGTGCATGAAATTGCTGAAAAGAAAGGGGTTCTCGCAATAAAAGCTAAATGTTCTAATGGCCATAAAGAGCTGCGTCACATCCCGAAGATTGCTGATGAATCAGTCCTCAAAACTGTAGTGAAGCGACTCATCCATTGCGATGAGTGTGGTCTACCATGTCAAGTATTAGAAACCCAACCCAAAGGTAACAAAGCTCGTGTTGAACTTGCATGTCCCGCCCATGGGAAAACAAAGAAGGAGCTCCCAGCAGAGTACGCTTGGATGTTTGAATCTATCGTTGAGGCTATGTCTGAGGGAAGTATTGTTCGCTCGATGCTAAATTGCCGCGATTGTGGAAATCCCCTTTCAATCAAAAATATTGAACTTGATAAGATGAAATACAAACTCAAATGTAGCTGTAAGAATGGGCATGGTGTTGACCTCTCACAACCTGTAGATCTGGATGAGGAGGCTATTGACTCGATTGTCAATGGTGTGTTGAAGTGTAACAAATGCGAATTAGTCACTGATATAATTGAATCCGAAACCAAAGTAAGTGGAAATAATGTGGAATTGAAATTGGTTTGTCCAGTTCACGGTGATTTCAAGAAAGGTGTTGTCGTTGGTATTTACAAACATCTAGAAGAAAGAGACAAGCACATTGATCGATTGCCTTCCACTGAAGAGAGTCTGAAATGCGAAAAATGTACTTCTCCATTGACAATTCGTGGATCTAAGGTTCGTGATGATATTGTTGAACTAAAAATGGAATGCCGAAATGGTCATGGAGCTGAAAGACTTCTACATATTGGAGCTGTAGAACCCGTAATTGAGCGATTCTATGGTCAATTGTACGAGTGTCACAAGTGTCATAATCCTTTACGGCTCTCATTGATTCAAGAAGAAGGTGACAACTCAGAAGTAGTCCTCACATGTGATAATCACGGCGAGAGTAAGGTGGAAATTCCAAACGAGCACGCTGCAGCCGCTCGAGATGCATATATCTCTACCAAAAGCATGTCCGATTTAGAGAAAATCCTTGAAACACGGTTACAAACTGAGAGAGCTGCTGAGTATCAGATGGACGCAGATGCTGAAGTTCAAGAGATGCTTGATATAGTGAATGATGTCATTGAACAGCAAAGTGTGAAGTTCATCGGTGAAAAGAGTGGGACTAAGAATGGCGAGGAATCGTGGTACTATGGAAAGGCTCTTTCAGGCACTGAATACGTTGTGATTGGTTCAGTGTCAAAAGAAAATCTGACAATGCGGATTTCTGTTGCAAGTGATGACGAGAACAAAATGGAACTTCTGTTATCAGAGATGCGTGATAATCTCCGAGAAGTTCTGCTCAAGCTCCAGGCAAAGACTGGTGATATTGCTCCTAAGAAGATCGAGTGTGCTGAATGTGGTGCTGCATTACCTAAACGAGCACTTCCTGGTGAAACTATAACCTGTGACCACTGCGGAACGACATTGCACTGGAGTTGAGTGTCTAAACTAAGATTCGCCCGTCCATTTTGCAGCTGAATCTTTGGAAATCCCCAAGTGAGAGAGGACTCTCTCAACAACTGAATCCACAAGCTCTTCGATGGTCTTCGGTTTTGCCCAAAATGCTGGGCTGGCAGGGATTACAATGGCCCCTGCTTCTGTCACAGCGGCCATGTTCCTAATATGGATCAAATTGAGAGGGGACTCTCTAGGTACCAGAATAAGCCTACGTCTTTCCTTTAAACTGCAATCTGCTGCACGCGCAATGAGATTTTCTGCGTATCCATGAGCAATGCCCGCGAGTGTCTTCATAGAACACGGAATCACTACCATTGCATCGAGAGGGAAGCTACCACTGGCTGGTCCAGCTGCTAAATCATTCTCGCTATAAGTGAAGTCCGCATATTTACTCAATTCTTCACTCGTCATTCCTGTTTCATACTTCAGGGTTTCTTCTCCCCACTTTGATACAATGAGATGGACTTCGTAACCTTCAGTATTCAGTTCACGCAACAGTCTGACGCCATATATCGCACCACTTGCTCCAGTCAAACAAACGAGGACTCGCTTTTTCATAGTTCCAACCCATTATCTAGTTTCAATGATTTCATACTTTTCCATATACTTCTATCGAAATGGTTCAGAAGAGGAATGCTAGAAGAATGTAGAGGAGAATCGATCCTCCACCAACTCGGATACCTGCTTTTCTTGCAATCCCTGCGGCTTCTGCGATGTTCTGTGTCAGAATATCGAATCCTTTCTCACCGAATGTTCTAAGCCCGTCTGCTTTACCAAAACCTAAACCAACTTTGACAGGTTGAATCCTCTCTCGTGCCTTTACTGAGGCTGTTATAATATGTTCTAGGGTTTCATCGGGATTGTTTCTAACAATTGGTGGGTATCGATTGCTGGAAAGAGATATAGCATTCACAACGTGCGTATC
>SOKL01000174.1 GCA_004376265.1 Candidatus Thorarchaeota archaeon
CGACAATCAAGGATAAGGGTCAAACCTATAGGTTGGACGCTGAGAGTGGAACAGTACATTTTGGAGATGGTAAAGCTGGTGTTGCACCTAGAACGGGAAAAGACAATGTTTCTGCAACTTATCGAGCTGGAGGTGGAACCAAAGGCAATCTTGTATGCTCAAAATGTAAACATGAAAATCGACCGAATCTTCTAAGATGTGAGGCATGCGGTTCTGAACTGCAGCGAAGAATCTTACACCGCCGTAAATAGAGTTCGTTGATTGAGTTACTTTGAGTTCATTCGCATAGGGATATTTGGTTTGATTCTTTTTACAATCAGTTGTGAGTAGATAAGTACCCCGATTCTAAGCCTTCGTAAAAATTTCCTTGAGAGGTTCGATGCTGTCCCCTACTATCTCAAAATCCTGTATCTCTCCAAGACCAAACTCATGCAACCATCTGAGATAATCGACGTCCTGAGGATCTTGCCCAACAATTTGAACTCCAACGGAATCACAGGCAACGGAATCTGTGCTAGCTATGATTGTTTTGAATGGTACAGGAGTCCCCCTCATCGGCATGAACCCCTTCAGACCTACAAATCCGTCAACAACGCTCATAGTTGGTGGAAGTGTCTTACACACATCATGAATTACCTTGTGAAGTCCTTTTCGATGGAACTTCATTTTGAACTTATCTGAGAGCGTTCCAAACATGTTTTTGAGTCCCATAGAAACTATGACACCACTTACCGCTTTCAATTTCGCTGCACTAATGATGGCAGATTCGGTTGCGATTTTAGCCACCTTGAATGATTCCAGTGTCTTCCCATCTATCACATTGAGTTTGACTTGTTCTTTCAATTTTCGCATATTAACAAAATCCACACTCACTCGGTCAAGCATCTCCTTCATTCCAGTCTTTACAACTGCCTTGTCTGCGTTTGTGGACGTTGCATCAGTTTCAACAACAAGAACCTCCTTCCCGAGGTCTCTTACCCTATTGATTATCGCTTCAACAACAATGGGATCAGTTGTAGTTCCGGTATCCCAGGTCTTTGATGTTACGAAATTCACCTTGATGAGAACTCTGTCCCATTGCTGGAGAGCTTCTTTGTATGGAATGAGGTCCAGAGCTTTGTAGACAGTTTCCAGACTTCTCTCACCTCTGATAACTGCAACTTTCGACATTTTGTTCACTCCTTCGGAACACTTGGGTGGTTAAATTCTTTCTTACAATAGGGAATTATAAAGAAAAGGAAAAGCCCAATCGAAGTGATTGGGCTAAAGTTTGGATTATTTCTTCTTGTAGACAAACATGTAGAATACGATTAGTACCCCGATGACAAGGACTACTACCACTGCGATGATTGGGATTAATGGCAATTCCCCTGGAGGTGGAGTAGGTGTGGTGCCAGTAGGTGCGGAACCAACTGTGAAGGAGAAGTAATCTGTCCCATCCATTGCGTCAGTTGATTTCAGAAACGCATCAGTAGCCGTGATATAATATTCAACCACATTTCCTTCGGTCAGATTAGTTATGTTCCCTTGAAATACACCTTCCACATCTCTGATCATGGCTTGCACATTCTCGGTACCGTTATCCACCATATAATTTAGAACAACAGAATCAAGAGTGGCATCAACTACTACTGCAGACACCAAAGCAAAACCTCCATCAACTGGGTTCACAGGTGTATGTTCTACATCACTGATTTCAGGAGCGGGATCGTAGTAGATGTAGAGATCATCGAGATATGCCACTAGTTTGCTACTCTTTGATGCTAGCCCTACAAGATACACATTATACAAAGTCGTATCCGGTAAACTTCCGACTGTTGATAGGTAGTCATGAACCAAGTCTCGCTGGAAATTCATCCATTCTCCTGTTACGATTGTGTCTTGTAGAAATATGATGTTCGTTCCTTCATCTAACCAACTCTCGAATTCGTCACTTGAGTTAGCGATGACATAGCCGATTGATTCACCATCATCAAATTGAAACTCGAAGTACATGAAATCTTCTGAAGTTTCATTGAAGGCTTCAAGGTATACATTGAAGTCAAAGATGAGTTCTGTTGTTTCATCTATCTGAAGGTTACCGAACGGCTGGTCCTCATAGAAGTCTTGATCATCCTCAACTGTCATATTCCCCGCCTTAGTTCCAGTAAATGCGAAATCTGTGACGGTATATGCTGGATCACTAACTGGTTCGTTCCATCCCTCGATGGGTGTTCCAACAACTCCTTGGGTTTCATAGCTCATATCGTTCATGATTGATGCTTCGAGTGACATATCATCAAAAAGGACCGACAAGCGACTATCATCCTCATTAGTACTCACGGTGAAAGTGATATCATCAAGAAAGAGCTCATCTGTATTGCCGAAGATTAGAAAATCATCCCAGATATTGCGATCGAAATGATTCCATGTGTCTGTTACATTGAATGCGCTTGCATAGAATTTCATGTCAGAACCAAATATACTGAACGGCAAAGTTCCTGCTCCACCAATACAGAGATAGTAGTACATAGACACCGATGTAGTTGTGTTTTGAACTGTAACTCTCATACTAGCTATCGTACCTAAAGCAGGATTGACCCAATCATCGATTCGCCAATAGAACGAGAGTTGACCTTTGTTAATTGGTGAAAGTCTTTTCTCTATGTTGGCC
>SOKL01000062.1 GCA_004376265.1 Candidatus Thorarchaeota archaeon
AGTCAATGCTCTTGTAGCTATCTTTCAACAGTTTCGAGCTCAAAAGAAGCTAGAGGCACTTGAGAAACTCTCTGCTGGCGAAACTCGTGTCATCCGTCAGGGTTCAGAGCAGAGTATTCCTCCATTTGAGATAGTTCCTGGCGATATTGTCAAATTAGACCAAGGTGACAGAATTCCTGCCGATGCTAGGATAATCAATTCATCAAATCTTACTATTAATGAAGCCTCCTTGACCGGTGAGAGTATGCCGGCAGCAAAGGATGAAGCTGGCAATATTGGTCCCGATGTGTCACTCACTGATATGAGAAACATGGTGTTCTTTGGTACCTATGTTTCAACTGGGGTGGCAACCGTCATCACAACCGCTACAGGTGGTCGAACTGAGATCGGGAAGATTCAGGGCACTCTTGAAGAGCTGAACACTGGTGACATTCCTCTTAGAAGGAAAGTCAATCTTCTAGCAAAGTATCTAGGAATTGCTGCTGTTATTCTTATGGTGGTTTCTGTGCTATGGCAAGTTGTCATTTATGACTGGCTCAACAATCTGCCAATCGATCTTGGATTTGAAAACATACTCCGACAGACACAGACTGCAATCACTCGCGCAATGACAATCATGCCTATCAACATTCCATTGCTCACGACAATTGTTCTATTGACTGGTGTCTTGGCTATGGCTAAGAAAGGCGTGATCATCAGAGACCTCTCTGCAGTAGAGAGTCTTGGACGTGTCAGCGTAATTTGCAGCGATAAAACTGGAACTATGACGCGGAATCAAATGACTGTAAAATACTGTTGGGATACGCACAATCTGTACTCTGTCAAGGGTGACGGGTATGACCCAGTCGGTGGAATCTACCTCATGAAGGGTGCCAATGACACAATTACCCTCGAGGTTAAGGAAGAAGAAGTAAAGGACATTTTCACATGGAAGGGTCTCTATCGTCTTGTTGTATGTGGAGGTATCAACAACGACTCTGAGATTATCAAGGAAGAGATTCCCGACCAGGGTGAGATCTGGAAACCCCTTGGAGACCCCACTGATGCTGCGTTGCTGACAATGTTTCGCAAGAGCGGAATTGATGAAACAGCAATTACAAAGAAGTATAAAATTATCGAAGAGTTTCCATTCGAGTCTGAACTGAAACGCATGTCAAAAATCTGCAAGGATGGTAAGAAGTTTGTTGCTTTTGTCAAGGGGGCCACTGAAATCTTGTTGCCACTTTGTACAATGGTGAATGGGAAAGACACTCCCTCTAAATTCACACCTGATATGGCTGATCGTGTCAGGAAACTCACTACGGACTTCGCATCCAAAGGTTATCGAGTTATTTCTCTTGCATATCGACATATGGACAAAGTTCCCACAGGCAAGGGTGCACGAGATAAAACTGAGACTGACCTCATCTATTTAGGATTCGCTTGCATTGTGGACCCACCAAGAGAAGGTGTGAAAGAAGCAGTTGCTGATTGTCACAGTGCAGGAATCAATGTAATCATGATTACGGGTGACGCTGCTGCTACTGCAAAGACCATTGCTGAAGATCTAGGTATTTTTGAGAAAAACTCCCTGGTTGTCGAGGGTAATCAGGTCAATACTATTTCTGATGATGACTTTGTACGCACCAACGTTTTTGCTAGAGTAAATCCTGACCATAAACAAGTCATCGTTGAACGCTATCAGGACCAAAATCGTGTTGTTGCTATGACCGGGGACGGTGTAAATGACGCATTAGCTCTTGCAATGAGCGATGCGGGTATTGCAATGGGGATCACCGGAACAGACGTGGCCAAAGAAGCTGCGGACCTGGTGATAACTGATGATAGTTTTGCATCGATTGTGTCTGGTGTTCATCAAGGTAGAGGTCTCTTCAACAAGATACGCATGATGATCTACTTCTATGTGGCCATCAACTTGTTTGAAAGCATGATTTTCTTCGGTGCCCTATTCTTCTTACCTAGTGCTGTGCCCATGCTAACCCAGTGGCAGAGTCTATACTTGGTGGTGACGACACACTCATTTCCAGGATTAGCACTTGTCTTTGATCGAACATCGAAGCACGCAATGGAAGACAAACCTCGTGACAGTCAAGCACTCATAACACGAAATCTTGGCAAGTTTATGGCATTGAATGTCATTCTCATGACCATTGGAGCTGCCGCAGTCTACATGCTTACACTCACTGGTTGGGGTGGCATCGTTGAGGTCTATCCAGAGAACCTTGCTGGATTTTATTCGACACCCGAATCATTCACTGTTCCCATTGAGGCCGCCAAGGCCACGGTGATGCTTCTTTCTGTGATTCTCTTAGTTGAGAGTACAATTGTCCTAAGCATCCGTAGAATAAATATGCCCATCCAAAGAAGTCTTAGAGAGTCTGGAACTTTTATCTTCGTGATCCTGTTGGGCCTAATCTATCTGGCTCATTTCTTACTGATGTATGTCCCCTTAGCCCAGGAGATTCTATCACCATTTGGTCTTGATTTCTACTTCACACCTCTGACCAGCTATGACTGGTTAATTGTGATTCTTGCATCACTACCAGCAATTGTTGGTGTCGAGTTGTACAAGTGGCGCTTCAGGAAGAGGGATATCGACCTGTAAGAACTATCGGCCCTGAGAATACACAAATTCAAAATGTATATACATTATATAGGGCATTCAGAATGTATTTACACCATTTATTAGAAGGGCATCCCATCCTCTATAGAACGGAGATAGCGACTTGGTGAGAAAGACCACGCATAAAATTCGGCTTATGAAGAAGAAAGGCAAGAAGATAGTCATGCTTACTGCCTACGATGCACCAACTGCTGCAATCCTTAGCGAGGTTGGTGTGGACATGATTCTCATTGGTGACTCGGTTGGCAACTCATTGCTCGGATATGAAAGCACAATCCCTGTAACACTTGAAGATGTTATACACCATAGTGCTGCGGTTGCTCGAGCCCGTCCTGATTGCCTCATCATCGGTGATATGCCATTCATGTCATACAAAGTCAGTGCCGAGCAGGCTCTAGAGAACTGCGGACTGATGCTCCAAGAGGGTGGCGCAGAAGCAGTGAAAATCGAAGGAGGAACAGACCCTGTTGTTGACATAGTACGATCTGTTGTAGATGCTGGTATTCCAGTGATGGGTCATATAGGCCTAACTCCTCAATCGATTTTCCAGTTGGGTGGGTATCGTATTCAGGGTCGTACCGCTGAAATGGCTGAGATGTTAGTCAAACAAGCTATAAAACTGGAAGAGGCTGGTGCCTTCTCAATGGTTATCGAGCTTGTTCCTTCGGAGACCGCCAAGCTCATCACTGAGTCCGTTAGCATACCCACGATTGGGATTGGAGCTGGGCCTAGCTGTGATGGTCAAGTGCTTGTGCTCTGGGACATGCTAGGTCTCTTTGAAGATTTCAAACCCAAGTTCGTCAAGAAATACGCGAATGTTCGAGAATTGATCAAGAATGCTGTTTCAGAGTATTCAGAAGAAGTGCGGAATGGAACATTCCCTGATCCAGAACATAGTTTTGAGATGTCAGAGGAAGAAACTGGACGATTGTATGGGCGCATAAAATCTCGACAGGAATAGATAGTGATAATAAATCAGAATCAAGCCCCCTGAGAAGAGGGCTTGTCAGTAAGAGGAGTAAGTCACTCCTTGGTTTCAATTTCTTCGTTTATGGCTTTGATGAGAGCTTCAGGATCGACACCATGTGCTTGTGCACCTTGCTCGATGGTTTCATACCTAGCAGCTGCACAGCCGTAACAATGCAATCCATGTTGCATGAATATTCCAGCTGCCTCAGGCCACTTCATAACTACTTCACCAATGCTCATTTCTTTCGTTACTGCTGCCAATGTGTTCACCTTATTAACAATAATTAACTTTTGTTACTAAGCTCTGTTGTGCAATCTGCAAATATATACTTTTCTTTAGATACTACAAAATCATGTGGTCGAGTCCTTCCTCTTTGAGGATTTCAGGGAACACTGAATAGAGCGGTTTGATTTTAGAGAGCAAACCAAGTGCTTTGGCCACTGAACCGTCGAGCTTGACCTTACCTCGTGCCATAGCAATAGTTGTGTTCAATTTTCCTTGCCAGAACTTGTTAGTAGTTTCGGATTTTGACCAGACTGTAATCTCTGGCTCCACATCGCTATCAACTATGAGTGTCCCAATCTCGCCGTTTGGTCCAGGGTCTCTAAAGTTTATCGTGAATTGGAATGTGGGATCTTCGATATCGAATTTGACAACCACTTGCGACTTGGCAAGTTTCTCCATTATCTCTTTATGTTCTGAGGCTTTCACCCAGAATTTATTGAAAACGTTAAGCATCTGTTCCTTACTTTCGAAGGCTGGCATAATTATTGACCTCCAACACAGTACTGCGTGATATCGTATGTTAGAAGTCTTTTGGATTACAGATTTAGTTCACATTGAGGTACCTCTCAATCTCCCAAGCGGTACTCTCAGAGGAACCAGTCTGTGCTTGACAATTTCTTCAAGTCTGTTCATACCCACTTCAATACTCCTTGTATGTCTCAATAGATCGGTAAAAATCAGACGCAGAAATTCAGGCTGTCTATGTTCACTGTTCATCAATGGATTTCTCTTTGACGAGATAATAATGGTTCGAGAGAGCGCACCGCCCCACTACGCGCTCCCATTGGGGAATGAAACTTGAGGTTTCCAATTTTTTATTTATGAGACAATGACTGCTTCTCTCTGCACTTTTCCAATCAAATTCGGACTATAATGTTTTCCTGCTAAAAGGGGAATGTTTTTCAGTTTTTACGGTGAAAATGATGATATGGCCGAAAAAATTTCGAAGATGAAGAAACTCGATGATAAAAACAAAGAACTGCTACATCTTCTCCAAAACGATAGCAAGCAAAGCATATCCAAGCTCTCAGAGGCCTTGGGCATCGGAATATCTTCAGTTCATGCAAGAATGAAAGCACTGAAAGTCACGGGAGTAATCAAAAACTATTCAGCTGTCGTTGACCCTACTAAGGTAGATCGAGAAACATTAGCTTTCATTCTTGTGACGGTTCGATATCGTGTGCCGGGTAAGAAAGTTGTATTGTCGCAGCGTGAGTTCTGCCAGACAATCGCAGAGCATCCCTTCGTACAGGGAGTACACGTGCTAAGTGGGGAGTATGATGTTCTCCTGAAAGTTCGGACTAAGAATATTGACGCAATGAATCGGTTCATTGTAGATTATCTACGAGAACTTCCTGAGGTAGATAAGACCTTGACAATGTTTGCGATGGATACATACTATGACTCATTAGTTTTGAGAGGTCTCTACTCCAAATGATCCTCTGGTTGAAAGTGTTTTTCATTTTACATCAAAGGGTCTTCCGGTTCCAATAAGTGCGAATCCAGCCCAATTACGTATTGGATATTTGTGTTTAATCGCTTTTTCACATGTTAATTTGTTTGCTAGAGCTGGCCCATACTTGATGAGGTATTTGTAGAATTCAATCATGAAACGTCTTCCAGCTCTGTCTTCAATTTGCCAAAGTGTACCGATGACATTCTCAGCGCCAGCAATCAATAAGGCTGGTACAAGTCCGTAGAGTTCATTACCAGGTCCAATTCTATATATTCCACCGTTACAGATACTTAATACGACAAGTCGGGCAGACCTGAAATCCATCTTTCTCAATTCCTCTGCATGAACTCGTCCATCGTGGTCCTGTGATGCTGATAATAATAATTGGTGAAAGTCAATCACATCTTGTTCTGGAAATTCTCCATGAGTAGCGAAATGAATGATATGTTGTCCAGAAACTAACCTTCTTAGATTGATTTCAGTTGCATTGGTACCTAATCGTTTTTTGCAGTTTAACGCTTTTAGGTTCTCAGTGATATCCTTTAGTCCTTCCTCAGCTAATTCCAAATCTGTTAGATCGGTATATGATAAATCCGGATTCGCAAAGCCCAGGAAATTAGAAACTTCCTCTCTCTTCAAAGCTTGATTATTATACCAAACGGATGCACTCGGAGAGAGAACAAGGGCTACTTCTTGGATTAAGAAATTTCCATTCGGTTTTCTTAAAGCCGCAAATGGAATTAAATTCAAGATACCGTCAGGAACTACTATCAAACGCTTGGTATCCACAGTTAATACTCCTAATTTAGATAAAGGACTGATTAATAGGTTGTAGAGTGTTTCGAGAATGGAAAGTGTTTCTTCATTGTCTTCTTTATCTGTATTCTTGATGGATGTTCTTAGATGAGCAAAATATTGAATAATTGGGGACACATCAATTGGCTCACCTTTACCAACACTCATTCGTGCTCGGAATCCTGTATCGGGGAACAATTCGAATTTAACCCAGTCGGATCCGAATTTATTAGGGGAAACAGCAATAATGAATATGTCTACTGGGTTTTGGTATGGATCTGGCACGTAGTATCTTACAAGGATTTCATCTGGTTTCAAAGAATTCATTAAACTAGTTAAGTCGACTGTTTCTTCAGAACCAACATATCCAGCACTTGTTTCTTTATAGAGGGCTTCGATTTTCCAAATGTGTTTGGAGCGTTTTAGTTCATCCTTTTCGAACCCTGGAAATCCTATGGTAAGCTGGCTCGCAAGTCGGGTTTCGAACAAATCATCATCGGGCTCCTTTGATGGGTAAAATCGTAGTACGTCACGCTCGAGTTCTGTAACCTCTTTCTCTATATCTTGATCAATGAACTCTACGAACTTGTTTCCAACGCTATCAAGTAAAAGACGCGATCTCATAGACTCAATGGCCTCAAAGAATTTTCGTACAGGGTGATTAACTTGTTCTATTTCATCTTTCAAGATTCGAACAAGTTTATTGTTTAGTTCTTGACTAGCCCAGAGTCGTCCTACTCGTGAACGGAAATCAGCTCTAAACTCCTCAGATACATCTCTCAAAGATTCTCTGAACTGATGCAGTTCTTCTTGTGAAGCATCCAATGAACATTTCAAATTGTAATGAGCGTAAACTGCTTCTAACCAACTTCCTTTCTTATCGATTTCTTCAGCAAAATCAGCTAGGAATTCAAATCTTGCGATTGCATCATCTACGGATCCATATTTCTGTGAAAGCAATCCAAGGGTATGCGCAATATCTGCGGTGAGATATTCTTCATGTGGATGCGTATAGTTGATTGGTATGAATTTCATTGCGTATTGTGCGATGCTGTTTAGCATTCTGTTGGCACGTTTTTCATATTCTCCTACCCACAAAATACTCATCATCTCATTGAGATTGTATTGAAGCAGTTCAATGAACCTTATGTACCAAAGCGGATTCCACTCAGTGAGGGACCACTTCAAGGCAAAACGTAGATTCGTGGCTTGTTTTAACAACAGATCGTTTCGTTTTGACTGTTGAAATCCATGTTCTAAAATATCGAATATGCAATATGCTGCAAGTGTTGTAGCTCGAAATCCCAACTTATATGATTTTAATTCCACTGATCTGTTGTATGCTTTATAGCTAGATTTTAAGACTCTTTCAAACTGTTCGTTAGTGTTTGATGCTAATAACATAAGGTATAGATAGTTTATGTGCCATTCTAGGTTCTTTTCTTCTTCACCCTTGATTCTGTATGCATAACTTAGACCATAGCTAATTCGGAGCGCTTGAGGATAATTTCTTTCTTCGTAAGCAGTTTCGTATATCTTGGAGGTTCCTTCAAGCAGATCTACTGTTAGTTGCTTCTTCTTCTTTTCAACCCAAGAGTGAAAATACTCAATTCCCGCTTCCATGGCGGATATGAGTTCCTTCACATTCATCATATATTAATCCCCTTTGATTACAGTTCGACTGACAATATCATACTATCAGAGAGTTTAGGAAGAACCTTTTCTATCACACGCCATTTACGCTTGCATGGAATAACACCAAGTGAAGCTGCCATTTGCACTTTTTCAGTTTCTTCTGCCACCTTCAACAGAAGAATAGATTTGAAATCATTTGTACCTTTTAATTCCGAGCTAATATTGTATCGCCATAGGATATTCTGACTACCAATTCCTTTCACTTCCAATACTGCTTTCCTGAAATTATATTTCAAAGGACCTACAACGAATTTTGCCTTGACACTAGCATCTGATTTCAAATCTGCATATGGAATGATGTCTGTTTCTTTCATCGGGATAGATATCTGCAATCCTGCATCTATGCCAAGACCTCCCTCGATATCGATTGAGAATAGATTAACATCTTTATACTGTGGGAATAGTTGGATTGGTCTACTACGTCTTGCTGGATTGGTATTATCATCAAAGAGAGTTAACCCAAACTCAGCAGAGGAAGGGAATTGATCTTTTGGCAACAGTATACTAAAGTTTGTTTCAACAAAATAATAATTATATTTCTGGTGTTCATGCACGACCGCTAGTTCCGGTGGCAATTCTATTTCTTTGGCTTCAAACAACGGAATGAGCGGCAATGTTTCAGTCTGTGTTGCAATCTCTATTCCATTTCGATAGTTCTCGATTATCTCAGATGATACCTTATTAAGTTCATTTTGCTTTGGAACTTTGATTGTACTCTTACCGTCTCGAACTATACGTTGTTCTCCAGGAGTTAATCCCGAAATCTCGTTATCAAGATCCCACTCAAGAGAGTTCAACAAATCTGTGTCAAAACTAATCTTGCGTGTTATTTTCTTACTTCTTTTCCCTGTCAACCTTCTTCACCAACGCACAATGTCACAATCAGTTGGAGGAACTTTCTTAAAAATGCTATTCTATTTATCTAAACGCTTTACATTTATGTTCTCTAACATATCCTGTTGTCTGTCTAAGGTGATATCTCCATGGATTTTCGAAATCTGAGAAGACCTGCTCTCACTGTTTCTGATGCTCTTGAGATTGTCAAGAGGCTCTATGGTCTTTCTGGTAGTTTGAAAGAGTTACCTAGCTACCATGATCAGAATTTTCATCTTGTGACTGATGCTGGCGATGAGTTCGTATTGAAGATAACCTCTGAGTCTGAGAAACGTGAGACTCTCGAGTTCCAAAACCGCGCAATGCATCATCTTGCTAGTCAAAGTGATTCGATCATTTCACCTAGAGTCCTGAAGACAATCACTGAGGAGGAAATCACACAAATCGAAACTGATGAGGGTATATTCCATTTTGTGAGAGTAGTTACATACCTTCCCGGATGCGTCATGTCTTCTGTGAATCCGCAAAGTCCGGAGTTTCTCATTGATTTTGGTCGTTTTATTGGTTCGATTAGTGAGAGTCTAAATGACTTTGACCATCCCGCAACCCGCAGAGAATTCTATTGGGATTTGCAGAGAGCTCGATCAACTATAAGACGATTCAAGGAACACATCGCAGATCCTGAGAAACAGAAACTTATAGAATACTTTGGTAATCTCTATGAAACCCTAGTTGAACCACGAATGGATGAACTTAGGACTAGTGTTATCCATAACGATGCAAATGACAACAATATAATCGTCAATAATCCTCACAATAATAATGAACG
>SOKL01000282.1 GCA_004376265.1 Candidatus Thorarchaeota archaeon
AACCGAATTTCCCAAACTTGCGGAAGTTCTTATCGAACAGAGAGACCAGTATGTTGCTAAAGCACTCCAATTCATCCTCAATGATGTAGAAGGTAAAATCGTTGTAGTTCTAGGGGCAGGACACATCCAGGGAGTTAAGTCAGCATTGAACCAACTTCTTCAAGAATCTGACTAGAATTCTAATGCGCCAATCAAATCATCAATGCCAACACCCGTTTTTGAACTAACTCTAATAACGGGTAACTTTGCATCAACTTCCCGGATGTTTCTTTCTAACGCATCAATATCGAATTCAAGAGCGTCAACTAGATCGATCTTATTGATAATAATCATGTCAGCATGTTTAATTGTCAATGGATGCTTTCGGACCATGTACGGACCTTCAGTGATACTCACGACAACTATCTTTTTTGCAGCCCCGAGTGGATATCCAGCAGGACAAATCAGGTTCCCAACATTCTCAACAAAAATCACTTGGTACTTGGAGAGGTCAACATCCATGAGTGCTACTTTGATCATTCTTGCATCCAGATGACAAGCAGTTCCAGTGTTGATTTGAATAGTGTCAATACCATGAGATGCCACTCTATCAGCATCTATTGTAGTCTCGAGGTCTCCAGCCAACATGAGAATGCGATACTTTTCACGCATTCGTTCACAAAGTGACTCAATGAGCTGAGTTTTCCCAGTCCCCACAGACCCCATGATGTCAATAACGGTTATTCCGTGTGCCTTGAAGAGGTCAGTATTAAGAGCTGCGGCATCCTCATTTGCACCAAAGAGATCTTTTTGAATGTCTATCTCGATGGTCTTCTGTCCATTGTCGGAATCTGTCATTGTATTCTAACCTTCTATTTCACCAAGTTCAAGTTGTTCAGTTTCTGGATATATATAGTGTCCAGCTATTGGGCGAATAATTAGCTTTTCAATAAGAACTGCAGGAATTACCCAGATAAGAGTCTGAATTGCATCAACAATGGCGGATACTATGATTATCTCAATAGGGACGCCATATAGTGCAGAGATCAAGAATGTAGGAATGAATCCACCAATAATAGGAGCTCCAATAATTACAAGGAGATAATACTTCAAGGTGTCCCGGTTAATCACAAAATGGATCGCGTATCCAGAGCCAATGCCCAAGCAGATATTTCCGAGAAAGGGTAGTAAAGGGGGCTCAGCAAATGCCAATGCTCCTCCCAGACCGGTTATTGCTCCAACAACAACACCACCTGGCACTCCTCCAATTATCCCTCCAAGAAGTGAAAAAAGAAAACCAGGTGTTAATTCTACAACGCCAAAAATCAGCGGGATGTGAACAAATACTCTCACGACAATTCCCAGTGCCGCAATCAATGCGAGTGTGGATAATGCTACAGAGTTCTTTCGCAGTGGTATGAGCTCCATGAACTAGTCCTCGTTATGTAGATCATTGAGATGTTGGCGGCCAACTCTGCAACAAGAACTTTCTGGTTGCTTCATACCAATCATCTAGTTGAGTTAGAATCTCTTCTCTCACTTTTTCAGTGGACTTTGAGATATATTTGTAATAATACCCACCCCTGTCAATGGATTGGGTTCTACGGTCAACCAAGTCCTTCTTGTGAAGCCTGTTCAGAACTCGTTGTACAGTACTTCGATCTTTCTCAACCACAACTGCAATTTCCTCTACAGTCTTGGGTCCATCAATTAGATAGAGGTAGACAGTTATTTCACTGTCCCGTAATCCAAATGCACAGCACAGCAATTCTTCCTTCTTGTCGAAGCTCTTACTAAAGAGGCCAACCATAGATTCTCGAGTCTTCATCGTTGAGGAAAAGGTCAAAACACATCAAAATAAGGGTTGTGTAATGAGTGTGCACAACCGACTTTGTGGATAATACTGTGTTTCAAAAGTAATCCGTGTGAGCTGAGGATGGTGCACTATATTGGACTTCAGTTCATTCAGAGATAGTTATGCTCACGAAACGAAACAGGATAATAGTTCTAGACGTGTCCAGCCCATCAACCTAGCCCCTCTGAAAGGAGCTATCGAGTCCGATCCTGTCAGGTCAAGGGTTCTAAGGGTGCTCATTGAGGATGGCACTTGGGTGACAACCACCGATCTGTTGAGAGCGGCACGCCGTGAGAGACCAATTGTAGGAGCCGTTACAATAGGTACAATCTTGAACGGCATGAATGAACTAGTAGCATCAAGATTGATTCTAAGCAGAACTTCGCCCACATCAGGAATTGATTGGGCAGAATGGAGAATTAATCCAGACTGGTTAGTACCCACACGAAAACTGCTGCATATGATGAGACGTCCGAAGTTCAGACCCTCCTCGTCAGAAGAGTTTCCTGGAAGAAGTGAGAGACTGCTGGAAGATTCCACATGAATTTGATTACTCATCTGTGAGTAGTTAGCGTTTTGTGGGTAGATTAATAAGTGGACTATTGTGGCTGCAATTCGATACTCGATATCACCACCCATGAGGTGCCAAGAATGGTGAATCAATCACTTGATGATGAAGAACGCAATGACATGGAGCTTTCACCAACTTCAGAGAGTACTGAGAGAGCGAAACAAGTCGTCCTAGCTAGTGTGCTGGCCGCACTCTCAATTGCCATGGCTCCAATTGTATCCTTTGTTCC
>SOKL01000366.1 GCA_004376265.1 Candidatus Thorarchaeota archaeon
TTCTCTTTTTCTCTCGACCCGAGATCTTCGTAGCTGCAATCCTAGCAGTTTCGTGGGGTGATGCTGCAGGAGAATTCATTGGGAGACCATTCGGTGGGAAACTAGTCAAGCGAAAGTATCGTGACAAATCATTCGAAGGAGGTATTGGCGTACTTGTGTTCACAACATTAGCAGTCATTACTTCACTAGCTATCTATTCGCCAGATACAGTCATTCTATTAGTCCTGCCTCAAATACTCACCGTAGCAATCTGCGTCACTGTAGCAGAGATATTGAGCATTGGTTGGACTGACAACTTCTTCATACCAATGGTCACTGCAGTTACGATGTGGTGGTTTCTCTTTCCGGGAATTGTTCTGTTTCCAATATGAAATGAACTACTATCCCCAATCGCTTATCCGTTCGATTCCTGATTCACCGAGCTCGCATACTAATTTGAGTTCTGCAAGTATTCCAGACCAACCAATATCATATCCAACAACCGCCTCAGGACTCGAGAACCCATTATGATGTAAGTGGATAAGGGTGTTGTCATTAACTTCTTCAAACCTGACATTGACTAGAGTTTCGGGTTCATCACCATGGACCCATGAGAATTCTAGTTCCCTGTCCTGTATCATTTTCTTGAAGACTACAGGTCCTTTGCCTTCAGCCCACCAGGTGTATATTCCAGCATATTGTTGGTCAACAACAGGATCTTCTGCACGAATGAAATGCTTCAACTTCTCTGGATTGGTCCATACATCAAAAGGAAGAGATGGAGGTGTATTACAGACCACACTAAGTCGCACATCAATAGGATCATACCGTGTTACTCTCAATGGATGGTACTTGGAATAATCAAATCTTATCGCAGGAGCTCCAAGTTCAACCACAGCTTTGAAGTTGGCTAACAATAGGTTCCAGTGCTCAGGTAGGTGGTAATTGCGTGCAGAAACTGGAATAGCACCGTGGTTCACTTGTATCAGAGTTCCAGGCCCAATAGGGTTGAATCTGATGACAAGTAGAGTATCGACACCCATTATCCGCCAACTTAGAAGGAGAACCTTGTGTTCCTTTACTTCTTTGATATCCCAGTAGTTGGCGATCTCAGGAGTAGTTGGAGCGTGTACTCCGAGAAATCTGATTGTACCTCCCACTCTCACATCAGCGCTGATTTCATCACCAAGCCACTGAAGCATGATGATCGGATCAAGAAATGCATCCCAAACATCCTCAATTGATCTAGAGATACGAATCCGCAGATGAATGACAGGGAGTACTTCTTCCTTCTGTTCCGCCAACTTCCTCTCCTCGCGCTTTTTTTATTTTACTTCAAACCTTATCTTTTTGATGGTGACTACCGTTTTTATATGATTTGCCAGAAAATGTGTAAGATGTGAGGAATTTCTAATCAAACCAAACTCTATTCTTCAGCGGCGAAAACGAAATAGTATGAGTTTGTTGGATTGTTAGAGAATTACATTCTACTAGTGAAGTGTTGTTTATCGTAATTAGAGAGATTGTTAAATGACTAATTTTGCTTTATTTTCCGAACCCAATAATTATATATAGATTGACAAGAATAATAAAATAGGCGTGCGGCTTACCCCCACAATGCTACATGGTTCAATCAATGGTTTTGAATTCAATGGCTAACAATGAAGGATATCTGAAAGGACCAATAACCAGACTCTTTGAGAAAGTTGCGAAATGGATTGGTCTTTCCTCCAATGCAGGACCAGTGTTGGCAGCTCTCTTTATGGACAAATATAAAACCAGCAATCGATTGAGTTCAGATGACATCTGCACGATCACAGGATACTCTCGTGCTAATGCAGGACTTATTATCTCACAATTAGAAGCGCTAGGGGTTATTGAAGGACAAAGAGATTATGATCAAACGGGCAGAGGAAGGAAGCGTGTTTTGTATTCCATTGATGGTGACTTTGCTGACATTTTCAATCTTGGAGTAAAGAGGATGCTAGACAGGCTCAGTGCAATATTGAAAGACATAACGACAATCGAGAAGATCATGGGTGGTAGTGAAGACACACTCACACCGATGCTCGAGGATATCAAGAGAGCTCTGACAGCTCGGATGGATGAATTAGAGGTTGTACCATCGACACGTACTTGAAAATAGAATAATTATTGGTCGAGATTCATTAGTGAAACCAATGGTTCACGTTCAAGAACGTGTTCATTGTTTTGAATTGCACGGGTAGTTCTCAAATTCAAGCGTTGTTTCTCACCATGTTTTTCCACAGCGTTTGCCTTAGTCGTAATGATATGTCTAGAAAAATCTTTGACAATTACGCTGAATTATCCAAGGCTAAGCAAATTCACCTGAGAACAACTCAAAAGGGGAAGAACTATCCTTGGTACCTGTGTCAAAAAGCTGAGAGGTAAGTTACATTTGAATGAGGAATCACCAGACAGAAGTCAACAAAGTGATACAGAGAGTTTCAAATATGAAACGCTTGTAGATTCAATGAACGATGCTTTAGGGATTGTTAACAATAAAGGTATCCTTACATATGCCAATCAGAAATTTTGTGAGCTTCTCGATTATCCTCTGGAAGATGTAATTGGGAAACCTATCATTTCGTTTGTTGATGATGAGAATCTTTTCATTCTTCGAAACAATATCAGAAGACGAACAGAAGGAATGTCGTCAGTCTATGAGCTTGAATGGACCACAAGGACTGGATTGAAAGTTCAAACAATAGTATCCGGAACACCTCTACCCCAGAAAGACGGAGTCCATCAAGGTTCGTTCGCAGTAGTTACTGACATCTCATGGCGTATTGCTGCTGAGAAAAAATACAAGCTGTTAGCTGAACAATCAATACAAGGATTAACCATCATCCAAAATGATAGGTACGTATACGTGAATCCAGCATTTGCTTTCATTATTGGCTACACAGTCGATGAGATACTCGCAATGTCATCAGAAGAAGGGTGGAATCTCATTCATGAGGATGACAAGAAATACTTGCTCAGACTTGCAAGCGATAGACGGAATGGAACAGCTACCCCAATGCCATATGAATATAGATTCGTTCGAAGAGATGGTTCCATACGTTGGGTTCAGGCATTCTCTAGTTCTACTGAGTATGAAGGAGCAAAAGCACTCCAAGTTCTCGTCATCGATGTGACTGAGGCTAAAGATGCAGAAGAAAAACTTCGAACCTCACAAGAAATGCTTCAAACTGTGATGAACACAATTCCTGAGTACGTATTTTGGAAAGACCTAGATTCCGTCTATCTTGGATGCAATGAAAATTTTGCAATGGTTTCAGGAACAGAAACTCCAGACAATATTATTGGGAAAACTGATTTCGATCTAGCCTGGCGGGATGTTGAGTCAGAGCTGTTTCGTGCTCTTGATAAAGAAGTCATCAAAACGGATTGCCCACAAATGAATATCATCTCTCCTCAGCTTCAAGCAGATGGTCGCGAAGCATGGATTGAGGTGAATATCGTTCCCCTACATGATGATGAGAGCCGTGTAATCGGAGTTCTTGGCACGTATCAGGATATAACTGAGAAACGTCTGGTTGAAGATAACCTTAGAAAGTCAGAAGCAAAATATCGAAGCCTCGCTGAGCAATCAGTTCAGGGAATCACTATTCTCACATCAGAGAAATTCCTTTACTACAACCCTGCATTTAGAGACCTAGTTGGATATACGGATGAAGAACTCTCTCCAAAGTCTGCAGGTGACGTATGGAATCTTGTTCATCCAGAAGACAGAGATGAATTGCGGAAAAGGATGGAGGACAAAATTGCTGGTAGATCTGTTCCACCTAGATACGAATATAGATTCATCCGGAAGGATGGGAAGATTCGGTGGGTAGAGAGTTTCACTAGTAGAGTCGAGTATTTGGGAACTCAAGCCGTCCAGACGGTGATAATCGATATAACCGAGAGACGTGATAGTGAACGTGAGCTTCGAGTCGCAACAGATAGAGCCCTCCTTTACTTGGATCTGATGGGGCATGATTTGACACAGCAATTGCAGGTCATCTTGAACAGTGCAGCATTGATGCAGAATGCAGTTGAAGAAGCAAACAAGGAATCGTTTATGAGGGTCATTGGTGATTCAATAAGGAGATGTGCACGAATTATCGAAGAGGCTAAGGCGACAGAGCAATTGTTGACCACTCCAATTCGCGAGCGGAAACTCGATGAGGCGTTGAAAGGAATCGTCAAAGCATACAAAAGTCAATCCGAAAATGTTGATTTTAAAGCATCAATTTCTATTCGAAATGCACTCATTGAAGCCGATGACTTTCTCGAGCTATTGATATCAAACATCATGATGAATGCAATAGAACACAATCCAAAGGAAAACAAAGCTGTCTGGGTGAAGCTTTCTGAAGTGAAAATGGGATACGAAGTATCAATAGCTGACAATGGCATAGGCATTCCCGATGCAGTAAAAGCCAGTCTTTTTGATACTTCACGTAGATTCGGAGGGTTAGGTCTCCACACCGCTCGTTATATTGTTGAGAAGTATAACGGGCGAATCGAGGTTCATGATAGAGTCAATGGGAATCCTGGTCAAGGTGCTGAATTCAAAATTTGGATACCAAAACCAATCCATGGGATTTCGTAATTCGCAAGAATTCTATTCAACCACTTCAATATCTTCGTCGCTCGTTGCTCCAAATCCAATCTCAACAGCTCGTTTGATTTGGGGAATGTCCCAAACGTTCATTTTCACCTTGTTCTCAGCTTTGCTAGATTGAATGATTTTCACACCTTCAACATCTGTTGCAACCATATCACCACTTGCTAGGATGATTCCGGGTGTTGAGCAGGTTCCTGAAGAAGGACCTCCGGTCACAAAACATGTACGTGCATCCATAACAATCAAATCAGGATTGAAGTATGAAGCAAGATCCACAACCTTCTGCTGCAGCTTTCGAGCATGCATCCGAATACGTTGACTGTGTTTGATCCAACCCACAAAGAGTTTCATGCTACCAGTAAACCCAGCAAAGAAGTGGGTCTTCAGATTTGGCGCAAGTACAAGCTTCTGAATGTCTAGTACCGGTTTTCCGATTGAACCGCTTTTAAGATACTTGCCTCTTGGAAACTTGACTTTCACCCAATCATGTTCGTCAAGAAAAATGAGGTCAGCATCCAAATCCTCAGCTACAACGTCAAGCCCGATTTTCTGTGCAACACCGCGTGAGGAAGTTCTCATCGTCGAACTGTCCATTATCTGAATCTTAGAGGCACCTGCTTCTAGAATTACTTCACCAAGAGCCTTGATGAATGCAGGATCACTTGAAGCTGGATAAGGATCAGCGGTATTGAGATTGGGTTTGATAGTGACTTTATCGCCATTGAAAATGACTTTGTCAAGACCTCCAATGAGATCGATAGCACGTTGAATTGAGGTTTTCAAATCTGCTTCAGCAACTACTTTCCCGACCAAGAATCGACCATTGTTCATATACAGTGTTGACATTGTAATGCATCCGTGCTTTTCAGTTTGAAATAGGTTACTATGGGTCAGAATAGGCGAAAAATCATTTCTGTGACCGTTTTGGAATAAGGAAACCAACTCTATCCCGATATTCTAAATAAGGTGCCCCATATCGAATTACCAAGTCCCTCTCCTCGGCAACACACGTGATGTAGAAGATTGGAATCCAAACAAATGAATAGAGCACTAGAAATAGTGAGTTGAGGAACAGTGCAATTGGGAACCACATAACCGCTTCACCAATTGCCTGAGGATGTCTAACGGTTTCGTAGACTCCTCCATAGAGAGTGTGCTCCTTCTTTGGTTCTAGTGTTTCACGACCAGCATCTTTCATTCCAACCACCATGAGGTACACACTGGGTATCAGAATTATGATGCCCACGAGAATTGAAACTATCCAGTCCCATGGAAAAACTAGTTGGAGTCCGAGCGGGAGGGGGTAAAAGAAATAGATCATATAGTTAATGATTGTGATTCCTTCAAATCCCCCGGCTATGATTCGATATGTCTTGCATTTCGGATATGCACTATCTCCAATCTTCTTCTCGAGCTGTGCAGGACTTACACTCTTGACATAGAAGTATAGGAACAGAATGGTTGAACCAACAAGCACCATGAAGTTAATCCATTCTATCACCATAACCATCCCGCGAGAAACAGTACTCTACCTAAAACCAAACCGCCCCAAAAAACCTTTGATACAAGTCGGCACATTCAGACAACTTAATATTCATTAAACTATTGTTAATAACATGCTTTTTGAACTTGAGAAAAAATTTGTCGAGGTCGTTGATGAAGTTGTTCCTAGTGTTGTGAGTGTGTCCACGACCAGACTAGCTCGAACGCAATTATCACGAGTGGTACCAGTCAAAGGACAAGGGTCAGGAGTAATCCTTTCTGATACGGGGTTCATTGTGACAAATGCTCATGTCATTGAAGGTGCAAGAGATGTTGACGTCACTCTTCATGACGGACGTGCTTTCAAGGCAGTTGTAGTTGGGGAGTCGAAGGTCAGAGATCTCGCTATTCTAAAGATTGATGCAGAAGGACTCAACCCTCTGGAGTTGGGTGATTCAGGGTCTCTCAAGGTGGGGCAGTTCGCGATTGCTGTGGGCAATCCCTTAGGACTTGGGTCAACTGTCACATTTGGTATAGTTAGCGCTGTTGATAGAACCATTCAGAGTCAGCGGTCATTTCTCGAAGGTCTCATTCAAACATCAGCTCAGATTAATCCTGGAAACAGTGGAGGAGCACTTGTTGATTCTGAGGGCAGACTGATTGGAGTTCCGACGGCAATGATACCGTGGAGTCAAGGCATTGGCTTTGCAATCGCAGTGGACACTCTCAAGGGAGTCTATGATGAGCTTGTGGAAACAGGAACTATTCAAACACCGTGGATGGGAATCGTTGGTGTCACACTAAACAAAGGTATCGCATCTCATTACAAAATTCAAGTTGAAAAGGGAGCACTGTTGGTTGATGTACCTGAGGGACCATCTCGAAGTATGGACCTCCAACCGGGAGATGTGATTGTGGCTATTGATGACGAGGACATCACAGGAATGGAGGATCTCCGAAAACGAATCATGAAGAGCAAGGTAGGCACTAAACTACGGGTGAGATTCCAAAGGGCAACAGATGTCTTTGAGGTCTATGTAGAACTCATGGCTGCCCCAGAATAGTGAAGAACCACATAAAGAAGGCATCACCTAGAATCACCATGAAGACTCCCAGTAAAGTTAATGCTATTCCTGCAACTGCGAAACGTGTAAGTTTCTCCTTTAGATAGAACACTGAAACGGGCACTGCGAAGAGGGGAGCAGTAGAAGCGATGACTGACATGATTGCTGCGCCCAGGTATGAAACTGCGGTCACATAAAGGAGAGAACCCAAAGCCATTCCAAAGAAACCTGCAATGATAACAAGTTTTGTGGCACGTCGAGTTGGCAATGACATTCCACTATATCTTGCAACTACGATCATTGGAACAAACGCAACAGAACCAAAGCTGACACGTACCAAGTTCCCCGCAATTGGATTCACACCCTCAATAGCTACCTGCAGGAGAGTGGTCCCCGTCGCATAGAGAACCATTGTTAGAATAGCTCCTGCGATTCCAAGCAGAACGAATCTAGTTTGACGTTCGCTTACAGATACGTCGTTCTTCTTTCGGTTCTGTTCGTTTGAGATCATGATAACGCCAATAACGGCAATTACTGCCCCAGCTAATCTGGAGAGGATAAGTGGTTCACCAAGGAATGCAACTGTCAGAAAGAATGTGAGAATTGGGAATGACATCGCAATAGGAAAAGCATAGGAGACTCCAATTCGTTCCTGACTCCACAGATAGACAGTGTCACCAACAACAGCACCAAACATAACGGAAGTTCCAAGCAACGCGATCGTAACCAATGGTAAAAAGGTAGCAGCTATCCCTGGGATAAGAATGGTCATGAATAACATGAATGGCCAAGCAACCCACATCTTGATTGAACTGATAGCTAGGGGACGTATCTCATCAGCTTGGGAACGATACACCACTACAGAAAGCGCATAGAGAGCTGCTCCCAGGAATCCTGCTGCGACTCCAATGACCAAGTCTGAGCCTGCTTGCATAATGTCAGAACTTTGGTGAGGTGCCTAAGATACTATCGGAATGACAAAAGAAAGAGGGAGAAGAGGCAGCAGAAGCCACCTCTCTCAAGTTTATTTCTTCTTCATTCGAATGAGTACAACTACTACAAGAATACCAATAACTCCTACTCCTGCTACAATGATGATCATGGTCTGATCTCCTGGTGGCGGCGGAGTGGTGGTACTCGAGGTGGGTGGTGTGCTGGTCGATGTTGTTGGAGTTGTAACAACTTCATTCACCGTGACAATCACGGTGTCAGAATAGCTGTTTCCGGCGTCATCCGAGACAACGCAAGTGAAGTTGTTGGTTCCGACAGCTAGATCATCGAGGTCAATGATGATGTGTTCAGATGATGAATTCCAAACTCCCGTAAAGGTACTGACTGTATCTACAAACACCTCATACGATGCGGGTCGAATGTCTACTGGATTCCAATCTATGATGTTTCCAGTTTCACCAGTTGTGAATTCCACATCATCTGGAGTGTCTAAGACAGGTAGAACAGTATCAACAACTGTGATGTAATGTGTCTTAGTCACTGAGTTGCCAGCAATATCGTGCACGCTAACTACGATGAAATGTGATCCAAGAGATGCGTCGTCAAGATTCCAGTTTTGGGAATAGGGGACGGTGTAGTCATCTACCGGACCTGATCCATCTGGATTGAATGTAACGTAATCCACTCCGGAACCTGTGCCATCTACAGTTGCAGTGATTGCAAGTAAACCTTCCACGTCAGTATTATTGAGTGGGTTATCAATAGTCAACGTCGGGTCTATGTCATCACCTACCGTGTACGAGTAGAACAAACCTCCATTATTATCTAGAGTATTCTGACCGCTGTTATCTGTTACAGAAACCTGGAATTCCACCGTTGTACCGTAACCCTGAGCTGGAATTGTCGCCTCATAGTACCCACCCATATCAGTGGCAGGTAAACCAAACCAACTACTACCGTCATAATAATCGATATGGACCTGCTGCACTCCACTTCTGTTATCATGTGCATAAACTGTCACATCAACCGACTCATAGTACATTGGAGTGCCAGGTGTGAAATCTACCGAATCAACAATGGGAGCAACAGCATCGATGAAATGCATCTCATCGAAAATACACGACACTCGTTCCCCAGAAGGTGATGCTGATTCAATGATCAATCGGTCAACAAATAAATTACTAGATAGCCCGAAAGCTTCCTCGACGTCTGCTGTGAGGTTGACAGCAAATTGTTTCCATTCTCCGGTCGTGTTGTTTGAGTCAGGAACGACATACTTGTAATTAGTGCTATTTGTGGGATCATAACCAACGCCAGACCC
>SOKL01000101.1 GCA_004376265.1 Candidatus Thorarchaeota archaeon
TCTACAGAGAGCAATGACCCCTGGATGGTCTGAATAATGCACGATGCCATCAAATCCATTATGCGAAACATAGTTCTCGAAGAAATCAAAGAACTGGAGGCCGTAACCCTTCCCCCGATGTTCTGTCCTCAACCAAAGCTCATGCAGTTCCACGAGATTCTCAGTTATCCCTCCAAAGAGTTTCCTCAGAGTTTCTCTATCGTCGTCAACCCGCGGGTTTCCCGAAGTCATTTCTTCAGTGCTTGTTTCATGCCAGATGTTATGACCTACAATCTCTCCTTTATCAGTCCAGATGATCAGATGCTTATTGTCCCTCTCTATGTGACGCCTCTCAGCTTCACCTAGCTCAAAGATGTCTGAATGAACCGACCCTATTTTCTTATAGTATTCATAAAGGTCATCCAAGGTTTCGTAGTACTCTTTGAATTTCTCCAAGTCATACCCCACAACAAACTCCAGAATTATCACCTCATTTTTCTCATAAAGGGTAACGCATTGATATTAGTCATAAAACTCCGTTTCTATTGTCGAAGCACTCACTACTAATTCCTTGGCTGCTTTTGTAGCTCGTAAGACTTTAGCCATATCGCCCGTAACCTTGGCTTGCCCAGAGAGCAACGCCCTAATTGGATCCAATTCGCTTTTCAGAATTCGCTCCCATACATCAATTCTAGCAGCGTAGATATATTCAACTTCAAAGGGCTGACCTGAATGTGCTTCACCTTTCTCTAGCAGTTTGAATTCTTCACCTTCCTTCAGGATCTGACTACCTGTACATTTGCCGTGATCTAGACCAATCCAAATTCTGATCTGATGGTCTAATCCACCAAAAGGGTCAACCAGGAAAACGAAATCCCCTTCCCACCAATTTGCGGCCTTTGCGTATGCCTCATTCGAATTGACCGCTTCCATGTATAGGTCCGCCCATTCTTGAGTTCCAAATTTCACCATCTATTATTCCTCTCAATGTTCTATTTTGTCTAGCACCAATATCTTGGGTAACGCTAGGAGTTTGCGATATGCTCTTCCCTTGAATCGAAGTTTTCTCTTACCAAACCGATTTCGTTTCATCATCATATGTATGACTGAATATTGACCACTGCAGAAAAACATCAGGTCCTCGGGGTCGGATATCAACTCCAGATCATATTCTTCAAGAGCATCTCTCCCGACTATGTATTCCCCGTCTTTTGCAACGAGATTAATCCATAGTATCTCGTCTTCCTCGACATGCAGTCCTATGTTGATCCGGCCCTCGAAAGAATCCAGTCTCTTAGTGTTCTTGGGGTTTTCTCTCTTGTCGGTGATGATACTATCTATCACAGACTTGAATGTCATGAACAGGGTTTCTTTCTGAGTGTCATCCATCCCTCTCACAATTCTGTTATCTTTCCTGATGGATTCATCAAGTCCCATTTCAATATTGTCTTTGAAAGAATCAATCCTAACGCTCGAGATCCACCCAAATAGGGTCCGGTGTAATTTCATCTGTTGCGTCTTTTCCAACACCCTCATCGTGGATTACGAAATTATAGCGTTCCATGGGGGAAACTTCCATGTCATGTTCTACAGTTAGTTGACAAGACAAGAACATTCTCGGAGCCATGAATTGGGGCAGACCCTGAGCCACTTTCTTAGCAAATAGCTCCTTTTGAGCCACTGTTTCTTTATTGGATGTGCACACATCGATATTGACTCTGTAGGTAGTACACTTGGCATTACCCCCGCACGTATGAACGAGATCAACATCCTGGTCTATGAGGGCTCTCAGAAGTTTGGTGCCTTTTTCCACTTCAAATTCCTTTTCGACAGTACCCATCATATCGACCACAGTAATTATTGGCATAAGCAGTAACATGAAGTATGCAGGCTAATCAGTGTATTAGGAAAATACAATCGTTTGGATTTCAGTGATCATAATATTCTTGGAACACGTGTTCCAAAGATGTAAGGGTCCAATATTCTTGACTTGGACATAAAGGAGGAAAGAGAAAAGGGGAGCGTGAATCACCCATCTCGAAATGTAGACCTACAGTTCTCCGGTGGAATCGAGTGAGAGAAGGCTTTAAACTTCGGTAACAATTACATAGAGATGGATTTGGTTTCATGACTCTTGATATCATTGAACTCCGAAAGAGATACGAAGGATCTCATCACATTCTTGTGACTTCAGATGGTGTGAATCTTTTCTTGCGGAAATGGAATCCCAAGACCGAAACTCAACGACAGTCTGCTATGCTGATACTGCATGGAATCACAGCATATAGTGGACCTTATGCCATGATTGCAAAGCCGCTATCAGAACGGGGTTTTACGGTCTATGGCCTAGACCTTCGAGGGCATGGGCTGTCAGATGGGAACCGAGGCGACTGTCCAAGCAAGGAACGGTTCGTGAAGGATATCTGTGAAGCGATAGCATTTGTGAATGAACGTCATGAGAGTGTAGTATTGATTGGTCATAGTCTGGGTATTCTATCGTCTATATTTGCCATGAAACAGTGCCTGAAGAACATCAGTGGGTCCGTTCTATTGAGTGGTGGTGTAGCTCTAAGAGCTGGTGCAGTTCAAGAGATGTCAATCGCTCAGAAGCTCAAGATACTGATCAGTTCCATTATTACACCCAGCAGGCCGG
>SOKL01000299.1 GCA_004376265.1 Candidatus Thorarchaeota archaeon
AAACTCCTCTACTGAACAGTCCTTCAACACTGTCGAGATCCAGAGCATACTGAGTTTAGGTCGTTGTTCCATGTAGGCTCTCAAGGAGTCTCTGTGTGATGGGTCCATAGATCTACATCTGCAGTAGCATTGAAAAACTCAGATAATTAGATAATTGCCTTTTGTTTCATCTACCAAAGGAACTCAGTTTCAAATGGGTCCTCCTCACATAATTCCTCATCTATCTCAAGAATGTTATTTCGCCAATACATCACTGTTATCTGACGTTCACCATTCTGAGGATAAAAGTTAAGTAATTCAGGGGTGTCGATAATTACCCTCCTGCGTTCTTCCTGAAACCCATTTGGAGAAATTAGAAACGCATAGTATGCCTGAAATACTTCGGCATACATCTTTACTTGGTACAAATCTTTGAGAGTTAAAGCATCACTCTTTATCTCAACCACTATCAATCTACTTTCTCTAGTAAATATCAGCCCTTTGACATCAAGATATCCCATAAGATCCGGTAACATTCTCTCTGCTCTAAGAGATAGAAGTGCCACATTGTCTAAACCTTTCTTAATATCATCAGGGATTTGTCGATCAGTTCTTTCTAATCTGCAGTTTCCCTTCGCCCTAAAACGTTCTCTAAGCAGAACGAGTATTGGGTCATAAAGCTCTTCCTCTGGCTGCGTATCTTCGTCCTCCATATGTGAATAATCCTCCTCCACGATACTCTATAAAGACCTCACACTGACTCTTTCACGTTCTGTCATGATACTTGGTCACTTTCCTAATAATTGAAACGTGCTGTTACACCCTCATCCTGATGAACACTGTTTGGTATTTTAGCCTTATTATGACCATATCGAGGTGCATATCAATCTTCAGGGATTCAAAAAGCCCTATTCAACTCATCAGCTTTGAGAGTTTCCACATCATTGACTTCTGTAATGGTCCTCAGAATAATGACATACGAACCTCACTGGACATCTTGGGCAATCTGGCTTTTTCCTACAAATCAACGCACCAAGGTCAAGAAGACTGTAGTTGTACAATCTTGGCTTGTCTTCTGGAACTAAGGATGCTGCAAGTTTGTAGATTTCACTCTCAATCCGAAGTGGTTTCGTCGGAGAAACACTGAATGTTCTAGAGAGAACCCGAATAACGTTGACATCAACGAGTGGTACCGGTTCATTGAATGCAAAGCAACTAACTGCACTGGCCGTATAGAGTCCAACTCCTGGAAGACTTAGGAGTTCTTCGAACCGGTCAGGTACAATTCCGTTAAACTGTTTGTCGACAATCTGACGTAACTGAATCAACCACTTGACTCTCTTTTTTAGACCAAGATCACTAAACTGCCTAACCAGAGAGTCTTCATCGAGGGTTCTACTATCTGCTGTGAATTCTCTAATCAAATCTGAGTATCTTCCAGCAACCCGCTCAGCAGGAGTCTTCTGTAGGAACATCTCACTAATCAAGATTGCAAGAGGAGAGTCTGTGTTACGCCACGGAAACTCCCTGACATGTGTCGTACCCCATTCAACGAGTTTCTCGACAAACAGTTTTTTCAATTTGTCCTGGGTCAACACGAGACCTTCTGTTACTTCAGCTTCTGGAGATATCCTGCAATGTGCTGTGCAATTCTCTTTGCAAACCTCACTGGCATGGCGTTTCCCACCAACTGGGTAGCCACTGAAGGACTGGCGGTTAAGCGATAATACATTGGAAAGCTCTGCAGTAGTAGAGCTTCTCTGATCGTTATGCCTCTGTCTTGTTCAGGATGGATGAACCTTCCACACGCAGGCGTGTTACACCGTGAACTAATCGTTGGACTTGGTGAGTCCCAAGACATTCTACCGTAGATATTCTCTGCACCCTTATCCAACTTCTTGTGACAATCGAGCCACAGATGTTTAGGGATTGCTTTTCTACTACCACCATCGTGTGGTACGTGTCGAATGATCTCAAGGACATCTTTAGAGTGATCAACAGATTGATGATTATGTACAGATGAATGCGTCATTCCACTTGTAACGGGGGGTAGGTGGCTTATGGCATCACGGACTGTGCGCCAAGGTTTGAGTTTCAGCCTGTCTACTTTCTTAGGATTACAGTACGTCGCTCTGGGAAGTGAGAGCTTGGACTTCAACGAGTCAATTCTTGTAGAGAGCGCAATGACTCGCTTTCTCAATTGTGGAACACCGTAGTCAGCTGCTTGGAGTTTATCGTAAACAGTATGATATCCTGCTTTCGCGAGAATGGAGAGGTACTCGTCGAAGTGGTCTATCCCTTGATGTAGCAGTCCTGGCACGTTCTCAAAGACCACAAACCGTGGATTGATTTCCACAACTAGTTTTGCCATTCTGCCGACTAAATCATTTGTTTGATACGACTTGTTTCTGCTTCGAAGTTGAGTGAATCCTTGACAAGGAGGACAACCGACTAGAACGTCAAGCTCCCCTTTTTTTATCCACGCAAGATTCAGAATTTGATCCGACGAAACCTCGAATAGATCAATCTGATGAGAAATGGACCCAAGATTACACTCGTACTCCTGATTTGCATTGGAATCAATGTCTACTGCAAGAACTACTTCAAATCCGGCCTGTTTGAAACCTAAGGACATCCCGCCGCATCCACTAAACAGATCTATAACCGTGTAAAATTCTCTTTGAGTAGGTATAGAAATCGCTGCCTTCGAAGCTCTCTCAACGCCCAACAGAATCTGTTCTCCTTGAGATTTCAAATAAGACTTCTTCGTAATAAATTTGACGTCATAGTCACAATTTAATAGGTTTTTCTATGCGTTATTCAACAACGATTACACAGAGTCCAAAAGCATGTAGTTTGAGGAGGAGATTGGATGAGTCAGATATATGAGATGAGCGTGTCAATGGCCATCATTGACAAACTGGGAGTTCACCTTTACGATAAAGCCTCAGCAGTAATGGCAGAACTCGTATCAAATGCATACGATGCGGATGCCACAAAAGTGACTATCGAAATTCCGCTTGGTGAGCGTCTAGGATGGAAGATTAATGGTAAAATCGTTTCAAGTGAATTCAAGATTGAGGTTCGCGATGATGGTCACGGAATGGTTCCGAAAGATATCAACAGACTTTATCTCAAGATAGGTCGAAATCGCAGAGAAGATAAAGGCACCAAATCGCCAAAATTCAAGCGCCAAGTCACTGGACGGAAAGGAATAGGTAAGCTGGCTCCCTTCGGAATTTGTAAACGGATTGAAATCATCTCATCAGGTGGAAGAAAAACAAAGGGAAAATACAAAGTTGCACATTTTATTTTAGATTATGACAAAATTCAAGACGCAACGGACTCAAAATATCACCCTGAAATCGGCCCTCTCGATGGGACCTTCAAAGACGAGCGTGGTACGAAAGTTATTGTTTCAGATTTCATGAACCAAACTGTTCCCGATGCAGACACGGTTAGGAGAATGCTGGCTCGTAGATTTGGACTTTCTCAAAGGAACTTTTCAATCTATACAATTGACACATCGCAAGATGGTGATGGAAAACCTCACGAGTTAACTCCTTTGGACATCCCGATACGAGAAGAAACAAAGATTGACCTGAAAGATTACGAACCATTCGAGTTTGAGGAAGTAATCTACCCTATTCGGGGATGGGTGGCTTATTCGACCCATAGTTATCGTGACGAAGCAAGGACTGGAATACGTGTGCTTGTACATGATAAAATGGCTGCGAGTGTTAGGGATTTCAATATTCGGTCAGGGTTTACAGGCGAATACAATATGCGTTCATATTTGGTAGGCGTTATGCACTGTGACTGGTTGGATAGTAACGATGGAGATGATTTGATTCAAACTCATAGACATGATTTAATGTGGGGATCAGACCTTGGTAAGGCCTTCGAGGAATGGGGCCAAAAATTGTTGAGAAAATTGGCTCGCGACTCTTCAGACCAGGTGAAGGAATCAAGAGCGAAATCGTTTATTGAAAAGGCTAAGCTGAAAGACCGCATTGAATCTGCTTTTAGTGACAAAGCAATACGGAAATCAGCACTGGACTTTGGCAAAGCCCTTGGTCGAATGGCTGATGGTGATGCACTTGAGGATGAGATATACGTAGAAGACTTAGCTGATCTTACAATTTCTCTTGCACCTCATAAAACTCTCTTGGATAAACTTCGTGAAGCTGAGAAATTAGGGGACGCAGCTACTCTTGAAGTTCTCGCAGAGATTTTTAGAGTTATCAGAGTCGCGGATGGTTATTCTTTAGGCCAGATTGCAAAATATAAGGTTCAGATAATTGACGTTCTTGAAAATCATATCAACAAGCAAGACCCACCTCCAAACGAAAAAGTTCTTCAAAGTCTGATTGAGCGGTCGCCTTGGTTAGTATATCCAACGTGGCATCTAGTTTCAGCTGACAAAAGCTTCAACAATTTTCGGAGAAACTTTGAAGGATGGTATCGGAAGAATTACAAAGAGGACCTTGTGACATCGACTTTTGAAGCCAAAGAAGGAATAAGACCAGACTTCATTTTTGTACACTCTAGCGAAGGAATACTACTTTTAGAAATCAAGAAACCAGGATATCAGTTTCAAAGATCTGATCTTGAGCGTCTAACTAACTATGTAGATGCACTGGACAATTTCTTTGAAGAGAATCCAGAACTTAAAAAGCAATATCCGCGGTATCAGGCAGTTCTCGTTTGCGATAAGATACGTTTGCCGAGAGTGGAAAGAGGAGCAATTAGTGATCTTGAATCAAAAGGAAAATTGAAACGAAGAACATGGATAGAGGTTCTATCAGAAACTCAAGCTGTTTATAGAGACTTCATATCTGCGTGGAGAGCTCAAGAAGGCTTGCATGAACGTGGAGAATAGTTCAACCTATAGGAACTTGGTCAGCGCGAACTTTTCACATGTCAATAGATTTCTGAATCTTCAACTGTATTCGAATCTTCGGAATATCGGTCCATCTCACATATCGACAATGTCTTTATTCAAGAGATATGCATGTTCAATCATGTCTACGGGTCGAAAGGACGATAGGAGCAGAGTTTTTCATCAGTTACGAGCGTGTCTTCCTCTGTAAGCTGCAAAACACTAATCTGTCTGACGCCAGTGCTGATTTGAAGCACGCTATGACGATAGATAAGAAAGCGTCTTCGTGCTTCACTGAATCCTTTGGGTGAAATTAAATAGGCAAAATGAGATCCGAGCATCTCACTATACATCTTTAGCTGATAGATGTCTTCAAGAGTCAATGACTTACTCTTTACTTCAGCAACAATGAGTTTCTTACTTTCATAGCCTAATTCAGATTTCACCTTCAGGAAACCTAGTAGGTCCGGTTTCTTCTTCTCAGTTTCTAGAATGTATACAGCCTGATCATCGAGAACTAGCTTCAGTTGTTCTCCTATGGCAGTTGCAGTCACCTCCAGATGACACTCACCCTTTTCAGAGAACTTTTGTAATAACGCCTTTCTTGCTGGCTCATATAGATCCTTTTCTTTCAAACACACTTACACCTTGACCATAATCTGTCACTTTGGTATTCAATCTATCCCTGAGGAGAGTACGATTGTTAAGATTATTTTGCGCGTTCTGACATCAATTGCTTAGTAATTCAACCTATCCTATCGTTACATTCGGGTAGTCTTCCGTGTCTTCTTTTGAAATCTACTAGCAAGGATTCTTCTCGTTGACGACATCGTTCATCAGAGTAGAGTTCTTCGTACCTGAAGTTTGTAGCCTGCTTTATGCATGGATTACTGCTAGATTTCCAGTGTGTTAATCGGTCATGCAGTTTACCGCTACCTATGTATATCACGACTCCATTTCTATTTCCCAGTTCATAAACCCCAAAGACATTACGGATTATTTTCAGATTTTGCATTGTGAAACTTGACCAATTTTTATCTATAGGCATCTTTTCCACCACGATTAATTGTATTCAAAAAAGATTGTGGCCTTATTAATTCCTCTATCTTTATGACTTTTTTATAATGTGAGATAACAAACAGAGCGTCCTCGATGGAACAGTAGAAGGCAGTTTACTGTCATAATGAAACAGTGCACAAATATAATAGAAAACCCGCTCTACAGTAACGACTGTGATGACAGTAAATCGTAATTATCCTAAGGTTGATAGGAAAATTACAGAAAACTTCGCCCGGGTGAACTTCAGCTGTCAACCATTCAACACCCGACCCAAAAAATGGTACATGATATACCATAGGGAGGATTCTCGATCATTGGAGAAAATGTGAACAAGACAGTATCAGGCTGAGAGTCTTCGTATCTGAGCGATCTCGTGGATGAGCGATGTCATCACGTAGCCTCTCTCCAGGAAGGGTTGATGATGTTGTTGAGGTTGAGTGAGGAGAGTGTTTAGTGCAGATGTCTAGATGTGTAGAAACCTCAGAGAAGGAGAGATCCTTCTCTTTTTTGTTAACCAATCCATTCTAACCTTGTAAATCATTGAGGAGTTTCTTCTAACTCCATTATCCCATGCAGATAACCAACGCTTTTAGTTAGTTTTAATGCAAACAGAGCTCCTGCAGTTATGACCAAACCTGGTGAAATAAATAGAATAATTGAAGTAAACCAGTAAGCATAAAGAACATACCACGGTATCATGATCCCCATAAGGATATCAATAATGAGCCCTCCAAAAACAACTAGTATTCCTGCTTGAAGGAGCTGGTTCATCCAATTGATTTTCTCTTCTTGCTTGATGATTTTCAAATACACTAGAAATCTGAACTCTGGTATTGAATCAGTTGGAGGAATCATACTTTCAGTCAACGAATGTGTATTATCTTGAATTTCAATTCTACCTAAAGAAAGTGCTAAACAAAGCAGACAGCACCCTACAGTAATAATTAAAGATACCATCGTAATGTCGAAAAATGTCCTAATCGAAGTGTCTGATCTCATGTAAATGAAGGTACTTATTGAAAGTGTCATGAGAACACCTGACATAATTCTTAGTCTATTTGTGGTAGACTCAAGTTTTTCAGTTATCGATATTAGTTCTCTAACTGTAGGATATGATTCATCGTCTTCACTTTCTGAAAGAATTCCCAAACGTTCAGCCTTTCTCCGATTATCAATATTATCGACATCTTGAATATAGAATGACTTCATAAGTTCCATATTAGCTAATAGAGCCATTCCAATGATTGCAGAGTAGAATTGAGATGTCCGAGAAAGATCAGTATTAAATGCATTCTCAGAGGGTGAGAATAGCACAGTGTAGTTACGTTCAAAATAAGTTGTATAATAGAACCCTGTCACATTCTCCATTCGGAATGCTACACGATATATCACCGTTGTATTTGCTGCTTGTTCAGGGATATCATATCGTCGATTGAACTCACTAGACCGACTACTACCATTTCCAAAATCTTCTGCGTACCACCTAGTAGATCCAGTCCACCATCGGGCATCAGGATATTCAGTTATTGGTTGGGTCTTATTGTATTCTCCTTCTTGAGAGTGAGTGCCATTGAAATAGGTAAAGGCGACCTGTGTTACATTTGTCAGTATGGAGGTATTGTACCAAAATCGAACTGAGAGCTCTTGATCACTTGTTACATTTTGATCAGAGTACATCTGGATTATGTAATCAGAGGTTGTTGAATTAACAACCCAAAGAGGATCTGCATTATTCCGTTCGACCTGGTATGCATCATTCAAATCGATAGTCGTATAATTACTGAAATTAAGCAGGAGTAAAGAGATGAGGAGTATTGTAATCATAACCGTTCTCTGGTCAGCGATTTCCTTGAAACCATACAGCACTTGTTTCCTTTTCTTAACCCTGTACAAGATGAGTAAGCTAGTCAATACAATTGACACACTTATTGATATCACTGTTAGAAATGGGATTGACTGAGGAGATATGAATCCAGAAAGCCATGCCAAGTCATACATGAATAAGACGATCAGTCCTATTTCTGCTATAAATAGGATGATTAGTATAATCACACCTTGTGTTCGCTTTCTCACCATTACTCCCTACCAGATACTTCTCATGAAATACGATTTCATACTATTTCAATCATTTGTGGGTCACGAAATTGGTTAGTCAATTGCGTCATGATTGTAGAAACTTCAGAGCTGGAGAAATCCTTCTCTTGGTTTTTTGTTGATGGATATATTTTCACTCTTCATCGTTCTCGTAATTTGATAGTTCGAGCGCCCGAACTCGGGGACGTTCCAAATTTACCAACGACTTCCATTCTACTCGTTGGTAAAACTAAACTGTCAGACGACGGATAATCATAATCGACTAGTTGAGTGTTTTCTTCTCATCCTTCTTCAATCAAGATTTTTCCCAACCCTATTTGGAAGCAGGTTTCAAGCTTAACTCGTTGGTAAAATTTAAGAAAACTTTGTTATTATCTGAGGGAGCAAAATCTTCTTCCGGTTGATGAACAACAAACAATTGATGAAATCATAAAATATCAAGAGTCGTATATGATTAATCGAAATTGGGCATTTAGCTATTATTTCAGCCGAATGACCAGAAAAACTGATGTCACGCACATGTTCGAGCTTCTTGCTGAAAACCTTGTTGAAGACCACAGAGATTCAGAGCGGTTGGAAGTGTTTGTAAAGAAAATGAGTTTTGACCTGAGGTATTATTATGATAAATATAAAGAAATAACTGGAAGAGGGCTTTGGACTAAGATGAGTGATGATGAGTTGGATGAATCTGGGTCGATGAATTATGAATAGCCCATAACGTTCTGCGTTCTCAATAGCAATGCCAGATCCATATTCCAAGACTTGGGACAACATAGAAGACCGCAGGTTTGCAAAATACATCAACAAGTCTTTTGATTGCTTCTCGCAAAAGTAAATCGTCTGGTGTGAGTTCTCCCTCGCCCTCTTCATTCATGTTCTCCTACTCCTCCCGAGTATGTAATCCAGACCGCAAGAGATCAAAGATTTGCAGTTGACTAAGTTAGCTGATTGTAACCTGGTAGTCTTTCTGGTAATAAACGTCTTTCTTGAAAAAGAGTCCATGTTCTACCGCCACAACAAATGTAATCTCATGGTTGCCAATTGGGAGGTCAGGTAATCTGACCCTTTCACTTACTGGTTCACCAGGCATTACGAACATGTCCTCAAGCTCGATAAAGAGATGAAAATCCTCATAGCAGGAGATTTCGACCTCTATTCCATCCAAGTTACCGGACTTATCACCAATGTTCTCGATAGTCACTTCAGTTTTGTCATTATCGTTCGTATATGGAGGAAGAATTGACGCACTGATGACCAGAATGGGATTGAACTTGTCTAGTTTCGTTCGGACATAGATATAAGTTACCAAAAATGTTAGGAATGAACCTACTGCAGTTCCTATCACAAAGAAAGTATACAGGTCTATCTGCATCTGGCTCCCCCATGTTCCAAAGCTAATAGCGGTTTCTACCT
>SOKL01000140.1 GCA_004376265.1 Candidatus Thorarchaeota archaeon
CTACTCCATCAAGAACTATCCTCGAACCCGGACGGATAATCATAATATCCCCCATTTGTACAGCTGTTGTAGGAATATATGCCTCTGCACCTTTCATCCGAATTGTTACTGAAGGTGGCTCTAACTCAATTAGACTCTGTATCTCTTTCCGTACTTGATTTTCAGCTCTTTCTTCAAGTAGCATGGATATGTAGAACAGGAACATTACTGCAGCGCCCTCAGCAGGGGCACCAATGATCATAGCTCCAATTGAAGCTGAACTCATGAGAAAGTGCATGTCAAGTCTCAGTTTGAGGAGACCTCTCATACCTTGAGGAATGATGAACTGTCCTGCTGACAACATTGAAACAATGAAAACAGTGTAGACCCAGAAGACGTCCATAGAAAACAGTTCCAAGATAATACCCAGGACAAGTGTTGAAACCGAGAGTACCGCCATGCCATACTTGTACCTCAAAGATTTCTGGTTTTCTGAGCCCGTTAATGACGCGCAAGTTGCACATGATGTGGATTCATTTTCCTGTGACATGGTCATGTGCCCTCTGCAAAATATCGATAATACAATTATCTTCTATGCTATAGAAGACTTGTTTTCCGTCTTTTCTGGGTTTTACAAATCCATGAATTTTCAGTGTACTTAGATGGTGACTTACAAGACTTATCTCCATCCCAAGGAGATTAGCAATGCTGCTCACTGAGAGGCTCTTTCGCTTGCTCAATATGGATAGAATTCGTACTCTAGATGGATCAGAAAGCAACTTGAAGATACTAATCATATCTTCCATTTCACTCTCTTTGAATTCTGTCACCCCTGCTTTCATTATTGCTGCAGTCAACAAAACACACTCACTTGAACAATTGTTCAAACGTTCAAATATCAGCACATAAAGGTTTCCATATCGGAATCTGACGGACAATTCTGTGTATGTTTTAGTGATTTACACAAGCAAGCTATATGAGGGTAATATTGATGCAAATTCTAGTATAAGTGCGACAGATTCGCCTCAGGGCGGGACAGACTTGCAGGACCAGCATAAGAACAATACGACCAGCCTCGAAAGTGAGTATTTCGGGATGGTCATGATGGCCAATGATGGAATTGTGATTCTACAGGATGAAAGAATCGTCATGGCAAATCCTGCACTTCTTGAAATGTTAGATTATGACATTAAGAGTCTTTACGGACGTCCAATTACAGATTTACTTGAACCAGCTACTGCTCATCAATTCACTGAGATCCAAGAAAGCTTTGACTGGGGACAAGTTGGAAGACCTCCTTTTAGAGCACGCTTTGTGAAGAAAGGAGGCGACATCGTTCATGTGGAGATTAGTACGTCCGATTTTGCATTCTCAAATAGACCTGCAATCATGGGAATTGTTAGGAATGTTTCAAGAAATGTGGAATTGGAAGCCGCTATCGATGCCTCAGAAAGTCGATACCGCGCTCTGTTTGATTCTTCTCCAATGGCATACTTTTCTCTAAGCCTAATGGGTAACATTCAGCATGTAAACCAAGCTGCTTCAAATTTACTTGGATATGATGAAAAAGATCTTCTACGTAGAAATCTGGCTTCATTTCTCCCAAATGGAGACTCAAAAGAAATCGTTGGACAAATGATTTCAGAGGCAGCAAATGGGAAGAGTGTAGCAGATTTCGAAATGCAAATGAAGACAAAAGATGGCCGATTATCGTGGGTCAGCGTTACTGCCAATCTTCTTGAATATCCCAATCAGTCATCAACAATTGCTCTGATTGCTTTGGATATTGACCGGCGAAAGAATGCAGAAGGCAGAGAAAAGATTGAACGAGATAGAGCTAACCTTTACCTAGAGGTGATGACGCATGATCTTAACAATGTCAATCAGAGCCTCTTGTTCTCCACCGGACTATTAGAGGTTTCAGACGATATCCCTGATCAATATGGTCCAATATTACGAGAATCAAGCTGGAATGTTCGTCGAGCTGCACGAATGGTCGCAAATCTCAGAGCTCTATTTAGACTAGCAAATGATCCCCCAACAAGAGAGAAAGTTGACCTCTATGATTATTTTCAATCCGCTTTATTGACAGTCAAACGAGATTTCCCATGGAAGACACTCAAGCTAACTACCAATATCGAAAAGGGTATGTTTGAAGTAGCAGGACACCAATACCTTGAGCAAGTGTGCTTCAACATCCTTCACAATGCTATGAGCTTTGACGAGAGTGATATTGTGATACTTGAAGTCAATGCTGAAGTTGTGGAAGCTGTCAAAATGGTTCGGATTGAATTCCGTGATCGAGGCCCTGGAGTACCCGATAGCGCAAAGGAATTCATCTTTCGAAGAACTGGCAGTCCTGACGATCAAATCGTTGGTCGTGGACTTGGTCTTACTCTTGTTGATAGAATTCTGAAAAACGTCGGTGGCAAGATTAAGGTTGAGGACTGCGTGAAAGGAGATCCTGCCCAAGGAGCAAATTTCATTCTATTATTGCCATTATGGGTTGAAACTCCAGAATTGCATTGTGGACAAAAGACATGCATTACATTTTACAAATCAAATCATTGTGTTTTCTGTGATCCTGCAATGGAAGTTCTAACTGCAGTACTTGATTCAATGGGAGTTCCTCAGAGTATGATTGAATCAATCAATGTTGATGACCCCACTGTTGATATCAAAGAGGATGAATTTCCAATGTTGCCCTTCATTAAAATCTGTAAAACTGAACTTACTGGTTTCATTTCCGAATCCTCAATTCGAGGTGCTGTCATGAACCTTATGATGGAACAATGCTACCCTGAATTTGCATGAAGTCTATCAGACTGAAACAGAAGAGAGTTTAGGGTCGACCCCTTAGCTACATAATCTTCGAAGATCATAACCTGAGTCCAATGTAATGAAACTGCCCCAGACACCTTAATATGGAACTATGAACAACGAACCTTTGAGGTGCTCTTACTGAGTATTATTGATCATATTACGACACTACTTGATGATGTGGAAATCAAGTACACACGCGAAGACAATGTCCTCATGACTCGGTGGAAAACAGACCACTTCGAGGATCTTAAGATTAAGATAATGGCAAACAATGATGAATCTTGGGCTTATATCATCGCTCCATTCACCAACTTCTATGAAGTTGAGGAAAGTAAAAGGATGAAGCTCGCTTATGATATGCTTAAGGAATCCTATAAGGTAAATGGAGTCAAGTTTGCTATTGATGATGATGACGACATGATTGTATTAGCCGAGACCAATGATACTGACCTTACCAGTGATGAAATACAAACTCTGGTAGGTCATGTCGTGCACGCTTGCGATACTTTGTGGGAAATTTTTCCTTCATAGAATTTATGTTTCGCTTAAAAGACAAAGAGCTAACAAGCATCATGTATCTTTCCAATTCAGTGATTTGATTTCGACATCTTCATAAGTCGTTGGACTAGGCTGGTGGAACTCATGACTAAGAAAGGCCCTGAAGTGATTCCCTCTGAAAATAGAGAACGGCTAGTGAACATCTTCTATCCAAAACGTGCTACATCTATTTTCTACTATGTCTTTGGAGTAGTCGTATTCATAATAGGGTTGGGTTTCAATGTCACGTCAGCTGCTGGATTTATCATTCACGACCTTTTCGCTTGGACCCTTGGGATTGCCTCAATGATTTTTGGAATTCTTATGGTAGCTTGGGCTGAAAGTAGACGTTGGTTTACACTCTATATAATCACGACATGGAATGTCAGAGTTAGAAAAGGGATTTTCTCTCGAGAAACTGTTAGAATCTTCTATGATGAGATAACTGATGTCCATTGTTCCGGTCCCGCTGACGAACGACGTGTAGGAATGGGTGATGTAGAAATATTTACGAGTGCTGATGAAGGAACTCCCTCCCTACTTTTCGATGGAGTCAATAACCCTGATGGGATCAAAGAGATTATTCTTAGATTTATGGGAACCATTCCAGACCCGGTACATTGGGCACATCTCGATAGAGCTTGAAGAAAGTTGAGTTTGTTGAGAGGATATAAAGCGAAATCTTTGGTGTTTTGCTGCTGTGAGTAATCCATAGAAGCCCACAAAAGCTATCAACACAAAAGAAATCAAGGTTCGATACAGAAGAAAAGTAGAGTGGTACGAAGGTGACAAGGTTCTCTATTAGGTACGTTGCATCAGATGGTGAGAAGTATCAGGTTGAGAAAGATGACTATTACACTGAGATTGATCTTTCAGACTCTCGTATTAAATCAATAAGCCTTGAACCATTGGGCCAATGTTCAAACCTTAAAGAGCTGAATCTTGATGCTAATCTTTTATCTGCGATTGACCTCTCTCCATTATCTAATTGTTCCAAAATAGAAATGCTCAGCATAACCTCTAACGAACTTACCGAAATTGATCTTGAACCATTATCCGAATGCTACTCGCTTCAAGCTCTTGAGCTCAGTGATAATACGTTGTTCGAGATAGATCTTGAACCACTTAGAAAATGTACATCACTCAAGTGGTTGTATATTGCTAATAACCAACTTAGAGAGATTGATCTCTCCCCATTGGAGAATAACACAAATCTGCAATATCTTGTACTTTCTGGAAATCTTCTACGCAAGATCGACTTATCGCCATTACACAAATCTGAAGATTTCAGGTATATTCACCTGGATGAGAACGCGTTTGAAAGCATCGACATATCCAGTCTATTTCAATTTGAGAACTTGGAATCTTTAGTGATTGATGCTAAAACAGTTCTCGTAGCTAATCATAAACTGAAACACCTTCATTACTTCCCAGATCCAATCAACGAGAAACTGAGTGAAATAGAATGGTCACACGATGTACAAGAGCAAGGAATTGAAAAAGAGCGAATCACATAATACTCGACGATTTATGATGAGTGTTTTACTGAAACATGTTCGGAAGAGACAATGAGGATTCAACCTATGTCTGAAATTCACATCAATTTCACAATCGAAAATGGAGTGGAACTTTACTTTCAGACTAGTAATGATGCCACAGAAGTGGATCTCTCAGGAAGAAGTATTGTAGAAATTGACCTATCCCCTCTCACTGAATGTACGAACCTCCGAAACCTCAATCTCTCTGCTAATTTTATTCGAAGTGTCAACCTTGAGTCGCTCGGTATGTGCACTAAACTTGAGAAGCTCTCCCTAGGCTCAAATCTCTTATCTTCAATCGACTTGTCACCTCTAGCTACATGCACAAATTTGGACACCCTTTCGCTAGAGATAAACAAGCTACAAAGAATCGATTTGTCAGGATTACAGAATTGCTCACGGTTGCAAGAAATCAATTTACACTCTAACGATTTTCAGAACATTGATGTATCACCTCTGGGTAAGTGCTCGGCTCTCAGGTTTGTCAGACTTGATGATAATCAACTGTATGACATAGATCTAGAACCATTCTCCAATTGCTCCAGGCTCCAAGAATTGTTCCTAGAGAATAATCAGTTTGAAGAATTAGACTTGTCACCTCTCGGTAACTGCATTTTCTTGGAGGGTTTATGGTTACGGTCCACGCAGATACTTGAGATTGAATTGCATCCACTAATGGAGTGCAAGAACCTTCTTTGGTTGGACGTGAGTGAGAATCAAATGAAGACCGTGGATGTTTCACCATTATTCTATTGTTCCGATTTCGAAAAATTCCTGATAGACGAAACAGTTCCAATGAAGGCACATGTTGAATTGACTGATGAAGATTGGCCAATGGCTTTTGATTCAATAAAAGAACGAATTTTCTGGGTAAAGCAATAGCTCTTCTTTGTCATACGCCGATGACACCGGAGCATATATTCACACAGAATTTAATAAAGTAAAAGGGTAGTATCTACAAATGAAGAAATCTAAACCATTCTTTTCTGCGTTGTTAGCAGCTCTCATTATTATTGGCCTCACAAATACAGTATCAGCGGTGGTCTGGGGTGTTAATGATGGAGATGAATTGAAGTATGTAGCAACTAAATATACCGATAATCAATTTATCATTGACCAAACACTCACAATGGACGTAATATTTGATGTAACGTATGTAGGTGAATGGATTAATGCAACTATGAGTGAGGATGGTGGTACCGCATTTGATGTATTCTTAAACACTCAAAGCTTGGACGATACCTATGGAATAAATATACGATCTTCAAATGGAATAAACATTCGATATATTGCTGACGATCAAAGGGTTCAATCTCAAATGACTCAAATAACTAATGCTTTCGAAGGAGTATTGGACAATTTTGTTATATCCAGGGTTGGAAATAATCTCATAATATCAGCACATGGAAGTAGCACAGGAACCAGTTGGACTTATGACGCTACAATTAATTATACCAGTGCTTATGTGCTGAGTAGTATGTCCGAAGATCACTTTGCAACAGATGGAGAAAATGATGCGGTACAAAATGTGTTATGGACTAATGCATACCATCACTCATCATCCACGACTCCACCACCTACTCCAGGATCAGAACTTCTTACCCCGTTATTAATTGGAGGAAGCGCTGTGGTTATAGTCGGGGTAGTAATAATCATAAGAAGAAGATGAAACTTTCTCTAAACATTCTATGCTCTTGCACTTCATCCACTTTGGAGCTTTAGGAATTAGTTTAGTTTCATGGTACAGTGTAGAGCGATAACCGTTGTATCACCCCGGTGACACTAGCTCTAATCTTACGCAACTGTAAGTTGAACACGTGGAATACATGACAACCACTGATGATAATGCAGCACGAATGACTCTCCGAATTGCTGGAGTGTTTCAAGAAATTCGTGATATTTGGACTAAGAGAATAGATGCATACTACACTCAGATAGGATCTCTCATTGAAGGTCAACAGCTGGAAACTGAAGATTTTCTTGGTATCATTAGAGAATCACGATTGGCATCCCGTGAGGCGTTAGATGGCCTTGGTAATGATTTGAGTGCTGAGCTGGTACATACATCCAATGGTGTTGTTGCTCGTTACGAGGCGATGAGGTCATCACTCGTTGAAGAGATTGTGGACCTAAGAAACGAGATTGGTAGCTTAACTTCTGGAGATGAAAATGCTTTACGGCGTGAAAACATTGCATTGAAAGATGCCGTATTCTCGGTTCCAGAGTTCAAACTTTTACAGGTCATTCAGAAATACAGGCGTGTTACATACGACCAATTGTGTGATGAAACGAACCAGAAGAAATCTCCAGTTCGTAAGCTTGTCAAGGAACTGATGAAGAGAGGATACATTCACATAGACAAGAAATCGCGACCGCATGCTATAGTCTATCTCACTGCTCCGTGGACTCGGAATACGTCAAACGATCCGGAGATTCTTGAGCCGCATACGTCTTCACCATACCTACCAGCTCAAGTTGAACATCAGTAGCTCCCAATTTTCTTACCAATCTTTGCATAGTCAAACCTTTTTATGAAAATTCACTATGGTGAAGAATATTGCCCATAGATGTAGTGTTATAACGGAAACTTGGAACAATAACTAACATCCCGATTCTTTAGAGGACATCACACATGGAACCACAAAAGCTTGCAATTGTTGGAGTGATGTTGGTTGTCGTGACTGTTGGTTTGCTCATTGGAGCAGCTTTCATGACATTCCCAGCAGGTGACGATGATCCACTCACAAAGTATTCCCTTGATCGTGATTTACTGGAACTGGCTCTTCCAGCTCCAAGTGATTGGTCATTTGAAATGTCAGACGGCACGACTTTATTATTGAGCGACTTACGTGGACAAGTTGTATTAGTTGATTTGATGGCAACCTGGTGCTCAACGTGCAAATTTCAGAATGAATTTCTTGAAACCGTAAATGAGAATCTTGCTGGCATAGCTGTAGTTCTCTCATTGTCTGTTGACCTTGGATACGACAATATACCTTCGATGGCACAATACATGGTCGACGAGGGAGTCACTTGGGCTCACGGACTCGATACCGGCTATTCATTCAATAATTACTTCAATGTAGTATCAATTCCTTCAATGGTTCTCATTGATGCTGATGGTATATTCAGATACTTTCACATTGGTCTTTGGAGTGCAGCTAGCATCAGTGATATTATTGCAACAATTCTTTAGTTGGGGTAATGTGGAGTGCAGGGGATCATTGAGGTAGGACTTCTACTTGCTAAACTAGTCGGAGTGTTTGGATCAGGATTATACATTGCAATGTCCCCCTGTCTTTTCCCCCTTCTTCCTCTCTTCTTACTGAATAGTTTGAAATCAGCAGACAGCCGGAAGCGTAGTGTGCTCGTGACTGCTGTTCTTGTGGTAGGGATACTCAGCTCGCTAGCAATTTTCTTATCGATTGCATGGTTTATTGGCTCATTGCTGATTCAATATTACATTAGAATCCAAGCTATTTTGGGATTAATCATAATCTTTCTGGGCATTGTGACAATGTCAACTACCCTGAAGAACAAGATTGGACTTTCAAGTTTATCCTTCAGATCTCAACCTTCTGCACCCTCAAATTTGAAGAGTGTGTTTTTAGTTGGTTTCGGTTATTCTCTTTTGGCAGCCCCCTGTTCAGGTTCAGCAATATTCGGTGTGATTGCACTCTTTGGTGCTGAAACTGGTTTTCTAATCCCTGTATTACTATTCATTGTACTCTCAATTGCAGTTTCTATTCCTTACTTCGCAATTGCTGTTGTGACAGGTGAAGCAAGGATGAGGATGGCGATGTCAATTAGCACTCACGCTAGGAAAGTAGAGATTGTTGCCGGCCTGATACTTATCGTGATAGGGACACTCTTGTTCTCACAACTCTTTGGATTCAGATTTTAGCTGTAATCGTATTTGTAGAATCCTTTGAGTCATCCCTTTGAGAAGCGCTTATGTAAAGAGATTCTCAGAATCGGATCGCAAGATTTGAGTTGCTGACCCATCCCCGTAATCGAATTTGATTCCTCGAACAATGACAACAGGTATGCCTTCTCCAGCTTGACCCATCACCAGCTCTGTAGCTGCTGCGACTTGATCTGCAAGACAGACAAGAGACCCTTGCAACTCATGTCCATGGAGGTCTTTCTTTCCAACATTGTATTTGAAAGGGGACATACCTGCTACACCGATTGCTAAATTGACTGCTCCCTTTCTCCAAGGTCTACCCTGTGTGTCAGTAATAATAACAGGAACCTTGAAGCCCATCTTTTCCGAAAGAACATCGCTGATGCTTCGTGCAGTTTTGTCAGGATCATCAGGTAATGCCGTGAGCATGTTGGGTGGTGCATTGCTCTCATCCACCCCAGAGAAATCAGTGATAATACCGTGCTGGGTTTTTGTTATCAATACTGGTTTCTCTCTCAATATTTCCCTTGCTTCTTTGAGTGCCACTTCAACCCTCTCAGGTGAGGAACCTATTTCTTCAGAAATTTCTCTGGCTCTATCTGATGCTTCTACATCTTCTAAGTGGTACAACTTGCCCTCTGCAATTGAGATGATTGAATGAGTGACAACAACAATATCCCCAGAATGAAGTTCAATTGATTGCTCATCAAATACCGAAATGATGAGGTTTGGAATATCATCTCCAGTATGAACCAAGGGAAATCCAACAAGAGGGATCAGTTCAATTCTGTTGTCATTCATCATTAACTAATTCAAGCTCTTCCTCTGATATCTCTTCGTACTTGCCTTCACTTCCAAATCTGTATTTTCCAAGACCTGCCTGAATAGCGAGACTCTCGGGAATCATTTGGTATAGCAGAGTGCCACCTATGACATTGATAGCAGCTTGAAGAACGTTCCAAGGCATGTAAATTACAGATGCACCAATTGCGATATCTACAGGCATGTATCCAAAGATAGTGAATAGGAAGATATTCCCGAAGTACATTCCAATTGATCGAAAAATACATGCCGAAACTAGATACACTACTAATCTCCATTTCCAGCTGACTTTACGGTTTCTCATTGCTAATTTGGCAATGATTAATCCTAACAATGTGAACATCTCAGCTAGCAACTTGAATGCTGCACCGGAAAAGTTCCTGTATGCAATGAAAACCCACATTACTCCTACAGCGAGTACAGAAAACATCATTCCTAGTCCGAGGAAAATAATCAAAATCGGGATTCCTGTCCAATCAATAGTGAAGTTGGGGATAGGAGTATAGAAGTCAGTCAAACCAACTATCGGAAAAATCTCAAGAGCAATTATGATCGATGTGAAGATGGCTAGAAGTGCAATACTTTTGGAGTCGGTTCGAACTTTCAATATCTACTCTCCAGATATAATTGCCCAATGAGGCTTGAAGTTGCGCTTTACACTTCCGAGATAAAAGGGCATTGCATAGTTTATTCTGGTTGATTTATGAGAAAAAAGGAGCCCCCGAGCATCAAATCGGGGACACAATTGTCTAAATCTTATTTGTGCTTGGGGTGCGTTTCCAAGGAGTGTCTCTTCATCTCATCTTGAGATTCGAAACGTTTTCCACAGAGCCGACACTCAAATGTTTCTAATCGTTTATCCATGATAAATCAATTTAACTATTGTTAATGATAGTTATTAACTTTTCGATAAATGATAATAAGGTGGACCTATATTTTACAAAGTCTACACAAGAAGTATTCATAACAATTCAATTGAATATTGTTCTCCGAGGTGAGGATGTGCTATGACGCACGTCAACAAGAAGATGATATTAGGTTTAGCAGTTTCGTTTGCTTTCTTATTCGGAACACTTGCCGCCCCGGTTTCCGCTCTTCAGATAAATTTAGTAATTAATCAATACAATCAAGCATATGCCTCAGGCGCTAACAACCACACCTACATGTACGTTGAGCCTGATCCATTAAACTTTGTATCAAGAAGTTTGATGCATGTGAATGAAAATTTGGATTATACAACCTATTGGTTTGATGGAACGGGATGGAATTCTCCTGACAGTTCTCGAGCTGAGGGTACAAATGCCCCATTCCAGTGGACATCATTCAATAGTTGGACTACTGGTCCATTCGATAATCCGGTACTTCTTCCTACGTTCTTCGATTTTGAAGCATCAGAGGGAAGCGACCACGTTATCAACACAACGTTAGAAACACGAACTTTCGGACTCACATTTGGTCAGGATACTCCAGTGCTTGCTAATACTGGGTACTCATATTTTGGTACGCTAGGCATCAGCGGACAAGAGTTTGTCCATTTGACCATTGACAGTAGGCAAGATGCTGTATCATGGTCTGTAGGGGTCATCGATCCTGAGGGTCGATTTATTACGGTGATTGGAGGCTCAGGCGGTGACATTCTGACTATTCCATTCAAACCTACAATAGCAGGAACTTACTATATAATTCTCGAGGCCAATCCTTCAGTTGGTACCTTTGCTCTGTTTAATCTATTACCAGTAGCTGTTGCGCCACAGGTCATAGCAGCAGGCAATATTATCACAGGCGAATTACCAACGGGTGAAATTGTTTCGAGAAGTGATACAGGTAGTTGGGTACATCAGGAAATGGCTCCAACCGTTCATACATACAAGGTGGAATCTCCCAATGATGTAGCCTCCTTGACCTATGCTTTCAACTACCCCAGCGGAATTTTGCCCATCACTCAAATGCACGGTATCTTTTTCACTAGCAGTGAATTTGAGTACGGCTACAATGGTGGATTTCGATACGAAGACGGCATTGGTTTTCCAGGCAACGGTGAGTACTTCTTCAGAGGTGGTCCGTATTATGTTACTGTAATCGGTGGCGATGGAACTGAATACACGCTCTATCATCAAGCTAATAGTCATGGCGCACTACCATTGAACGAAGAATTCCAGTTTGAGAACTATATTGGTGCAGCAGTCACTCATGCCTACACACTTGACATTGTAAATGCGTCCATTCTCAGAATGAATTCCACAGCATCAGGTGGAGAACTTTCCGTCAGATTAATTGGTGCCTTCGAGGATGGATACCGAACTGATCAAGCAATCAGTTTTGGTGCAGATCTCCTGACTTCAGATGAGTATTATTTGCCGCCAGGTGAATATCTGGTTGAAATGGAAGTCTCAAACAACGTGAACGAATGGGTTGAGTTCAACCTCGGTCAAATCGTAGATGCAACAACAACTGAAATCGTCGATGTGGGTGGATTCTTTGTAAACACTGACATCTTCCAGATGTACAATATGACAATCTTCCTGAACAATGAAGACAACGTCACTGTTGGTCTTGATGTTACCATCTATGATGCCTCAGGTCGAGAAATGTATAGTGCTGGAATGCTCATTGCAAACCGGTGGGACGGATCTCAGATACAACCGCATCCAACCTACTGGGCCAATTCAACTTTCAACTATGCCGGTCACGACTGGTCTGATAGTGCATTCGTTGGAGTATGTGCCTATTTAGTCAATAACAATACAGAAATACCTGCTACGAACGGCTACGAAGACTACCCGCTTGACTTAACAATTCAATGGACAAACAGGTTGAACGACTATTTCGTGAACATTGAGAGTCTTGATGTGAGCACCTCAGCTGCATCTTACAATTTCTCATTACCGCTTCCGGGGAGTTCGAATGAATTCCATGGTTTGGTATTAAACACGACACCCGGGACTTGGTACAATGTATCTGTGATGTCTGCTGACATTGGGGGGCGTTTTGTAACTCTCTATAGTGGATACGATGGAAGAACTCATACTACAGGTTGGACCGATCTCAATGACGCGTATGTTGGAGTAACACAGGATTACTCAATCCAATTTGGCGCAATATCTGATAATCTGTTGTTGGAATTTCAATTAACACGAAATCAAGCAGTCGATGGATTCCTCTATGTTCTGATTACACCAATGGAAACTAATCCGCTAGTGTTTGATGAGATAGCACCACTTGGACCTGATATCCTCGCAGTTCTTGGAGGTGTCGCTGTACCAGCAGTCATTGGTGTAGGAGTCATTGTAATCGTCTACATTGTGTATGTCAAGAAGTTCAAGAAGTAGAATCGAGAATCGATCCGGTGATGTACCGGGTCGATACCTTTCTTTTTTCAGTTTCATATCATCAAAGTAACTCTTGCCCATTGATTCATATCCAAAAATTGACTTGTCTATAATAGGGAGATTCTATGTCAGTTGATTGGTTCGAAGATGATTCGCTGTGGAAGTTAATGGAGCCAGTGCTGTTCACTGAGGCGCGTCTAGCTCATACACCTGCAGAGGTTGATTCAATCAAGTCACTTTGCAAAATCCTACAAGAGGATACGATTCTCGATATGTGTTGTGGCGTTGGTAGACACTCCTTAGAGTTAGCGAGGAGAGGACACAAGGTTGTGGGAGTTGATCGAACTAGACTATACATCGAAAAGGCTATCACGAACGCAAAAAAAGAAAATCTGGACATCGAATTCGTACAAGATGATATGCGCACTTTCTATCGAAAGAACTCGTTTGATGTTGTCTTGAGTATGTTCACATCTTTCAGTTATTTTGACGACCACGAAGAACAGATGCTTGTTCTTCGGAATATTTATTCATCTCTCAGAGTTGGAGGCCGGTTCATTCTCGAATCTGCTGGAAAAGAAATCCTAGCTCGGATATTTATGAGACAGAATTGGTCTGAATGGCCGCATGGCTTCATGATGGAAGAAAGAGAACCAATCGAGAACTGGAGTAAGATGCATAACAAATGGATTTTCGTTGAGAGAGATGGTTCAGTTCACAGATGGGAAGTGATTCATTGGATATATTCAGGGTCTGAAATCAATGAAATGTTGGAGAGTGTTGGTTTCTCCGATGTACGGGTGTTTGGAGGTCTTGATGGAGGACCGTATGACAATGAAGCCACGAGGCTTGTAGTTGTGGCTACAAAGTAAGCTCTTTGGAAACCCTTTTCATTGATATCGCTTAAAGCAAATGGAGTGAGAAGATATGTTTCTAACACGTTCCGATGACTACCCACTTGAACAAATGATTGATGTTGCAGCTGGAAGGACCCGTGCAGATCTTGTTTTGAAGAACGCCAACGTTGTGAACGTGTTTTCGGGTGAGGTCACTAAGGGTGATATTGCTATTCACCGTGAGTATATTGCTGGAATCGGTGATTATGTGGGAAATGAGGTGATTGACCTCAAAGGAAAGTATGTAACGCCTTCTTTCATTGATGGTCATGTGCATGTAGAATCATCAATGGTCATGCCAATCCAGTATGCCCGTGCTGTTGTGCCACACGGAACTGGTTCAGTGATAGCCGACCCACATGAGATTGCAAACGTATTAGGAACTGAGGGTATTCTATACATGAGTAAAAGCATGCGAGGAGGACCTCTCGAGTTTTACATGATGCTACCATCGTGTGTTCCATCTACAGATCTCGAAACAAATGGCGTTGCTTTAGATTTCCTCGATATCAAGCCTCTCATGACAGAGCATTATGTCCTGGGTCTTGCCGAAGCCATGAATTATCCTGGCGTTATCTATCGTGACCCTGATATTCTAGAGAAGATTCAAGTTGCTCTCAGAATGGGTAAGATGATTGATGGTCATGCTCCAAATCTACAAGGTCTAGATCTCAACGCCTATGTATCTGCACGAATAACATCTGACCACGAATGTATTGATATTGATGAAGCAAGAACAAAGCTCGCAGCAGGGATGCACATTCATATTCGTGAGGGCTCTACTGCAAAGAACCTGACAAATTTAGCTCCTTTGATGCAACCACACACTGCGATGTTCTGTAGTTTTGTAACCGATGACAGAAATACACTCGACATACTTGAACGTGGTCATATCGATAGCATGATTCGTGACGCTATTGAATTAGGAGTTGACCCAGTTTTAGCTATTAAAGTCGCAACAATTTCAACAGCTAGACATTACGGTCTCCAGTATGTTGGTGCCATAGCACCCGGTTACCATGCTGACGTCGTAGTTCTTGATTCCCTTGAAAAAATCAACGTAGAGATGGTCTTCAAACAAGGAATTCTGGTTGCGAAAGATGGTAAGATGATTCAGGAATTTGGAGTGGAGGAACAACCCCGTCTGAGACGCTCTGTAAACATCCACTACTTAGAACCAGAAGATTTCCAAGTTAAGGCTCGTGGAGACCAGATGAATGTCATAGGAATGATTCCCGATCAGGTGACCACGGAGCGTTTGATTGAGGACACAAAGGTCGTTGATGGTCTCGTTGTACCAGATATCGATCGAGATATAGTGAAAGTAGCAATCATTGAGCGACACAATGCTTCAGAACCTCGAGCTATCGGATTTGTGAAAGGGATGGGCATCAAGGATGGAGCGATGGTGTCATCTATTGCACATGATAGTCATAACATAGTAGTAGTTGCAACAAATGACAGAGACCTCATTGAGGCTGCAATACAAATTGTGCGAATGCAGGGTGGTATCGCCATTGCGAAAGATGGGAAGATAATCGAATCGTTACCTCTACCTATTGCTGGACTCATGTCTGATCAACCAATAGAACATGTCAGTGAGAAATTGAAGGACCTCAAGAGAGCCGCACAAACCCTGGGAACTCCATTGGAAGAGCCCTTTATGGCCATGTCTTTTCTATCATTACCAGTGATTCCCAAACTTAAGATAACTGATCTTGGCTTGGTTGACGTTGAGAGGTTTCGGTTGATTGATCTCTTTGATGTTACAAGCTAGATGTTGTCCCTCATTTCCTGATTAGAGGGAGAGATGTAACTTCTCCCTTGCTTCTTTCAGCTGAGTCCGCTTCTTGTTTCCAACATACATAGCCATTAGTGAACCAGTGAAAACTAAGATCGTTCCGAAAAGAAACGCTCCTAACAACATAGGTAAGAATATCGGATTGGGTAATCCAAGGAGGCCAAAGAACAGACCGCGGAATAGTAGATGTGCCACCTCAATTATTAGTATCACCATGAGTGTGATACCAGCACCAAGCTGTCTTTCATGAATATACACCTGTAATGCTGATTGTAACAGAATGGCTGATAGTAGGTTACCTAGGACGCTGAGTAATAGAATGAAAAGTGGAATAGTAAACCATGCTGGTATATCGAAAAGAATAATCGCTGGAATACTCCAAGGTGTCAAGAATTGGAAGTAGAGCATACCAATGAAGAAAATCAATTCGAAAACCATTATCATGATGGCTCCAACTCCTGTGATGCGTAAAACCAAATTATCAATCCTATCTGCCCAATCCATATTTGCTAGTTTGAGATAATCCTCATTGAGCGGCTTTGCCCACTCACTTTCAGCTATACAAGCTGGTTTATCACAATTCACAATCGTGAGAAGTTTACCACCATATTCTCCAACCCTCTTCTGTTCACACTCCTCACAGATGAGGTCTCCACACACATGACATACTTCCTTTGCAAGGGTTCCAGAATGATTTACGCAGTTTCGATTCTGACCAGGACTGAGAATTGGAGCTGCACAATATTCGCAACGATTGACCTTATCCTCACTGAAAACATCAACAGGTCCACCGCAAACCGGGCAAAGGACCTTTTCTTGTGTGGTTTCTGACGCGGTCATTCACTCATCCTCCAGAAAGATTGCGCGTGTTTTCTCTTTAGTTCACGCTGAGTACTTTCGTATTCGCGTCGAAACTGTTCTCTTCGCTTGAGTTCACGTTCTCGTTTCTTTTGAGCAGCCCGGGATTCATCCTCCCATGAACGGACTGCTGGTCTGAGTTTAGATTCCTTGACCTTCATTTTGCGGCGAGTGGCCAGACTCTTCACTCTTGCATTATCAACAGATACGAAGTCAGTGCGACTTATGATTTTAGCTGCTTCAAAAGTTACTGCTACCAAACCTGCATAGAAAAGAATGGGGATAATAATGATTGCTGCCAAAAGCATGAGAATCCCAGCTAGTATCGGGATTGCAATAATGATGATCACAATTAAGATGATAGCTCCAGCAGCGCCGTCACCACTACTTTTTCCTCCACCAGACTTGCCCATACTTGCTAGGAGTTGAAGTGGAAGTCGCCAAATATGTTTCATTACTCTTGCATATGCCCCGAGGAAACTGCGATACATCCCTCCTATCCGTGTGAATCTCCCCCCTGCAGATGTGAATAATTCGTCAATTGGAATGACCAAAGATGCTGTAGTAACAGCTGGGCGGTATCTTCCCTCGAAACACTTTCGACAGAGGTAGACTGCTGAGCCTTCCCATTTCTCATCAATAGGGGGTTCTTGGACTGTAAGGCATTGTCTACAGTAATGGTTTCCACAGACATTACAGGTTGTCGCCGCTAAATACTCCTCATGGTTAGCGCAGGGGACGAAGACACTACTGACACCTAAAACGACTCCGCAGTAGACGCAGCTTACTGTGTTATTATCCTCAACATTCGTAAGGGGTGTAGCTCCTCCACAATTTGAACATAGGAGGGCCATCCCTTCTTCTGTGACGATTTTTCGGATATCTAGAATCTTTTGCTCAGCATCGGGTGAGAGCGTAGTAGTGCCATCCGGTGCAAGGAGTGTTGGTTCTAATGGACTTGGCATCAAACCTTCTTCGATAAGCCTAGCCTGTGCCCGGTCTCTAACAATAATAACCCCAGCTGGTGGTACTACCTGATTCCATCTGACGAGAAGGTAGAGAATGAATATTGTCTGGGATGCAGCAATAAACATCGCAACATTCCCAATTGCTATCTCAAAGTTGTCCACTCCAAATAATGGGAAATTCCATGAGTATGATATCCCCTGAACATAGAGAAGAAATGCGGATAACCCAACTGCGATGAAACTATACAACAATTGAGCAATGACAGCCCATCTTCTGAGATCATCAACGTAATTCCCGATCACTAGACTCGGAAATGCCACTCCACCAAAGACCAACAGAGTGTAAACATATCCGATTGAGCCTAGTGTTCCAGATATGGTTGCTAATAGTAATCCAGCTGAAGCAATAATACCAAATATGCCAAAGGTCATTTGTGTGACGCCAATCAGACGAAGTCCAACAGGTCTGTCAAAGATAGTGTCAATCTTCTTTTCTTCAGACAAAACACTTTCTCCTTGATGCATGCTTGGAAACCATCACGGTTTGTGACCTCCATCTAGATTGAGCACTTAAAACCTCTGTGTCTCTAATTTTGATTCAAAATCAATACACGAGTAATTGAACCAGCAAGTCTCATAAGGAGGTTATTCTTCCATTCGCCAACAGAGTGATGCCTATGACAGAGATTCCAATGCCCGATGATGGCTATCCCGCCCCTGAGAGACAATATCAACCACCTCCAAGCAAAGGGTGTTGCACAAGAATCTGCGAATGTTGGTTGTATCTCCTCTGTGGAGGGATTCTACTTCTGGTTGTTCTAATGATTCTTTTCGGTTTCTTCCCTCTATTATGGCTCTTTGGCTGAAGACACCCTAAGAACTTCAACTTCCCTTAGATATAATCCGTTTAGTTTATATCTCATCAGGGAATCACTGGAGCAGGAATTCAATACCGCGGAGTAAGACCTCTGTGTCCAATACTGACGAAGAGAACAGGCAATACTCCCCCCTCGAAGGTGGGCGTATCAATCGAATTATGAGAGCCTTGGAACTTACTAAGGGTGTAGAAATTGCGCGCAGATACCTAGCGATGAATGCCTTCGATGGGGCACTCACGATGCTGGGACTTATTCTTGGTGGTCTTATTACAATTAATCCTGCAATGCCAGCAGAAGCAAGTCTTCAATTCAATGCTATTCTTCTTGCTGCAGCGGGTACTAGCATCGCTATGGCCATCTCAGGTTTCAGTGGTTCATATTTGACCGAGAGTGCTGAAAGGGAACGGGAGGTCGAGGAAATGGGAAAGGCAATGCTCAGTGATATGAGCGAATCGATGTATGCAAAAGCAACAAAGACAACTTCCATGGTGGTGGCGGTAGTTGATGGTGCTTCTCCAGCGATTGCTGCATTCATCATCATCACACCTCTCTTCTTTGTACCTTCAGGCGTTCTTGATTATAGGGCCGCATTTTACATTGCAATAGCTATTTGTATGGCTTTGCTGTTCGCGCTCGGATTGTTCCTAGGCGCTGTTTCGAAGAAAAATATGTGGGTTTATGGAGCAAAGACCCTCTTCGCAGGGATCATGACCGCCATTCTTATGTTAATTATTTCTTGGCTCACGGGTGCGAGTGGATAGTACAATGTTTGACGATTTGCCAAGGGAACATTTCGCATTCCTACCTACACCTCTGCATCGATTAAAGAATCTCGGAGAATCCATTGGATTGAACAATCTATGGATCAAGAGAGACGATCAGACCGGGGCAGCCTTTGGAGGGAACAAGACTCGTAAACTTGAGTTTGTAGTAGGAGATGCGAAAGCAAACAAAGCTGACACCTTGGTCACCGTTGGTGGAATCCAGAGTAATCATTGCAGACAGACTGCAGCAGTTGCTGCTTCGATGGGGATGAGATGCATCCTTCTTCTTGCAGGAGAGGAACCTGAGAACTATAGTGGTAACGTGCTCCTCAATCGATTTCTCGGTGCTGAGATGAAGTTCTTTCCCGATGATGCTCCTATGATGTTGAACAATCGTCTAGATGAGATAATGAACACACTAATCGAGTTTGGTCTCACTCCCTATGCAATACCTGCTGGAGCTGCTTATCCAGTAGGAGTCGTTCCTTATGCTGCAGCTATGCAGGAGGTGAAGACCCAATTTGATGAACACTACACCTTACCAAAGAAGATTATTCTAGCAACTGGAACCGGTGGAACCCAAGCTGGATTGATTATCGGAGCACATATGCTTGACCTTGATGTAGAGATAATTGGCATCACAGTTTCTCGGTCTGCAGAAGAATCGGAGGAGAAAGTCAAGCACCTGATAGAACGAACCATTGATGCCTACCCTGAAATCAGAACGTTCAAACCGAAGATATCCATTGATGACACTTTCATTGGTAAGGGCTATGGGAAACTTGATGACGGAGTGGTTAGTGCCATCGAGATGTTTGCCAAAACTGATGGTATCATTCTCGATCCTGTGTACACCGCAAAAGCAGGACTTGCGCTCCTTCGGATGGCTCTTGCTGGAGATATCTCAGCTGATTCCCCCACGCTCTTCTACCATACTGGAGGACAACCTGCTTTGTTCTCCTATTCCGAACTAGGATAACAAGGTCATATAATATAAAATCATTAACCAATGAGGATCTAACAATGAATGGTGATTTTCTCTTCTTTGTCTTCTTCCTCTTGATCTTTATCACAGGAATGATTTTTCGTGGTGTCTTTGGGCGAAGATCCCCAGACTTTAAGAAATCAGGAAGAGAACTAATACAACAAGCATTCGAACATGAAAGCCGCTTGAGTATGGCATTGCAAATCCTAATGGGAATCTCCATTATGATAGGAATGATTACCTACCTGTTCTTCACACCGCTATTTCCCTGGTTGCAATTACCTTTGCCAGACTTAGTTCGATGGAATGGAGTAGTCATTGACATAGCATCAGTTGATGAATTACCAGAAAAACTCCTTCGGGTTACTAACTACTGATCACATTGGCGAATATCCAGTTCTCTCAGTGAGAGACTTATCCTTACTCTCACAAACCCAAAACTTGTAGGCACAGATGTAGTCCTCAGTGCCCCTGAGGTCGAGAAGCTTAGAACTAAACAACCTACGCATAAGTCGCATGTATCTGAAGAAGGGATCTCCAGGAGGTACTCTCTCTGCAACACAATTTACCTGAAATCCTTGGGCTTCAGGTGCTGCTTCTTGAGTCCAGAAGAAGTTTAGAGAAACTCTTGGATCACGCTGAATGTTTTGGTACGTTTGATCGCCATACATTTCGACGGCACCAAACCTGAACCTGTCTATCTGTGTGTCATCGAGCATTATTTTTTGGTATAGCTCAATTCTTTCCTCAATCGTGTCTACAAATGCTCGTCCTTGGAATGAGAGTTCAGCGCCTTCAAGCTCGAGGATTTTTTCCTCAAGCGCTTCATCCGTTAGAGTGAGTCGAATTATCTTTTTTGCAGAATTAACGGGGAAGAAACCAGTTGAGTTCATTGTGGAGATAGTGGGTTTCATCAGTGTTGCTTCATATAGGCAACGCAATTTTTCATTCGTGTTCTGAACACCATCAAGAGTATTGACAATTGCCTCGTATATCATATCTGGAATTGCATTCAAGGGAAATGAGACATTGAGTCCGTTGATATCAACCTCGATTCTTCTCAACTCACGATCGATAAACTTGATTACAGAGGGCTTATCTTCCGACACTCGCATAACCTCATCCGCTACTATATCAATCTATCAAAGACTGTATTTTAAGCTATGTCGGATTATTGAAACCTATTGAAAAACATCATAAGCGGGTCTACCTGTTCTTTGGCAGGCCCTTGTTAAAACTCAGGAATGAAGAACATGGTTGAAGCATTCGAAATTAACTCGCAAGCAAAGTTGGTTGAGTTCAAAGGCGAGATTTTACAAGTGGATACAAACAAGGTCCTCGTATTTGTTGTGCATGATGCTAAGACCGTATACCTTTGGAGGGGAAAAAAGGCAGATATCTTCGAGAAATTGATGGGGACACGGGTCGCTGCCAAACTGAGTCACACCTATTCAGATTATAGAATCCGCCCCATATCAGAGGGGAATGAACCAGCAGCATTCTTACATCTAATAGGAACGAAACTCTAATTCATGCACCAGAAGACACTTAGTCGATTGCTTTAATTAGCCCATGTGGTCTAAGTGCGAATTTTCAACCGCCTTGCATATCTCAATAGTATTCGTAATGTGAGGAAAGGGCTGTTCTCTCGAACAGAGATCATTGAACATTTGGATTCTGATATTTGGATCTCTCCTTCAGAAATTGCTTCACGGATTCATCTAACGTCACATACGGTTCTCTATCATCTTCGAAATATGGAACATGAGAAAGTTGTTGAACGTGATGCTGAAGGGAGAGGTTGGCGTTTGGGACCATTTGAACAAAGTGAATTGCAACAATTTCTTGCACCTTCTACAAAGAAGAGAAAGAAAACATCCAAATCCACAAACAAAAGGATGTGACTCTGATGAATACACGTGCGATTGTTCGATTACCAGGAAAGAATTTCAAGAGCTGTTTGTCGGACCACCCACAACATCATACAGTAAGTCTAGAGCTAGCTCAAGAGCAGCACAAGAATTATTGTCAGACTCTTGCAGACCTAGGAATTGACCTCATTAGAATAGAACCCAATGACGAATATGCCGATTCATGTTTTGTGGAAGATACAGTAGTCGTGTCTGGAAATCGTGCAGTGATAACTCGAATGGCTAAAGAAAGCCGTAGGGGAGAGAGTGAAGCAATAGAAAAGATTCTGTCGGAATACAAGCAAATTGAATCCGTGAAGGCACCAGGTACTTTGGAAGGTGGTGATGTGATTCATCTTCCTGACTCTTTGATTTGTGGGATCACAAAAAGAACTAACCACGATGGCGCTACGCAGTTGGAACATTGGCTGGAAACATATGTTCACCGAATTGAAGATCTTGATATCATGCACATCAAAAGTCATGTCACATACCTAAACAAAGACATTATTGTTGTCAATCCGAAATATGCAAAGAACCCTGTGCTAGAATCTTTCGAAAAAATCATACTTCCTACTGAGGAATCCCATTCCGCAAACACACTGACAGTTGGGAATGTGGTTATCATGTCTACTCGACATATCAAGACTGCTAAGTTGGTGAAAGAAGCTGGGTTTGATGTGATTCTTCTTAATATGAGCGAGTTTGAGAAATGTGATGGTGCCCTCACCTGTCTCTCAATCGTGTTCTAGAGGAATTCATCGTAGAATTTGTGAGCATTGTTCCAGTATATCTTCTGAAGTACATTCTCTGCCAAACCAAGTCCATTTATGAAAGTCCCACCAGTGTTCACAGTATCAGAATCAGTGAAAGGTAAGGGCATATTCTCCCCATCAGTTTCGAATAAGAGCCTAAGGGCAAGATACCTCCCCTCATAATAATCTCTGTCGGGACCCCAAGATACACAATCTGTACCAAAGAGAATGCGATCTTGATATTTGATGAAGAACTCCTTTGCTATCTTCGGATCTTTACTAAGTTCCCTTGACATCCATCTAGCTGAACTTGTATCAATGTTGAAATTTGGGTAGGTATCAAACCATTTTGCTAGATTTTCAAGTCGGTGTATCTCTGGTTGTCCGGCAAAATGTGCAAACTGAAGCTTCATCGAACCATGCCGCCGGAGCACGCCTTCTAGCTCCCTGAGGTCTCGTTCTTTGGACGTGAAGTAATTTCTGTCTGTATATCTTGTTGCATAGTAAGTGTCAGGATCAGAGAGGTGGAGCAAGAATGGGATATTCTCATCCTTCATGGCATCGAAAAACCTTGCCATGTCAGCATTGTCCATCCTCAAGTAATCTAGAGATGCAGAAGCCCTACCTCTCATAACAGGAGCGGATTGCATTTTTGCCAAATGATAGCCTTCATCCTTTAAGACCTCTATTTCCTTAATCAAGGGTTCAACACCTGAAGCGAAACGCATTGAACCCGAGAAATACTTGGCATAAATAAAACGGCCAGGATACTTCTCGTCAGCGTACTTCTTGGCATCAAGACTATGACAGATCAGTAGAGACTTCTGAATGCCATGCTCGGTTCCAACATTGACAAGTGTGTTTAGTGCTTCAGTATCAACAACGTGGATATGAGAATCAAAGATAGGGTCTTCAAAGGTCAGTTCAGGATACAGTTTCCACACCAGTTAGCGCCGATGTTTTTCTCACTGAAAACTCTGTCCATCTGGTAAAAGAATAGAGCTGAAGCATTTTTTTAGTTTCAATTTGCATTGAAGAAAATCGCATTCGCGGGTATGGAGATTATAAATTGAAACGCACGTTACAAGCAATATTGGCAATGTCTTTTGTGGCTATGTTCCTCATCTCACCTGTTGCAGCTGCAACATCAGAAGGTCTAGAATGGGGAGTAGCACTAAATGATTAATTCACCTTCCAATTCACAATCAATGAGGAAGGGGAAACAGCCATTGACGAAGGTGTCAATATCACCGTTGACTTATCACCAGGAGCAATCGATGATCCCCTAACCAACTGGTCTAATCTTGGTTTTGTGAACATTGACTTGGTTTATACCAATGGGACATCAATGGGATTTGAAGCCTTAACCTTACTTGGTCTCGCACTAGTTGGTAATGGTTTTGCTGTTCCAATAGGTAACTTCAATCTGTTGACTGAACTATTTACTGACTCAATCCTCTGGACTGAGAACCATACTATCATCAACGATGGAACCTATTGGGGTGCCAGCATGAGTGGAGTTGATGATGTAGTGACAATGCAGGTGTCTGTCCAATATCTGAAAACAGATGGGTTCCTTGCAAGATATTTGATGACTGTAACCAACACCACATCTGGAGTCGTGGAAGGTGTTACATTCATTCGTGATGGACTAGGAACTGATATCATCGGACTTCTTCAAGATAACATTCTACTTGTTGGAATAGTGGTCGGCGTAATTGTCCTTCTAGGTGCAGTGGTGTGCATAAGAAGCAGGTAGATAATGTGGAGCTTTGCTCCACTCTTTTCCTTTTTTAGAGATTAAGGCGCGACCAGAGACCCTCAGCTGATTTCTTAGAAACCTCTGCAACTTTGGCATCAGACGTCTTTGTCAATTTTCTATCTTTTACAACCACTTGGCCACCTACAACAACATCTTTCACATCACGACCGCTGAATGTGTTGACCAGATGACCCACCACAGAATCAGGGGTTAGCGGAGTTGGAACCGTGGAACTATCTAGAATTACTATATCTGCCTGTTTTCTTTTCTCCAAACTACCCAAGTTTTTCTCGAGATCATAGGCACGAGCACCCTCAATTGTTGCCATCTTGAAGATCTCGTCTGGACCTATTGCACTAGGATTGCCACTTGCCAACCTGTGGACCGTCAAAGCACACCTCATGTTCTCAAATGGGTCAAAGATCCAACCATCATTTCCGAGACAAACAGTGATCTTTCTCTCGAGCATTGCAGGAACAGGAGCAACACCAACAGCATTCAGCATGTTGCTCATGGGATTGTGAGCGACTGACGATCGTCGTTTTGCAATAAGCTCAATCTCGTTCAAGTCAACATGGACGCAGTGCGCTAAGACTGTATTGGATCCTAGAAGTCCAAGTCTGTCAAGACGTTCCACCGTCCGCTCGCCAGAAGTTTCTAAATTGTGATAGAGGTCCACGAGACCTTCAGATGTGTGAACAGTGATTGGGACTTTCATTTCCTTTGCCTGTTCAGCAGCCCTGGTGATGATTTCATCTCCTACCGTGAAAGAGGCATGAATACTGACCATTCCAGAAACAAGGTCTCCTTCTCCACATGAGTTAATGAAATCCACACCTTCCTTGAGACCTCGGGACGCTTCATCTGGATCATTCCTCTCAGTCATCTCAAATGCTAGGATTCCTCGAATACCTAATTCCTTTGTCGCTTTTGCTATCGCATCTAGACTGCCTTCAATCGAATTGGGTCCTGAATATGTATCAGCAAAAAGTGTTGAGCCATTCCTCAACATATCAGCCCCCGCAGATAGTGCACTTGCATATGCATCTTCAATGGTCAAAGCCTCATCGACTGGCCACCACACTCTCTGAAGGACTTGAGCAAAGTCAGTTGGTGGTTTGATATTTAGACTAGCACCGCGCAATAAAATACCATAGAGATGAGTATGAGCTGTGATGAGACCTGGAATGATAACTCCGCCCGATGCATCTATCACATTCTCAGATGTGAAGGATGGTTCTCCTTCATTGATTTCTGCAATCTTTCCATCGTTGATTCTGATGAATCCGTTAGGAATGATCTTACCTCTCTTATCTCCCGTTACTATCAAACCATTCTTGATAAGAAGTTCATCGCTCATAGCTCAAGCCAACCAGTGGTCCAGTATCATCAGCTCAACAAGATTAGTCTTTGGATAGAAAAAATCAGAGTTCGATGTCTACATAACTCACTGTACCTTTGCTGGAACGATAAATGATTCCCTGCTTCTCAAACTCCACGATAATCTCTTCGAATTCATCTTCAGTAATACCTGCCTCCTCAGCTTTTGTGAGAATATCATTTAGAGGTACATCTTTTCCAACCTTGTCAGTCATTCTCTGCAGAAGTAGAAGGAACTTGCTACTGGCTGGAATTGTTGGGTCAAGTGGTAGATCGTCTGCATGAATTGCCTGAGTTTCTTCTGACTCAGCTGTGGATTGCTTTTGTGCCCCAAGAAGCGCAGCCATTAATACTGACTTTTCCTCTCCTTTGACAATAGGTGCATTATTTTCTTCTTCAGTGACCTTCTTAGTTATATCATGCATTGGATCAATTGTCTTCAAATCAACGCCCAACCATACTGCTTCCAAATCCTTGTTTGCCCCTGCTGCTCTGAGCAATTGTGGACGATATTGATTCTCTAGTTTCCTTCTTTGTTCTCTGACTGTTGTATCAAGGCACTTCTCAGACCCTAGAAGTAGAAGTGTCCTCTCTGCTTGCGTTCTAACCCTGTCGTTAGATTCCTTCACGAGAAAACTAAGAATCTTTAGCAAGCTAGAGAATTTGGAAATTCGGGTGTTGAGCTTCTTTAGTAGAGCTTGTTTCACCTGCCAATTAGGATCCCCGACTAGTTCCATTACAAAACCTGAAGTAGACTTGATTCCCGAGGCTGATACTGCGGATGCAATCTCAGCTCGTTCTTGCCATTTACTCTCCTTGAGAAAAACCGATAAATTGGAATATGTGGTCTGATCCACAATTCCACAGATAAAAGGCAACATGTCTCTTCTGTTTTTCGATGCAGTTTCGGTGATGAGTTTGATAAGACTCTTTTTTGTCTTACCAGGAAATCCACTTAGGGCAGGAACTGCGCCTAAAGAGATATTCTTGAAATTATCTTTGATCTGCTTTGTCACCCATCTCTTACCAGGCCCACCCAAATACCTCATCAATCCAAATACTGTAGGTTGATGCTCCTTACCTAATCCCTCAAGAGCCTCAATCCAACGTTTTAGTTCACTAGTTGATTCTGGTCCACCTATCTGATTGAACTTTTCCTGAATTCCCTGTAGCACTTGTTCCCTCTCAACAGGGTTCATTGATTTTAGAGAATTGAAGACTTCACCAGTATACTCTCCAAAAGTAAACTTTCCAGCAACGGTGAACGCAGATTGTTTCACATTTTGATCCGGATGATCAAGAAGGTCCATTGCTTTGGGAAGAAGCGATCTACTATTTTGGTGAGAAGCGAGTCGACCAACAGCATCGTACATTCGTCCCAGGTCCGGTGAGTCTATATCATAAGCAATCTTTGAGAGCTCCCTCAACGCTTTCTTTTCTAAAGCTGGAATATTTAGAGTACCCTTCTTGCTCATTTCTTCTTCACCTTCCTCATCTTACGAGATCGAGCATTTTTCGGTTTCTTTTTCTTTTTGACATCTTTGTCCTCTAGATAATCCGTGAGAGGTGATTGTACAGCTTTATCGATTACTCGTTTACTAGGAGTTGTCTTCTCGTCGTCATTATTCGATAACGGAGTACCATTCAGTGTTACTTGTTCAGTATGTGCTGGTTCAGGTATTGCTGAACGTCTGTTAATTTCATGTTCTAACAGGAAATGATCATACGCCTCAAGGATTGTGGAAATCCGTTGGTCCTTCTTCTCAATCTTAGTTTCCATAATCATCTGTTTTCGGAGAAATCTACTTCCTAGCTTAAGTTTCTCCAGTGGAGCAAGGTCAAGAATCTCTTTCTTCTTTTTCTTGGGGTCTTGTTTAAATGTAGGTTTAGCCTTTCTGAATAATTCCAATTCAACCTCTTCAATATCGTCAACAAGAAATCCAAATCCATCGCGCTTCAGTGCTGAAGGTATAAGATACCTGGTCTTCTTCTTCTTGATCAAGCCTTCTACCAGCTCGATGCATTTGTTCCTGACTTTCCTTCGGCCTTCCTTCCACGTGTCTTCTTTCGTAAAGTGAGTAAGGAATTCTGATGTGGGATTAGGTAGGGTGATGCTTAAGGATAGAATATCTAGTGCTCCAAATACACCATCTCGAAGCAGAATTAGGGTTTCCGACGGAGACTTCTTGGGATGTTCACGTTTCCAATACGTTTCAATGTCTTTGTACACTCTATGCCATGGATGAGCCTTCTTGTCTAAAAAGAAACCTTTCATCAGCTCAGCAACCGCATCAATATCTCCACGTCTACTCAGTTCAGCAATCTTGTGAACATAGGCCAGACGTTTGTACTTTGCAGTGCTTCGCTTCTTGCTCAGGGCATACATCCTCCGGACGCTTCAATCTGAATGTTGAGGACTATTTGCCTTTATTGTTGTTGTATTGTTTTGTAAAAAAGAGAGAGATGGGTCGCCATCCTGAGACAGCTTCCCATTCTTTGTGCTATTTTTTCTTCTTGAGCTGCATGACTACAACCAGAATAATAACAACACCCGCCCCTGCGACACCAATGATGATTACCAATGTTGGGTCTAGTGGTGGCCCTCCAGGTCCTGTAGTAGTTGTAGGTCCTGGAGTAGTAGTTGGTGTAGTAGTTGGTACAAACTCGGTTACATCGAGTATAACTAAGTCAGACGCACCAAAACCAAGTTTGTCAAAGACTGTAAGTTCGTACTCTGTAATTGAGGCATTGACACCATCCACACTGAATGTTAATGGTGCTCCAGTCCATGAACCGCCTTGTACAGGTGTTCCGTTCACGCTGAAGACATATTCCCATGGCCCTGCATCAGCTGTAGGAGTCCAAGTGATATCATTACCAGTCTCAGTTTCCATGTAGGTGACATCATCGGGATGATTGATTGTTGGTCTGTCATAGTATAGGAATGCAATCTGATTTATCCACAACTCCACGTTGTCTGGATATGTTGAGTCATCTATGTCATCAAAGTAGCTAATGAGCAATGGGCCATTAACTATCACGTTTCCTCCTGCTCCAATTGCAATTGCTACACCTGAGGGGGCAGCAGCATAACCTGCTAATGGAGTTGCATTTGTGTAGGTCGTAAAGTTGAGTGCATCAGTCCCAAAAATTAGGTCTTTAGTTGTGTTGAGAATAGTTTCACCATAGGTTGCGGGCAAGTTGAAAATAGGATGCCCAGACTCCCACAGATAAACAGCTGGGGGAGAGTGTATACCGTTAACCAAATCGACACCGAAATAGTCTCCTGTCGCTGCGTCTAGAGCCCAGGTGTTGAAGACTACTTTTCCACCTTCTTCTACAAAGTCTATCAAGTGATGCTGGTAAATGTTCGTGAACCAATTGTTGTTGTCAAATACTACCATATCATAGTCATCACGAAACAGACTCATGTTGAAGTAAACGATATCGGAGGTCATATAGAACGACTCACCAAGATCATTCAATGCTTGAGCTACTGGACCGTTCAGTGGAACAAAGTTAGGATGTGTAGCACTGAGAGTAGAATCCGCATAGACAAGTATTCTTGCCCTTGCAGCAGTTAGCCAGTTTGCTACATTCATTAGATATTGAAAGTTATCCCTCTCAATGATACCTAGAGTGTCGGTACAAAGATTGCCATCCGAGCTTACAATGATTCTTCCCTCACCATACTCCTGCCCAGCAGCTGCAATGTTACCAACGTACATCCACAGGGGATATGCATCTCCTGTTACATTGATATATGAAAAGCCACCATATTCCGTTTCTGAAGTGCCTTCGTGTATCGGGTGATCAACTGTGTATGTCCCTACAGCGCCGTATGGACCTAGACCAGAAGTCAGGTTAAATGTAATATCATAAGGTGACAACAGATAGTTGGAATATGCAGCAATCGTTCCAAGCCCCGGGTCGTCTCCAATTACGAAGAGCCCTCCGCCGTTAGCGACCCAAGTTTGCACAGCTTGCACCTCTTGACTTGAGAAGTTTGCATTTGACATTGGTAGAACCAACATATCGTATGATTCTAGATTATCCAGAGTCAGAGATGTATGTAGTTTATCAACAGTATAGGATCGATTTACTAATCCATTTCTCCATTGATTCATTGCATATGCTTCATTATATGGATCCCAAGCGTCTATTGGAATCCAATTATCATGGGTGAAGTCAACCAGGATTCTACCCTTAGGTCGTGGTGCTAGCCAATCAATTGAATCGAAAATGACAGATGTTTCCCATGCAGGGATGTAACTGCAATTGCCAGGTAATTGGACAATGCGGCCGCCTTGTCGTGCAGTGTTATCAAGTGCAAATCCTACAGTTGTCGAGATGCTTCCCATTTCAATAAATAAGGGAACGAAGTCTGTAGGGTTAGCACCATTGAAGTAGGATTTATCGTGAATTGTCGTGTTTTCATCAACACTGATAATATCCGATTGCTGATAGCTTTTTGCTGTTGAATGACGTTCACCAATAGTAATATTGGTAATGTAATCAAATCCCCAGTGTGGTCCTGAATCTACACCCACAAGAGCATAATCCCCGGTATCCGCTGGAACTATCATTCCATGATAATACAGATACCCTAGTCCACTATCGAAACTCAGGATTCCTCCACCAGCCAACCAGTAATCCATGACATGAGTGACTATCTCATCTTTTGGTAGATTATTGGGCAAGATGAACACATCAAAACTTGCAGCCATTAGTTTTCGGTCAAGAATATCTTGAGTAGATAATGCTGTAACAGCGTATCCGTTTGATTCTAGTAACTGAATCAGAATAACGTGATGTGCTGTGGACACACCTCCCGAGGCGTACAAAGGCAGAGTTGTATTTCCCTCTGCATATACCGCCACTCTGAGGGTCTGTTCAACGAATTGAGCTGGTAGTGCGCTGTCTACTGGTGCTCTATTCGTGAGAACCTCGTTCGGGCCTGCAACCAAGGATGGTGCAAGTGCGAACATCGGGAGGATCAAAATAGTTAGAACTAAGACGTGCTTTAATCGCGCCATATTTCCTTTTCCTCAGCATGTTCCCAACTTTAACCGTTATATATAATGTAGAAAACCTTTCCAATATAATGAATCAAGTCTGAGATGCCTATTTCCGCTTCAATCTAGCCATTTCTTTCTCGACTCGCTCTTTATCCACAAGTAGACTTCTGCCCTCTGTAACAAGTGCAGCAATCTCCTCTTGATATTGCTTCTTCGTGATGAATTTGCTCTTTAATTGAGCCTCCAAGGTATCCCTTCGTTTCTTGATTTCTCGAAGGGCACTCTCTATTGAGCGTTGTCTGACCCTAAGCATCAAAAGATTTCGTCCATCTATCTCCTTGATTTTTGCATCACTGAGGGTTTTGGGTGCTTTTCTGACATTGCCCCCTGGTCCTAGAAGTTCTTTCTTTGATGGGCTCACAGTCACCTGAGGAGGTTTCGGTTTGCCTACCCGCCTAATTGTCTTGTCAACAGTCGTCCTATCAGAAGCTAAACCTTTGGTTGAAACATCAGAGGTCTTCTTCATTATAGTTGTGGTCTTGAGATTCCTACCTTCTTTCTTTGCTAACAGATTTAGACTTGCCTTGTAACGTTTTAACCTCTCTTCAGGAGAATGTTCGTACGGCAAGTTAAATCACTCACACCAAATATTATGAAGCGTTTCTTGTGGTCTCGCTAATTTTTCAGCCTGAGTCTATTAATCATTATCTGGGTCGAATGAATTTCTAATCCTAGAAGAATGATGGTGCGGTTTCGCTAACTGTTGTGGGTCCCTTCATCTTGGCTGTTCTTTTCGGTGATAATACTTCAACCAGTTTGTAATCTTTTGATCCCATACCAAGTTTCTCACCATATGCGACAGAAATGTATGGATTCTTCATTGGACCATTTATCCTCTGGAAGGGGTGCAGCTCTGGTCCATTATGCAATCTTACAAATGGTGGAACCATACTCTCAATTAGATCTTGTTTTCCAATCAAATCAAGACTAGCCTGCTCCACAGCAATGATATCTCTACTTCCAAGAACACCAATATCATTGACGATTTGTGGTAGAGCCATACCCCAACAATCACAAAACGGTGTGATATCGATGAGGAAATTTAGGAAGAACCGCTTATTTTCATCGAATGTCTTGAGAATCTCATTTGCACCAATCGCCATCAGTTCTTGAAACAGTGAGAAGTTCTCCTGTTTTAGTTCGAGACACCCAACTCCTTCATCCGCTTTTATACAGTCCTTGCACTGGTTACACATACCAAAGGAAAGTGTTAGCTTGTGTTTTTTCTCATCATACTTGATGCAATCCTCTTTGCATGCCTTCACAAGTTTCTTTGCGTGTTCAGGTGTACATTTCTCAGCATCCCAATATGGAATCGATTGCTCAACACCATGTATCTTAGTCCATCGAGAAGGTCCGTGATATCCTCCGAGTGCGATATTCTTGATAGCACCACCAAAGCCGCACGAATTGTGTCCTTTCACATGTGAAAGGTCGATGAGAACATCAGCATCGGAAAGAACTCCTCCGATCTTTAGAGTATCAACATTGTGGAAGTTGACTTCAAAATCGTAGGTATAACCGTCTTTGATACCTGCGACAGGAATTATTGGGCATCCACAAGTCTCCTGTGTGTATCCCCGCTCCACAGCGTTATAGACTGCGGTGGGATTGTCAGTGATGAATGGGTATCCTCCAACGTCTTTAACAGCTTTTACAATTCTCCTGACAAAGAATACTGGTATAGTCTGATATCCATCATTGAAACCAAGGTGCATCTTGATCGCGACCTTGTCCTTCTTGTCAATTGTCTTGAAGTTCAGTTTCTTCATAACTTCGTCCACTTTGGCTCCGAAAGCAGCCCACCTAGCAGTGTTGCCTGCGATAACAGATCCAAAGTAAACTCTCGAGGGTCCAGCGCTCATAATGTAGTACCTATCAATTGCCCATTAAAATG
>SOKL01000022.1 GCA_004376265.1 Candidatus Thorarchaeota archaeon
AAATTTTAACACTGCCACTAATATCATGCGTAAAGCTGAGAAAAGGTTGAAAGAGAGTTCCTCCAAAAAAGACGCAATCTATTCACTAGCAGAGTTATGCGTGAGAATTCTCTGTGATGGTGAGGACATCAAGAAAAACACGTTCGAAGGTGTGGCTAAACGAGTAAAACCGAATGAGCAAGAGCAACCTCTCGTTGGTTTTGTAACCGAGTCAACACGTTTGGCTATTGATACTGAGGTAGCCCTGGAGTGGGCTGGAGCACCTCAGGATGAAGTGAAAGTCAAGGAAAACCTCGAACTCGAACTACGTTACAAATGTCCAGCAGAGGTGCGAATTGTTGACCATCGACTCTCCCTCTCAAATAGCGTTATTGTGACAAAAGAACCTGATTATTCACAGATTCCAAGGAAAGAGGAATCGTGGTTAATTGAATTCAAACCGGTGTTAAGTGGAAGTGGAAGTATTGGTCCATTCACCGTATCGCTTGAAGGTGACAGGGTTCTTGTGAACAAACACAGTAACAAAATTGAATTCGGAATCGCACGTGCACCTTCTTTGATTGCATTAGATGTCAAACCTGAGCGAGTGTCATGCACTCTCGGTGAAGAAGCAGTACTTGAAGTAACAGTCCTTAACGAGGGAGATGGTCCTGCTGAGAACATTACGGTGGAAGCCGAGCTCTCCGATGGGCTGGAGATATCTCTTGGAAATGAAGAGAAGCTGATTAACTTCCTTGGCAGTGGAGAGAACATGCGTTTCCAAATCTTCGTTCGAGCTGTAGGTCAAGGTGAAGAGCTAGTTACAATGAAGGTTGTTGATGGCAGGTCCGGTCAAGAAGTGGTCAAAACCTCAATGATCAGAGTAGGGTGAGCTCTACTTTTTTCTCTTCTTTTTCTCAATCTCTGCTCTGATGTTCAAACAAGCACTCATCACCTGTTCGATTGCTTCCTCTTCTTTGAAAGTCTTCAGCATATCATCTGCATCATCAAGATTATTCTTAGCAAGAGCTTCACTGAATGACAGAAGGGTTTCAAGCCAATCCCATCTTGTTTTGGTGATTATTTTCTTTGCTTTCGCAATCCGCTCTTTTGCCTTCTTCATCTTCTCAATGGTAGCAAAGCCCATTGCGGCAAGAGAAAGATTGATCACAGCCCTCTCTGCATTTCCATCTTCAATAGCCTTGTCAGCGGCTTTGTCATACAGTTTCCCCATATTGTCAGCGCAGGTCAAAAAGTACTCAGTGTTCCCGGTCTTATGACATGAATATGCCGCCCAAAGATATGCTTGTGCTGCGGTTTCTGTCATTTTTTCGATTAGGGCTTCCTTGGCCGCATTCTCATAAAGTGTGAGGGCTGTTGAGAAATCACTGACTTGTCGGTATTGTGTTGCTGCTTCCATGTAAGCTGTAGCGGCAATCTTGTGATCATCTTTTCCAACGCTCGCCTCTGCGTGCATGTGATAATACTCAGCAGCTTTCTTGGTCATCTCCAATACTCTATCAAGATAACAACTTGCAGCATTCTTGAATTGGTTAGCTGCTTGATAGTAGTTCTCAGCTTCGAGGAACTCTTCTGCTATGCTTTCCCACTGTGTGCATTCGTCATCCATTGTTATCTCGACCTAATTGGATAATGCTCATACAGAACCTTCTTTCAGCCTGTACAGAGTGTATCTAGGGTGATTGTGCTCCACAAATATGTTACTCTGATGTAGAGATTGCGAATTATCGAATGGTAGTTATCATGATGTCCTTCATATAGAGTAATGAATGCTTACTGCACCACCATTATGTTTCCTCCAGTAACTGAAGTCTGCTATTTTTCGTTTGTCAATGCCTTCAGAGCCAGATTCTTTGCTGAGTCATGGATTTCATCAAGCTTCTGAGCTTGTTCCTTCAATTGTTGGAACAGATCAATTCTGCTTAGAATCGTTCTTTCCATTATTGATGCAATTGCCTCTGACCGGCTTCTGAAAATTTCCAGCTTTACTAATGCATCCAGAATCTCGATAAACGATCCACTAAGCCTCGTCATAACTGAGAAATCACGGGTTTCAGAACCAATATCATAATCAGAGAAATCGCGTAGTAGCCTATCGCGTAGACTTTTCACATCACCGGAGTCCTTCGATTTCATTTTCTTTTCCTTCATTCAAGGTGACTCCGAAGAATGTATGTACATACTATGCAAACAATAGTAATAGTACTTCCGAAAGTGAATATAAACACAGAAATGCAATTCAATTACATTATGATTCAAATGACCGTGTAATTTTTATATGAATCATGTAATCTGTAATATAGCTTGTATTCGATGTGTGGGTATCGAAAGGAGGAAGAGCGTGATGAGGCAGATGCGAAAGCTGGCCCTGCTCGTCACTTGTCCGAATCAAAAAGCTAACTCAGTCGGGAGCTTCTGTTCCCGACTACCTTCTCCTTACTTGAGCTCTTCCAAAATCTCTTTTGCGCGTTCAACCTTGACGTTCTTCTCTTTGACAAGACGCTCTGCAACGATATCTACTTGTTCTCCACGAGCGCCAGCGGTAGCTGCAACATTTCGAGCATGCAGAGCCATGTGACCCTTCTGGATACCTTCAGATGCCAACGCTCTGAGAGCGGCTAAATTCTGAGCAAGCCCCACACTAGCAATGACGTGGCCAAGCTCAGTTGCAGTCTCTACTCCAAGAATCTTCACGCATACCCTAGCTACGGGATGAACCTTTGTGGCTCCACCAACAAGACCTACCGCCATTGGGATCTCAATACTTCCAGCAAGATGACCTTCAGGCGTCTTTTCATACGTTGTCAGAGGGCTGTAACCGCCAACTGAAGCATAGCTATGAGCACCAGCTTCTATTGCCCTAAAGTCGTTGCCAGTTGCGATGATAACAGCGTCAATGCCATTCATGATTCCCTTGTTGTGAGTGGCGCATCTGTATGGATCTGCTTCAGCAAATGCCCATGCTGCAATTATGTCATTAACAACTTCTTCTCCTCCAAGTTCCTTCTTGTCAAAGACAGCACGAACTCGGACCAGTCTAAATTCAGCAAGATTGGATAGGATTCTCAGAATGACCCTTCCACCAGTGATCTTCTCAATTCTTGGTGCCAAGGCCTCAGCCATTGTATTGACAGCATTTGCTCCCATGGCGTCTCGTGTATCTACAATAAGCTCTGTGATTAACATGATACCTACTTTTGTATCAATTATCCGGACTCGAATATCCTTAGCTCCTCCACCGAAGCGAATCAAGATTGGGTCCTGCTCGTTAGCAAATGCGAGAAGTTCATCTTTCTTTTCCATAATCTTAACTTTTGCCGCCTCAGGTTGCGGAACATCTACAACTTGAATCTGGGATATCATGTTTGGCCCTGTATCGGTAGCAGAGAAACCTCCATGATCTCTTGCCATCCTCGCAGCATTACTTGCGGCTGCGACGACTGATGGCTCTTCTATTGCCATTGGAATGAGGTAGTCCTTCCCGTCGATCAAGAAGTTTGTCGCTATACCCAATGGTAGAGTCATAGCTCCAACAACATTTTCAATCATATGGTCAAGTACTCCCATGTCTACTTGCCCTGGATCCACAAGTGGTCCAAGGTCATCTTCTCCCAATCCAGTGATTTCTTTCAGCTTCTTTACACGGTCTTCCCGTGAAAGCTTGTAAAAACCAGAAACTCTAGAGTCCTTTACCAAGTCAAGACCTCCCGAACTTATTTTCGTATATCTATAATAAGAGTGCTGTTGTGTCTGACAATTAGCTGACCATAGGGTTTAAGACTTGACCAACCGAGGATGCTGAGTAGTTGAGCACAATGAGTTCAGAGCGAGATTTCAGTGATATTATCACAGGCCTAGCTAAGAAACGTGGGTTCTTTTGGGGTCCATCACCCGAGATATACGGCGGAAGCGCTGGATTCTATGACCTGGGACCTCTGGGAAAGTTGCTCAAGAACAGGCTAGAGAACCAGATACGTTCAGCCTTTGTCCGTGCAAATTTCTGGGAGGTTGAATGTCCGACTGTGAGTCCGGCAAAAGTCTGGAAGGCATCGGGACATCTAGATGGTTTCATCGATCCTGTCACTCAGTGCACAAAGTGTAGCCAGGTTTATCGAGCTGATAATCTGATTGAAGAAAAAGCACCTGACACAAACATCGCAGGTCAATCGGTTGAAGAATTAAGCGAAACAATCACCAAGATTGGTCTTGTCTGTCCATCCTGTAAGGGTGTTCTTGGACCAGTTGAAACTTACAATCTTATGATGCGAACTCGTTTGGGTTTGGATCAGGAGGCGTACTTGAGACCTGAGACCGCAACTGGTACCTATCTGCTTTTCCGACGTTTTCTCACGTTTTTCAGAAACAAGCTTCCAGCGTCAGTCTTTCAAATTGGCAAGGCGTATAGAAATGAGATCTCTCCCCGACAAGGTATGTTACGCCTCAGGGAATTCACACAGACAGAAGGCCAAATATTTCTTCTCGAGAAGGATGAAATGGAGTGGCCTCAATTCATTGACATCAAAGATGCGAAACTTCCGCTTGTTACCTATCAAGCTCAAGAGAAGGATAATTACAAACCAGTTTTGACCAAGATGTCTGAAGCGATTAAGAAAGGCTTCTTTCAAAAACCAGCTTATGCATGGTGCGTGTATCTAGGCTATGAAATATTCCGTAAGATGGGCTTTTCAGAAGATAAGATGCGTTTACGACAACATCTACCCACAGAGCGAGCCCACTATGCAGCAGATGCTTGGGACATAGAAATTTACACCGAAAGTTTTGGATGGGTCGAGTGTTGTGGGGTTCATGATCGAGGGAACTATGATCTCACACGCCATCAAGAGTTCTCCAAGGAGAAGCTCCATGTGAAGGTGGATAAGAAACCTGTCGTACCAGAAGTCCTTGAAATTGCCTTTGGTATTGAGAGACCCTTGTTCTGCCTGATTGATAACTCATTCAGACCTAAGACTGAAGAGCGTGACACCGACTGGCTTCAATTTCCTCCTGAGGTTTCTCCTCTCCATGTTGCAGTTTTTCCCCTAATGGGTAAGCCTGAACTTCAAGGTCCTGCGCGGGAGATCTTTGATGAAATCATGGATTCAGGTTTTGTTGCTCAATTTGATGTCGGTGGGTCTATTGGCAAGAGATATCGACGTCAAGATGAAGTTGGGACACCCTTTTGCATCACCATCGATTACACAACTTTGGAAGATGGAACAATTACAATTAGAGACCGTGATTCAATGGAACAAGTTCGGATTCACAAAGACCAGCTTGTGGAAACCATTAAAGGATTGGTCTTTAATAACATCAAATTCGAATCTTTGAAGTAATTCCCTTCATTGATGGGAAAGAGAGATAAGGTCAGCAACACATCTGAGCTCTGAGAGAGGGTGTCAGATGACCGATACGGATGAACGTGTTGAAGTAAAGAGCATTCTCGTGGCAGTGGATGGTTCTGAACATTCTTTGAAAGCAGTTCGTTATGCATGTGCACTGGGTCCCCCATTAGGTGCAGAGGTAGTGTTACTTCATGTCGTTCCTATGCTGGTGTCAGCGACACCCTATCAAGACACAGTTTCTGACCAGCCATTCCTATCACTGCAAAAGGTTGGTGAGGATTTCCTTTCTCGTGCAAAGATAATGGCTCGAAATTTGGACTGTGAAGCAATTGACCTTCTCACTCATGGAGACCCAGCAGCAAAGATAATCGATATTGCCAAAGAACGAAGTGTGGACATCATAATCTTGGGTTCCAGGGGTCTAAGCGGCATAAAACGTCTGTTCGTCGGGTCCATCAGTGATAAGGTAGCTAGTCATGCTCATTGCCCAGTAATGATTGTGCGGTAGAAGCTATGGCAAATTCTGAATCACTCGGAATCTCAGTTGACATTGGAACAACAAACATAACTCTCCATCTCATTAACATTGAAAGTTCTCAAATACTTAGAGAGCTGGTTATTCCTAATCCTCAGCGAGAATTTGGTGAAGAGATTGTATCTCGAATGGATTTTGCCAGAAACCGAGAGAATGCTCTCAAACTTTCATCCTCTGTTCGTCAGGCAATCAGCAAGGCGATTCGAAAAATGCTTGATGATGGAAATTGGACTACGAGCTCAGTTGAATCAGTTGTCATTGTCGGAAACACGACCATGCACCATCTTTTCTTCGATCTGCAAACTGATTCACTCTTGAGGCCCCCATATGAAGCTGAACACAAAGACCAAATCCTGATTCTCGCATCAGATGTGGATTTGCCTTTTGCTTCTGAAACAAATTGCTATTCTCCTCCGATAATCGAATCGTATGTTGGCACTGATGCGATTGCTATGATGATTGCCAGTGGGTTTCATGATTCTGAACGCAACTTGGTTTCAATCGATGTGGGTACGAATACTGAAATTGCAATCATGACCAATGGAAAAATATGGGTTGCATCTGCAGCTTCAGGTCCTGCATTTGAGGGTATGTCAATTCAGTGTGGAATGCCAGGAGACTCTGGGGCTATTCACTCAGTGAAAATAGATGGGCCTGATTTGCAGCCGCAGAATGAAGTGATTGGTGGTGGAAAACCAAGTGGCATTTGCGGAACTGGAATAGTTTCTGCGATTGCCAGCATGCTTGACACTGGAATCCTTCATCCGAGAGGTTCTTTCAACCGAAGCATATCTTCACCTTGGTTAGTTTTGGACTCCCCGATTGTACATTACGTCTTAACCATGGCTCATGAATCCTCCACTGGTTCAAGTATAGTCATTACTCAACCAGATGTCCGTATGTTACAACAATCAAAAGCCGCAATCCGTGGTGCATTCGAACTCCTTCTTGAACAGGCTAACCTGATATCTGATGATATCCACCAATTGAACCTTACTGGAGTTTTTGGTTCTGGATTATCTTTCGATGCTGCCGTGAAGATTGGTCTATTCCCTGTCCTGTCCTCAACTGAAGTACGACAAATATCTGGAGGCGCAATTCAGGGTGCAGACCTGCTACACAGAAAAGAATACCAACAAAACGCAGAACGCATCTCATCTGAAGCGATACACATCAACCTGACTGATAATCCCGACTTCCAGGCAAAGTTTACTAAATTCATAACGTTTCCTAGTAAATGAGCTCATCCGCGTGAAAGGTTTCCCCACGTCTGCTTCTTGAAGAAGACAATGGTCTACCATCTGACGTCCGAACTCTCGGGATTATAATGATGTGGAACCTTCGAAGGTCATTTTCAATCCGCATCTGATTGATGTCAAATGCATTCTGCACTACACCAATCTCATCAGACACAATGAGTGCTTCAAGATTCTCCATCTTGTCCGCACCCCCCTCCCTTGTTTCAATCGGGAAGATACTTGACCTCTCAATCTCGAATTCAGATTGTATGAACTTCTCCAACTCTGCATAACGTTCGTCATATGGTTGGATGAGCTTTTTGTCGCTCTTGTAGGCTAGCATTTGGTCAGTTGTGAGTCCAATCGCTACACACTTACTCAGTTTGAAAGCAGTGCGGATGATGTGCTTGTGTCCTTCGTGTAGATGGTCAAATGTACCAGCAAATACTACCTTGTTGTATTGCCAGCTATTTGATTCCAGCTACTACACACTCCTAGACTCGACAATCCCTGCTTCTGTGAGATCTTTTACGATCTTGAGCATCAATCTTGAATCTATCTCTTTGAACTGGAAACAGATCATGTCCCAGATGCCATCAAGAGAAGTCCAATCCTTTGACATGTTTAACATCTCGTCAATGGATGGGAAAATCTCCTCATGCTCTTTACTCATCTTACGGTATTCCGAAGCCTTGTCATCAAGTTTGGTCATCATGAAACCAGGACTCATTGCATGGTCATGAATTCGTTTGATCTCAACTCCGAAGCTCTCAGCATCTAGAACAATCTGGTCCTCTTGCATTGCTTGAAGACCAACCTCTGCACAAGCTCCTTCGTATGCTTTTCTCGCTACAACCATCTCTGTTGTGTATACCATCTGAAGACTTGTCTTCAGAGCCTGTCTGAGTGCCTCTTGCTCTGTAATGAGCGACCATTCTTCTGCAGCGACATCAAGGGTTTCCTGACCAAGATCATGAGCAAGACCAAGCCAACGTAACACTCGTGGATAGATCTTCTCAGGGTCTCCAAGACATCTTGAGAGTTCGGTGACTCCACGAAGACTCACTTTCTGCATAAGTTCAACACACTCATTTCTGCTTTCAGTGAGGATGGTCTCCTCATAGACCTGCTTGGGAAGAACTAAGGATAGTGCTGAGAGTGCACCTATTCGAGATGCATAAGCCATCTGTCTTGTGTCTAGTTTGTCGACTGTGTCGGTTGATGTATGATAGAATCTGTCTGGAGACTGGTTCAACATTACCGCAGGTATTCCTACAGTACTGTCAGTCAACATGAAGTGATCACTACCTGCTGAATATTGCAGATAGTCAAACGGTAAAGGAGCAACGATTCCGCCCTCCAATCTATCATCCTTGCGTTTAGCCTCACGCTGCAACCAGTATCTGACAACATTGTTCAGAGTGCTAGGTAATGAGAAAGGTGTTCTGTACAGATTCAGCACAGATCCTGACTTGGTGGGATCTGCACCAACCATGTCCAAATTTATCATTGCTTTGCAGCGTTTCAGTAACTCAGAGTGGTTGTGGATGAACTGAATTGTTCCTGACCATTCAGGTATCCATAGAAATCTAATAGAATAAACCGGTTTGGGTATCTTCTCTTCCTTGAGTAGTTGTGAGAGAGTTCTCAGAATCTCCATTAGTGCAGCGCTACCTGACGCATTGTCATTAGCACCGGGATGTGGATGACACAGGTGTGCTGCAAGCCAGATTTCTTTCGACTTGTCCTCCCCGGATATCAGAGCTGAGAGAACTTGAAGCTTACCTGTGGACAATTTAGCTTCAACTTTGGCTTTGACTCGAACAGTCTTACCCTCCACCAGCCATTGTTTCATCTTGATGCCATCGCTCTGTTTGAGAGCAAATCCGAACTTTGTCTTATCTTTCTCGTCAGCGCTTGGCCAGATTGCGTCGTATCGTCTTAATTCAGCAAGCTCATCGATTCCAGCTGGAGGTACAAAGGTCAGGACACCCGCAGCTTCATGCTGAATGCATGCAACACGATGAGCAAGACGTGCAAGGCTCTCTGTAAGTACTATCTTCCCCTTCACATCTTTGCCTTCATAATCTGAATCATTCAGACCTTTTCCTACATATACAACATCTGACTCAATCTCAGTTGACGTAGAATGGGCAACTAGGGAGATTGGTTCAGCACCGAAATCTGCAAGGATTTTTTCTTCAGGCTCGATCAACTCAAGTTTTCCCACTTTTCCCTCCCAGCTCAGCGGATTCTGCCAGGTGCCGATTGATATC
>SOKL01000126.1 GCA_004376265.1 Candidatus Thorarchaeota archaeon
GGATGTGGAAGTTGGTGACACTGGCTGGAGAAGGGTGGAACAGAGAAATTTCTCGCAGTTATGGTTCACTCACCAATATGTGAGATTTAGGTTATGATTAAATCCAAACCTACTGACTCTGAGAGTGGTCGGTTGTCTAGATTTCGTTGAAACGCTCCCGGAGCCAATCTACTGTGCCGAGGAACAATCCCTCTATACTATAGACGTCAGACTCACGTAGATATGCACACTTGTTCTCAAAGAGAGGTCCATAAAAATCTGATGTGGAATAATTGACTGGAACCCCGTAAAACATCTCATTGAAACTTGGTAGAGTAATCATCGTACAATCAGTATCATCAGGATTTTCGAGTATACCCACATTTTGTCGCGCGCAGTTCTTGTCCAGTTTAGATTGAATGATAACTGGTATGATTCCGCCAAATCTTCGTCTCGATGAGCGTCCAATCTCAGGAACTGATGCATCTCGAAATCGACGAATCGTTGGATGATTATGTCCCACAACAATCAGTTTTGCATCAAGAACATCGGTTGACGGCCAAGAATGTCCATGTAATAGTCCGACATTTTCATCTCGAGATCCTACGACAATTCCGTGGACATCAGTGAGTATAACATCTCGTGGAAGGAGTGCTCCTAGGTCACCATCATGATTGCCCGGAATAACCGTGGTTTCAACAATTTCCACCAAGTTCGCCATGAATTCTGGTAATATCTCCCAGTTATAGAAGCTGTCAGCAATGATTGTGTGCTTTACATCTCCAATGATGTATAGATAAGATACGTTATACTTTGTCACTAAATTCTCTATTCTCTGAAGTATAACAGGATGTTGGGGAGGGAATTCAACACCTTTTTCCTGTGAGATAGTTTCTTCGAATCCGAGATGAATATCTGAGATTAGTAGTATAGTTGCATCATCACGACTGATAATCAGTCCTCTATCATCGAATATTGACTCCATCGCTGTATCGATATCAAATATACAACATTTTAACCTCGTTATACCAGAAAATTGAATGAGAATTATGTCACTTCCACAAACTGAGATAACAAGACTGTCTCAAAAAGATCTCACCCAGAGTGATATCGAGTATTTCCGTAACAAATACGGAAAGAAGTTCGTGCGTGCCCTTAGAGCGGTCGAGGAGGGTAAAGTAGTCAAGTACCACTTTCTCCCCAGTGAATCGGAAACATGGATTGTGAAAGGCCGTCGTCAATATCTGGTCATACCTGAACTATACTGTACATGCAGGAGTTTCTATCAAGAGGTCGTCATCTCACGTGAAATCAACTTGTGCTACCACCTTTTGGCACAAAGGATTGCTGAGATTCGTGAACAGTATCAGGATCAAGAATCCACTGATACAGAAAGACGACAACTCTTTGTTGAGTGGCGTAGAACTGATTGACCATAAGCGTGTTATGAGGATAACTTTAAAACATGGTCCAAGGTCAGGCACGCTGACTGAGCCGAAAGGTCGGGTACATCAAAATGAAGCAGCTCAGGAATACTACTAGAGTTCTTGCAACAGTAATCACTATGATGATTCTTCTATCTAGTATGCAGAGCATCGTTAGTGGTCAGTCTAATTTAGACCCAATAGTTGTGCTCTACGATGCAAGCCATAACCAACAGTACGCTGCAGATGACGAAGATCGCGGACTCAAGCTGATGCTTGACATGGTCAATGCATCAACAAAGTATGATCTCCGTGTCAATGACGATGATGAGCTGACTGATGTACTGCTCAATGATGTTGATATTCTCATTATAGCTGCTCCTGATGAGGGTTCACCTTTCACTGAAGATGAGGCAAACGGAATAGCTGAGATGCTTGCCAATGGGAGCTCATTGTTTGTCTTAGGTGATCCCGTTATTGGGGAAAACTCTAATTACTGGGCTGAAGCACTCATGCAAGATTTGGGAGAGAATGATGCAGTAAACAATTTTCTAGATGCTATCAATGTAACTAGTGTTCGATTCAGTCTCAATGAATCTGGCTTTTCTGAAATATATGGAGATATAATGTTCGATAACGAGCATACTGTGTTTAATGAAACTTACCCTTGGATGATACGACTAGATACTAGTACTTGGGACACAAGTCATCCGATTTTCCGAAACATCAATGACCTCTATACCATGACAGCTACTTTAAAGCCGCTCGAATTAGCCAGTGGAATTGCTAGAGGCTACGAGAGTACTTTTGCTCAATTCAAGAGGGACTTCAACAGCTGGGGTAACTATTCACACCCGAATATGACACTTGCAGATTTTGAACAGAATCCACTCTCCTTTTCTGCTATCAATGGAACATTTCCATCATGGATGTCTGCTTTCGAGTATGACGCTAGTCGGATTGTCATCGCAGGTTCTACTCTCATGTTCACAGGGCGAGACCTTGATTATCCACAAACCGATTTGAAATGGTTCTACATGGGTGACAATGCACGGCTCTTCATGAATATCATAGACTGGTTGACCGAAGATTTTGCTGCAGCGCCTAGCGCTGTTATCCCCTTAGCAATCATATCATCTGTAGTACTAGCCATAGGTGTAGTCTTCTACCTATTCAAGAAGGTACGGTAAAAGCCCACTCTGGGCTATCCACTTCCTGTTCACTAAGGAGAGAATCAATTGTTTCAATGAGTTCCCTCATTCCAGATCTTTTCAGAGCAGACGCCACAATCACATTTGGCTTTAAAGATGGAACTGCTTCTTTGAGTCTGTCCACCAAGAACTGCAACTCGATAGCGAGCTTTCGTTTTTTCACTTTGTCGCTCTTATTTGCTAAAATAATCACTCGAGGTGATATTTCGGAGAGAAAGCTATAGAACTCAACGTCTATTGGAATCTCGCCTCGCGAGGACCACCTCTCAAATATCTCTCTGAAGAGGGAGATGTCAATAATCAATACTGACATAGCCAACTGATCACTCCACGACTCTAATTTTTGAATGATATTGACCTTGTTTTCTTCAATAGTGGTCTTACTCTGCCCTGCCATATATCCAAAACCAGGTATGTCTACAATTGTGATTGGTCCGAAATCTATCATTAATTCCCAACGAGTACTACCAGGTTTTTTCCCTACACGCACCTTTTTTCCAGTGAGAGCTCGAATTGTGCTGCTTTTCCCAACATTGCTTCTTCCAGCAAACACAATCATTGGTTTTTTGGATTTACCAATACTGCCTAGTTCTTTCATACTGAAGTTCTCCCTTGGCTATCTCTCTAAGGATCTCAAGCCGGTCTTTCAATCTCGGTTTTAGAGTCCGTGCAGCGGTCGTTGCTCCAATACCTCGTCCTGCTAAGACCATCAGAGCAGTCTTTCCATATCTGGAAACGAGTTCTGCAGTGAGTGCAGCAGCTTTGTGTTCCTTTGCCTCATCCTTTGTGAGTGTTTCGCCACGTTTACGTTTGGCAACAATCTTTAGAATATCATTCCTTGTTGGTGAAGTTGCAGCAATCATTGTAGATTCACATTTCGGACATGTGACACTATCCTCCAGTGTAGATAAAGTCCGAACAGAATTCCAATGTTCTTCAGCCATGCAGACCAGTCGGAATTTCTTGGAGAGGAGACGTTCTTCCATCATTCGAAGTACTTCATCCTCATCGGTTATCTCTCCCATTACTTCAAATCTTGTCTTCTCCTCTATGATCAACCGTGCTAGTGGTGATGGAGTATCAGTTACTATTGAATGAACTTTGAGTCTTCCTTTTGAATATCTGTCAAATATGTCCATAGCCCTTTTCTCATCCATCTTATCATACAGAACCTCTCTCATAGCTTCTTGAAAAACTGGTGTGCCTTCAAAGGACTTAATCAGGTATTTGACAGGAATCTCCATTGGTTTTGCATCTTTGCGAATTACGTCCATTCGTCTTGCTACATGAATAAATCGTGAAGCAAAATTCTGGGTGTGCTTCATTGCTAACCGGAGGATGACTGAAACTTGTTGTCCTGTATAATCTTGGAGGACATCGATGACCCATTTTGGATCTATTCTTTTCCCCGCTGTGAAGAGGATACGGTATGGGTCTCTTTCAACAGCTACTTCAACTCCAAAACGTGTTGTCAAAAGGGAGGCGATAATTATCCCTAAGGCTTCGTTGACCTTTGTTCCAAGAGGAGCATGTAAGACCAATCCTGAAGGGAATTCTTCTAGAACAAACAGATTTTCCGAGGGAAGCTTCTCTAAGATGTCTTTGCTTGTTCTCAGGGTTTCTTGAAGGTGATGATGTGCTTCCTTTGATATTCCATACTCTTGGATTAACCATTTACCGACATCCTTTGGGTTCATATCCAATACAGAGTTCCACATCTTTGCTACTTCCGTAGCAACCTCAAAGGGAACTGGAATCATCTCTCCTACCCATCGGGGGGCTTCACTATCTGTACCTGAGGCTGGCGCACATAACACCTCACCGGTTTCATCATCAATATTGACTACATTCCAAGGCCTACCCCTGATTACAAAAACTGAACCAGTTTCAACATTAGATGAAACGAAGTCCTCGTCAAGCACCCCGATGGACGTACGTGTGGTTATATCCACAGCATTCACTTGCCTCACATCAGGAATGGTGCTCAAACGATTATAGTAAAAAATTCGTGTTCTTGCACCTCTCGTAACCTCAGACCCAACAATCTCCAGTATCCTTCGACCTTCAAGAAAATTAAGAAGCTGGGTAAGTTCATCAATGGTAACCTGTGCAAATGGGTATGCTGAGTTTATAATCTTCAGGAGTTCATTCTTGTCGATTTGGTTAGTATCTAATAGAATTCCTGCAATCTGATGACTAAGGACATCCCATGATTTCAGAGGTATCTTCGCGTTTTCGACCTTGTTCTGCTTCGCGCGTCTGAGAATCACTCCAGATTCAGTGATATCATCAAGATTCACTGTGGCTATCACGACTCCTTTCGAGGATCTTCCTATGCTATGACCTGATCGACCACTCCTTTGCAATAGTCTAGATACCTCCCTTGGTGAGGAATATTGAACCACTAAGTCTGCTTGTCCAATATCAATTCCAAGTTCTAGACTCGAAGTTGCGATGATTGCCTTCGAAACCCCAGTCTTGAGTCTATCCTCCGCTGAAAGTCGCGCTGTTTTAGAGAGCGAACCATGATGAACGTCAAAATCATATGGCGGCTTGATAATCCGCATCTTTGCTCCAAGCACCTCAGAGAATGATCGCGTATTAGTGAACACAATAACCGATTGATGATTATTGATGAGTTCTATGATTGCTTCCAATCTTGCAACAGAGTGTGGGGGATAGGATATCTTCTTGGCAAGTTGTATGTGACTGTCCGTAGGTTCTGGCATTGTCACTTTGAGATCCATCTGACGTTTACCATACCCGGCCCAGAGTGTCTTGACAGCTTTACTACCTCCTAGGAGAGAAGCCACCTCTTTTGGATTTCCAACAGTAGCAGAGAGACCAATACGTCGTACTGGAGTTCCCACTACACGCTCAAGCCTTTCTAGACCCAGACTAAGCTGTGTGCCCCTCTTGCTGTCCGCAAGATCATGAACCTCGTCAACAATAACAGCAAAAACCGTTCTGAGATGATACCTCAATCTTTTTCCGGGTAATATTGCCTGCAATGTTTCTGGAGTGATAATCAGTAGATTTGGAGGATTGATTGCTTGTTTTCTTCGTGCATATTGGGTGGTGTCACCATGACGTACAGCAACAGAGAGTCCAAGATGATTACATAGTTCTTCAATTCTCTTGAAGACATCACGATTCAAAGCTTTCAAAGGTGTAATGTATAGAATATAGAAACCAAATAGATCCTTAATTTTTTTCATCTTCTGTAGATGATGTAATAGGGGTAGTAGTACAGCTTCGGTCTTACCGCTTCCAGTTGGCGCTAATAACAGTGCGTTTTCACTCGTTTCGAGCAAGTGGGGAATAGCTTTCTCTTGAATAGGTGTGAACTGGGTTATTCCATGCCTACTAAGAAAACCAGCAATCTCCTTACTCAGAGGGGCAAACTCACTCATCTAGTCGACGTCCTATCTCTTAAGGTGTCGACATTCATTAATCAAGATGCGTATATCAGTCCTAAAGGTCACCTCTGTTTCTTCCATTTTCTCTTCCAGTTTGTGAATTATGGAATCCAGAGAGTCTGCTTTCTTGTCAATTTCATCAACAAGTGCTTTAATCTCATCAAGATTGGAGATGTGTGGTGAAACTCTTTCAAGAGCAATCTGTAGAATTGAACTTATCATCGGGAACACCATCCCGCTCTCTACTCTTCGTCTTCCTCACCATAGATCATGTAACCCATCGTGAGAAGTAGAGCAACGATACCCATTGCAGCTAGTATGATATACAAAACGGAAATAATGGCGTCGCCTTGAATCTGCATTAGAATCCCGTGCCCTCGGACTGAGTCCACTTATAATCATTACTGAATGTTAGGCGTTGTACTGCATCAAACTTCGGCTTTCTTTTCTTCATAGAATCTATCTATGAAAGAGCCATAGATGTCGACCTGTTCAGTCAGTGGGTTGACCTCATCAATGGTCATCTCCAACCCGCATGATCCGCATTTCACAGTTGCCATACCATTATCGCGATAGAGCTCAATCTTGATAGCTGTGTTCCCACAATCTGGACATGGATATACATCTGGAATGCGCTTCTGTGGTCGTCGATTTACTTTTTGTCGTCTTCTTCTTCCCATGAGGAATCACCCGATGCCTATTTCACACCAACCAGAGCAAAAGCCCCGAAAGAAATAGAGCGGGCTCACCCGCTCGGATGCTAATTTAAGCATTTTGTTGAATGACATTACTATTAATTACGAAGGTTTCTTATTGTTGATTGATTCGTTTCGGCTAACGATGTCAGACTTCTCAAAAAACATTCAGTGTGTACTCCGGATTCTTGAAAATGCGGATTCATTGACAACAGCAGAAATTCTAGAGATTGCTCATACTGAAGACTATGCAGAACTTTGTAGCGATTGTGCTGGTGGTGACACCTTCGTTGCTGCAGCAAACCAACTTGTGGCAGATGGATTGATTACTAAGAAGTTCGGCAAGGGAGGCTATCGGTGGCAACTGATTAAGGACTGATTATCATGGATGACTGGACTAAGATCAGAAATGATTTTCCTGCACTTGAACGTACAATCAACGGTCGTCCAGTGGTATACCTAGACAGCGCATGTATGGCACTTAAACCTCGACAGGTCATCAACGCCATGAATGAATACTACGAGATGTACCCTGCTTGTGGAGGAAGAAGTATCCACAAATTTGGAGAAGAAGCATCAAATGCTTACTCTGCAGCCAGGGGTAAATTTGCTAAATTTATCAATGCCGCTGAACAGGATGAATGTATCTGGACTCGAAACGCCACAGAGTCACTGAACATTGTTGCCAGTTCAGTCAAACTACCAAAAGGATCCAAGATTATTACTACCTCTCTTGAACATCACAGTGGGTCATTACCATTTGTAGAGAGGGCTAAAAGAGACGGACATAAATGTGAGATAATCAAAGCCCAACCAGATGGGACCTTTGACATCGAGGATTGGAAGAAGGCGATAGATAACAATACCAGTCTTATCTCGGTTGTACACTCATCCAATGTTACGGGTACAGTTGCTCCAATGAAAGAGATTGTCGAACTTGCTCACGATCGTGGAGCTAGAGTGATGAGTGATGACGCTCAATATGCGCCCCATCATCCATTAGATGTTCAAGCCATAGATGTAGATTTCTCAGCAATGTCCGTCCATAAGATGTGTGGACCCACTGGTATGGGAGTTCTCTATGGAAAGATGGAACACCTTGAATCAATGGACATGTGTATGTATGGTGGTGACACCGTCAGTGACGTACGATTTGAGAATAACAAAATACTCCCGGAATATCTACCTCCTCCTGCCAAGTTTGAAGCCGGTCTTCAGAACTATGCAGGTGCAATAGGTGCAGGTGCTGCTGCCGATTACCTTCAGTCAATTGGAATGCATAAAATCGAGAAACATGAGAGATCGTTACTTGAAATAGCTCTAAAAAGACTGCTAGAAATGGAGCATGTTGACATCCTTGGAACCGATGATATCACAATCAAGACTGGGCTTGTAACATTCAATGTTGACACAGTGTCCTCAGCTCACGACGTTGCTACATTCCTAAATGACGAGCTCAACGTCATGGTGAGATCGGGTTGGCATTGTGCTGGACCATTTCATTATCAGATGGGCATAGACCCGAAGAAAGGAACCGTACGTGCAAGCTTCTATCTATATAACAACCGTTCAGATGTTGACGTTTTCCTTAAAGGATTGGGATCTCTCATTGAAGCGAGTTTATAGAACTCGTATTTCCAATTGCCCATGGTCGCCATGAGTTTGGCTAAGCTGTTTCTTTCTGAATCTCTTCCTTCAGACGTTTAACCTCTCTCATTGGATCTGCGAACTCAAAGCCGTTTGCAGATAGATCTAGTGAGTCTCGAAACGTCTTAACCCGTCCATATACAGAGATGTATTTTCCAACGACTTTGTCAGAGTTCTCAATCAGTGGTTTTTCTTCCTTTTCTGATTTCTTGATAATTTTATCAGCTTCTACTGCAGTCATCTGAAGTAGTTCTTCTCCAACCTTACCAAACAGAGTAACTCTGATTGATCCCGACCCGTCATCAACAGTAATCTTGTATAGCATCCTTGGTTCTGGATTGTCGACCTTTCCACAGGATTTGCAGACGTACCCTTCATCAGCCTCTTCCAGTTTCTTGTTACAGCTCGGGCAGGCTTGGTAGATTGGGCTCATATTCTGACTCAAGTTCACGACAATGCCACAAATCTCTACATTCTTGTCCTCGTAGTTATCACCAATATCTCCAATTAGAACTCTTGAGGCCTTTGTTAAAGGTTGTAGAGAAACCTGCGACACATCAAGTTTCTTGAGTTTGGACTTTTTTGGGTTGATTCTGATTTCAGCTTTGCGACCAACTTGGAATTCAGCATCACCCCGATACCCTTCTTTCACATATCCATGAAGAATGTGGATGATGTCGTCCGTCTTGATGTCCGTAATTTTCTCAATATCCTCATTCCAAAATGTCACACGTATCTGGCCAGATTCATCTGCTAAAATGAGATTCCTGACCTGCCCTTCTTTATCATCCTTGGTTGTGAAAGAGGTCACGTCATATACAGTGACAACTTTCCCCTCGATATCAACGTCCCACATTCCTGTTGCCAGATCATTGATGTCTTTCTTGCCCAAAGGTTCGGAATCAGATTGTAGAGAAACCTGCGACACATCAAGTTTCTTGAGTTTGGACTTTTTTGGGTTGATTCTGATTTCAGCTTTGCGACCAACTTGGAATTCAGCATCACCCCGATACCCTTCTTTCACATATCCATGAAGAATGTGGATGATGTCGTCCGTCTTGATGTCCGTAATTTTCTCAATATCCTCATTCCAAAATGTCACACGTATCTGGCCAGATTCATCTGCTAAAATGAGATTCCTGACCTGCCCTTCTTTATCATCCTTGGTTGTGAAAGAGGTCACGTCATATACAGTGACAACTTTCCCCTCGATATCAACGTCCCACATTCCTGTTGCCAGATCATTGATGTCTTTCTTGCCCAAAGGTTCAGATCCGCTTGTAGATGGAGCTCCTTCAACTGCATCAATCTTATCCTTGAGTTTTCGCTCAATTGTGGCTGATTTTCCAATATGGACTTCGATATCAGAACCGTCACGATTCAAGCGTGTGTTTACATTCCTGAGTCTAATGACCTCGTTCTGTTCTGCACTTTCCATTTCTGTTGCGCTTTCATCCCAGAAGACAAGTCTGACATTTCCAGTTTCATCTGCTGCTATCATACTCAGAACTTTTCCTTCAGACTCGTCTCTTTGCCTTATGAAGGTAGAAAGTCTGAAAATTCTCTGAATCACAACTTTGACACTGATACCGAATAAGCCCTCTTTAAGATCTGTAATTTTCATATCTTCAGACTGGGATGCACCAAAATCTATTCCAAGCTCTTCGATTTCATAATCCTCAAGTTGTCGGATATGCCCCCTTTGACCAAGGTTCACTTCTATAGAATCACCAAGCCCCTTTTTCACATAGGCTCCACGTAGTTGAATTACATCATCAACAGAGATGAGGTTCTCGTCAACAGTTTTTGTCAAATCATCCCATAGGACTACTCTGATACTACCAGTATCATCAGAAACTCGAATACTTGCGACCTTTCCTTCTCCTCCCCCATCTTTCCGACTGAATGTACGAACTCCTCCAATATTGTCAACTCGAGCTGTGATTGCGATATTTCTAGTAGTTTCCGTGATGTCCTCAATTTTCTGACGTGCTGCTGGAGACATCTGATGAAGATCAACTCCGAGTTCTCTTGCCACAATCATTGCGGCAGATTCATCGTTGATTACTTCGGGTCCGAGTTCCTGACGTTTTTCCTCAATCATCTTCAATATGTCCTTACGTTCGTAGTCGGACCTATGCTTCAGAATTCTTTCTATTGTTTCCTCAAGAGTAAGCACGCAGATCACCTTCCGTCCACTAAGTGGTGGCATGGGCTATTCAATGGTTTAACTCAGATGCTTTAAAGTAATATCCTCAATTGGTCCGAGCTTGGAGAATTTTTTGGGTGTCACAAAGCGAAACACAGAATAATCCAATGATACTGATTCAAGTTGACTTGTTGTGACAGAACCAGAACTCACTCTCCCTGAACATAGTATATTCTACAAACAGTATTTCGATTCACTATACGAAGAAATAAACATAATCTATGAAATTGCTCAAAGAGCTCGTGAACAGGGATTCGATCCTACAACAAAAGTCGAAATTCCCCCTGCACATGATGTCGCTGCACGAGTTGAAGCCACACTGGAGGGTCCAAAAGGAGTTGCAAAACGAATTCGTGAGTTTCAGGATGTGAAAGAAACACGAGAAGAAGTTGCTTTTGCTGTTGCTAAAGAAATTGCTGAGGGAACACTGAGTAATGTTACAGAAACGGTTGCAATAATTGTTAGTCGTAATCCACAGTATGAGCCCAGTCAAATAATGAAGATGGTTGATAAGAAACGCGAAGAGCTCGGTCCTGGTGTAAATAACGGATTCGCAGCCATGGTAGTAGCAAGGGAGTGTGGAGAGAAAACTGCTAGAGAAACAGCAGAGAAGGCAGCAGATAAGGCCGTTCGAGTAGCTCTTTCAATCTTGACAGAGAGTATTACGGCTGCACCTCTTGAGGGGATTTCCAAGGTTCGTATAGAAGGTTCCGGAGATGAACAATATCTTGCATTATACCTCGCAGGTCCGATTCGCGCTGCAGGCGGAACTGAAGCTGCAATGACGGTCTTAGTAGCAGATTATGTACGCCAAGTACTCAACTTACCAGCATTTAGGTCATCTGAAGAGGAAACAGAACGTGCAATAGAAGAGGTGGAACTGTATGCAAGAATGGTCCATCTCCAGTATCCAGTTCATTCCGAATTAGTACGGTTTGCAGCATCAAGACTACCAATCATGTTGACTGGAGACCCAACAGAAGAATTCGAGGTTTCAGGAAGTCGCGACCTAGACCGTATTGAAACGAATAGGGTTCGTGGAGGAACCGTCCTTGTCCTCAGCGATGGTGTTGTAGGGAGAGCTGCTAAACTGGCTAAGATTGTGAGTAGTGCTAACATTCCCGGATGGGAGTGGTTACATGAACTTGCCACAAAGATGTCAAAGACCACAAGCTTTGAAGAGGAAGATGATATCACTAATAAGACACTTGAGCCAAAGTTCGATTATCTGGCTGATGTAATCGGAGGGCGGCCTGTATTCTCCCATCCATCTCGTGTTGGGGGATTCAGATTGAGATATGGTCGTTCAAGAAACACAGGTCTTGCAGGGGTTGGAGTTCATCCAGCTACTATGTTTATTGTTGAAGAGTTCCTTGCAACAGGTACGCATATCCGTACAGAGCGACCAGGAAAAGGGTCTATTGTTGCACCTGTTGATACTATTGAAGGACCAATTATCCTCCTGAAAGATGGTTCAGTGATACGAGTAAAAGAGAGTGATGAGGCTCGATTATTAGAAGGCAAGATTGAGCGTATCTTGTACCTTGGAGATGTGCTCGTTGCACTTGGTGAATTTCTTGAAAACAATCATCCACTTGTGCCATCAGGCTACTGCGAAGAGTGGTGGTCTCACGATCTTGATCACGCTCTGTCCAAACTATCAACGACTGAGTTAATCAAACGTCTAGGATCTAAGTTGTCACTAGAATATGTTAATATGATGATTGACTTGCCTCTATCTCAGATACCAAACCCCGAACAAGCGGTGCATCTATCTAAAAAACTCAAGGTACCATTACATCCATACTATCTCTATCGTTGGCTTGCATTAATGCCAGAAGACGCCTTAACATTACGGAAATGGATTCTAACAAAGCATAGTATAAAGAAAGACTCTGTTATGACTCTCCCCTTTGATTCAAGTAACAAGAAATTACTAGAAATTATTGGTATACCTCACACACTTTCGTCTAACAAGAAATGGATTCATCTTACTGATGACCCGATTGTAATACTTGCCCAGCTTGGAAAAAAGGAGGCAAAGACAAAGGGAACAACAACTCTTGAACTATTGAATTCTGTTTCATCTGTAAAACTGATGGATAAAGTTGGATTCTCTATTGGTGCAAGAATGGGTAGACCTGAAAAAGCTGAAGAGCGTAAGATGAGGCCCCCTGTCCAAGTTCTGTTCCCTGTAGGGCGTACAAAAGGAACTGAAAGACAGATAGAGAAAGTAGCAAAGAGTATGGAGTATCAACCAACGATAGAAGATACTATCGAAGAGGATTCAACAGAACCCGATTCAAACGGTGTCGTGTTGGACACAATTGAAACCGAGATTCCTGTTGAACTTGAGATGGTCTTCCGTATCTGTCCAAACTGTTCCAATGAAACATACGAATCAAAATGTCCGAAATGTAGAACTCCCACAATTGTATCCTGTTCGTATGAGAACTGTGGTCAACCAATTGACAATAAAACAGGCATGTGTCAATACAGCCATGAAAACAGCAAAACTCGTGTGTATTCAGTTCGTTTGACCAATTTGATCAATCGTGTCAAGACTGAAGTAGATGAGTTTGAAGCTCATGGAGTTCGCGGTGTTCTAGGTCTCACCAGTGACTACAAAATTCCTGAATACCTTGGAAAAGGAATTCTTAGAGCGAAACATGATGTGTATTGTTACCGTGATGGAACAGCCCGTTTTGATGCTACTGATGCTCCATTGACCCACTTCACACCTGAGGAAATTGGAGTCCCAGTCAGTCGCCTTCGAGAGCTGGGATATATCACAGATTATGAAGGAGAACCATTGATTTCAGAAAATCAAGTAGTCGAGCTGAAAGTTCAGGATATTGTAGTTTCAGAAAATTGTGCGACGTATCTTGGGAAGGTAGGAAGGTTCGTTGATGATTGTTTAGAGAAAATTTACGGCCTTGAAAGATTCTACAAATTTGGAGCACAGGAAGATGTAGTTGGTCAACTCGTGATTGGTTTGGCCCCTCATACCTCGGCAGGAATTATTGGAAGAATAATTGGTTTCACAAATGCCAGTGTCTGTTATGCACATCCCTACTGGCACGCTGCAAAAAGGAGGAACTGTGATGGCGATGAGGATGCTTTGATTCTGGTTCTTGATGCACTTCTTAATTTCTCAAAGGACTACCTTCCAGCGGGGCGTGGTGGGTTAATGGATGCACCTCTTGTTCTTTCAGTGATTCTTAATCCAACAGAGGTGGATGACGAAAGTCATAACATCGAGGTCTGTAAACGGTATCCTGCAAAATTCTACGAGATGGTTGCTGAGGCTAGGCATCCAAAAGATGTCATGAACCTAGTGGACATAATTGCCTCACGATTGAATACAGCTGCACAATACGAAGGTTTTGGATTCACACATGACACCAAATCAATAGATATAGGTCCAAAAAATTCACGATACAAGATACTAGGAAGCATGGATGAGAAACTCACTGCCCAATTGAATCTTGCAATATTGATAGATGCAGTAGATGCACAAGATGTAGCTAAACGTGTTCTATCAACTCACTTCTTCCGCGATATCAGAGGAAACTTACGTGCATTTTCTACGCAGAAGATTCAATGTCAGAAGTGTAGACGCATTTACAGAAGAATACCCCTATCTGGGAAATGTGTCTGTGAAAACAAACTCTCATTGACTGTTCGACAGAAGAACATCTCAAAATATCTAGATGTCACAAGGAAAATAATCATGGATCACGACCTTGATCAGCATCAGAAAGAGCGATTGAAGCTCATCACCGCATCTCTAGATTCGTTATTCGTATCAGAACAGACTACACTGATTGACTTCTTTGAAACCTAAGATGACTGAGTTTCGAGGGCTAGCTTCAACAAATCTCTATCTTCTATCATTCCGATGAGGCTACCTGTGACTGATAACACTGGAGCTTGGTCAATATCTTCAGTGCGAAGAATTGTGACGCATTCAGCAACTGTTGTAACCTCACTGAAGCTGATTATGTTCTTAGTCATCACTTCTGAAACAGCTGTGCTGGGTAAACGAAGGAGTTTCTTGGTGACGACGAGAAAGTCCTTTGAGGTCCAACCCCAATCTACAGCACCATCTTCACCGCTAAAGGTCTGTGATATGTTATCTTCAATGGTGACTTCAGAGAGGCGGATGTAATCACTTACTGTTATCATACCAGTCACGCCTCCACTCTCTCCAAGGACAACTAATCCGTTCTTTCCTGCCATCTCCATAATCATATATGATAGAGGAAGTGGAGTCTTCTCCCAAACTGCATTCACTCTTCTCGTTACAAGTTTCGAAATTTCCATCGATCCTATTTTTTCGTCAGTTCCTAATGTAGCGCTTAGAATATCTGGGACTGACAACAGACCAACAAGCTCATCTTTCTCAACAACAGGAAGTCTCCTGTATCTTTTTTCAAGCATTATCTTGAGAGCTGTCTTGATATCTGTTCTAGGTTTGACAGTTTCCGGATCCCTTACCATAAGCATCGCTAATTGATTTTCATCCACTTTTCGAAGAAGGTCACTCCTGGTGACAATTCCTACTAGAGTTTTCGACCCTTTTTTAACGACAGGAAGACCATTGACTTGCTGATCTGCCATTATCTGAAGAACATTTTCTCTAGTTCCTGGTACAGAAACGTAAATAACGTCCGATTGCATACAATCCTTGACCATCATTATTAGGGCTACTCCGGTAATGTAGAAATTGGTACTTAATCAAGACTACAGACAATAGTCAATCTATAGAATTGATATCGCCGGAACTATTGTTTTTTGGTCACCTTTTATGGTTTTCCTTAGCTTTATGTTACCACGGATGCTCTTTTAGACCAAGCAAATATCCTAATGCATTACTAAGCCAATGAATCCCTAGAGTTGTAAGTATCAGAATGATTACAAATCCAGGACCCGGCATCATCAGAGGGAATACAAAGATTAGGGCCATGATTATGAATCCCAGCTGATCAAGAAATGGCATTGGATCACCACTCTTGACATTGACCCTCCTCTTTATGAACGAACCAATCAAATCTCCTGTTAGCGATCCAAGTGATAATAGAAATGCCGCGGGAATACTAATGAAAAGAACATAGTCCATTTCTGGAGTAATTGTGACAAACTGTGCTAACAATGGTCGTAAGTATGGAGCAGCAATGACTTGTCCAACCCCGACCAATGATCCAAAAAATACACCAACAATGAACCCTCGTATTGACTTTCCATTACCTAGTATACGGTTCCCATCACGGAAGACCCTTCCTCCATCAATCGGTTGACCGCCTCCACCTAAAACTGGAGTCGCATTGGCTATCCATGCGGACAATCCAAGCCAGATTGATAATTCAAAAAGGGCAAGTCCTTCATACATTGAATAATACTCCCTGTGTGCCGTCTAGTTGCCTAATTTCACTCTTTCTCATCTATCTTTTCTATCGAGAATCCCATGTCGGTGAGATACAAACGACAGTCAGATGGTTCACCCTCAGGTCTTATCCGCTTGATGATTCTAGTTCCCTGTTCTTTTCCCACTCGCATCTTTACACTATAATCCGACCAATAATCTAGGATATTCTTGGCAACCGGTTCAAAGTCGCCAGTATCTTTCATACGAGCTCTGACTTGATTTAGAACCAACATGGCCACATCGTGTTTTCTTGCGAGACCCTTCAGAATCCCTGCCTGTCTGTTCAATTCACGATGATTTGAGTAGTTTGTTGCCTTATCTTCCAATTCTAATCTATAGAATTTGGTCAGAGTGTCGATGACAACTAGCTTTGTATCCTCACGAATATAGAGATCCAAGTCATCAATCAGGGCTCCCTGTTCATTGAACCCTCGTGGCACCAGAATCTTCACCTTTGTTTCAAGATCTGTAAACGATTGTCTTGTGATCTGCTTCAGACGTTCTACAGGGGACGTAGTTTCTGCGTTGATGTAGATAGTTCTGTAATCTAATCTGAATACAGCATTCACAAACTGCAACGCTAGTGTTGTCTTACCTCCTGCTGCTTCCCCAAATATATGAGTGAATTGTCCTGTGAAAAGACCGCCATTCATGATACGGTCGATGAGTGATACCCCAGACGGAAGAATCAAATTCTATCTCACTGCCTATCTGTCGTCGCTTTCTGAGTGATAAGCATACCTAGAAGGACTGATATAATGTTTAGGTGGCAGGTAGCAGTTGCCACAGAAAATCCCCGGGTGCTCTATCTAATAATCGAGCTTCTGAAGGAACTAGGCCTCGAGTTCGTTGTCTGTACGACAGATGACACTCGCTGTGAGCACGCAAAAGTGGTCATTACCACTCTAGAAGACTCGCTAAACCGCGAATATGACTCAGTGGTTGTGGTTGACGAAAGGCTTGATCCGGATTTCACATCAGTAGAGATAATGTCCCGACTGAATGATGTATATAATCCGACTCTTGCTGTGGTTGGCGTTGATCCAGGAATGCGATTTGGAGTTGCTCTAGTTATAGATGGTGTAGTGACGTACAAGAACTCTCAGACATCTCCAAGTGCAGCAGGACGACTAACACTTCGCTTGAATTCCTATATTAAACGTCTTTTTCCATCGTGCCACATAATTGTGCGGGTTGGAACCGGGTCCAAACTGTATTCAACGTTATACTTGAGAGACGCTCTAGGTCAGTATCCAAACCTTGGGGTTGAGCTTGTGAACGAACACCACACAACTCTCTCTGGTGGTGCCACCTCAGACCAATCTTCTGCGATTCTCATAGCAGGAAGAGCTGGTCGACAATATATTGACAAAGACTTCATCTTAGAACCAAAGGATGGGTACATTCGCTCACTACAGCAATTTGTCAGACGTTCAACTCATGACAAGAGAGATATCTCTAAAGAAGAAGCTCGGTCTATTTTGCTTGACAAGATATCATTGAACAGTTTCTTAGACAATACCAATTAGACCATGAAGAAACTCTCCACTCGATGAGCGGTAATCTCAGGGTCGTCCCGAATTACTTGAGTGACTTCCATCAACCAAGATGGAATGAATCTATTGAGATAAGGGGAACCAAACCGCTGGTCGAGTAATACAATTGCTCCTCTATCATCCAATCTTCTCACTGGTCTACCAGCTGCTTGAATGGCACGAGTCACGGCTGGCAGCACATAAGCATAATCTCTCCCTTTTTGGTTGAATCTTGAGTCGTAATAGGCAATCAATGACTCTACTCTAGGCGTGGGCTTGGCATAAGGCACACCAACTACAACAACACTTTCCATAGTTGACCCTGGGAAATCCCCTCCTTCAGAGTTACGACCGCCCTGTACTCCCAGAAGTACTGCACCACCACTATCTCCTTGTTTTTTGAAGTCTTCGATCAACCTATCATTCTCGATACCTTTCATTCCACGTTTCTCAATGAAGAGTTTCCGTCGAAGCTGTTTCTCAAGACCTGCATCAATCAGGGATTTACCAATGGAATAGCTTGATGTGAAGATGCCAGTATTGCTTGGTGTTGCGTGAGCTACGGCAACACAATGCTCTACCATTCGTTCGAACGTAGTCTGATTTCGATTCTGGAACGAAGTATCAAGCCCATCAATAATGAGGCCGATTCTGTTCCTTCTCGCAAAAGGACTCTGGAATGTTGCTAATACCGCATCTGTATCGAAACCCAACATTTCTGAATAGGCTGTTAAAGGTGAAATTGTACCTGAAATAGCCACAGAACTGTGAACCAAGTCTAAGACGTGCCTTGTGACAGAGGTAGGGTCTAAAGCAACAAGATCCAATGATACTCTTCTACTCTCTCCAAGACCCCGATTAGATGCCAGCAAGAATGTGTAGTCCTTCCTCTCTGCAAATCGTAACCATCTGAGTAAGAACTCACTCACTCTGAATATAGAGGAACGTGGGAACTTGCCTGCTTTTAGAAGCCCTTTTCGTATCTTTGCTCCTAAATCCTTCATGTGACCAAGTACAAATTTTTGGTGCTCGAGTTGACCAATTGTTATTGAAGACTCAACAATTCTTCGTGGGTCTACAATTCTCTCTTCAATCTGTTTCATGTCCGAAGACATCTCTAGAATCGTCTTAGCTAGTGCGCGACAGAAATTCTTTGAAATATCGTCATTGTAGGTTGTCGCCTCTCTTAGAGCCTGTCTAATTGCACCGATAGTCAATGAGTCGCTGGCAGAATCCAAAGCTGTGGTAGGTACATTATGAGCCTCATCCTGAACAAGTACCATCTTTGAAGTAGGAGTATCAAGGTCCGGAATAAAGACATCCAGTATCCAAGGATCGAAAACATAGAGGTAGGAGAGTGCTACAACATCAACAACCTTGGCAAGGCGTTTCGTGAGTTCGTATGGACATAATGACCTACTCTTTGCAATCTTAGTGATTTCAGGAGCTGTTAGTACCTTCTTTGGCATGTCTGCAAGAAGTTCTTCAGGGTTTCCTGCCCTTCGAAGATTCTCATAATACGTACATCGTCCAGTCGTTTTCAATTGCCCACAGACCTCTGAAATTGGGGCTACGAAATCTGCACTCTCTAAAACAAAAGAGTTCGAGCACATGTGTCGGCGTCCGCGAAAAGACACTCCACTAACATCTCTTCTATTCGATATCGACTCAAGCTCTTCCATTACGCGATCAAGTTGCCGGTGGGTTCTTGCGCAATACAGAATCTTACCTTCCTTTTGATTAATCCAAGGCAAGACAGCACTCAATGTGACACAGGTCTTTCCAAATCCATTCGGTGCTTCTGAGCATATGTGGGTCCCTGCCCTTACTGAAACCTCTATTCTCTCCATCATATCTTCCTGACCCTCTCGGGCTTCGTCATAAGGGAAATAATCTGTAAAGCTAGAGGTTTCTTCAATCATCTGAGCTCTGTACATCAGCCATTCTTGACCTTGATAATACTGTTGCTTCTAGATGAATCAAAAATACGTTAGTCATTTATCCCACCTATCATACCATATTTTGAACAATAATGGAGTTTGAAGATATATCCGAGTTCTCTTCAGAAACTTCTGCAGGGACAATCAAGATTCGCATTATGGATTTGTCGAATGGTCAGCTTGTGTTAATAACTGACTCAGACCGTTTTAGACTAGGTTTCTCTGCAGTTGCTATTCCTGCTGGCCAGGGCCGCTCAGAACCCACTTCTACTGGACTATTCACAGAGGGGCTTGAAATCACCCTTGTACGAACACTCGCAGAGAGAGTTGCTTCGTGGACGAACCAGACCTGCATGCTAGTCTTGGGAATGAGTGCATTGACCCGTGAGCGCATGATGGAACTCACATCTTTGTTAAAGGATCATCTTGTGTCATGATATACTCAATCACATCTATCACCCAACGACCTGTTTCCTCGATTTGCGAAATCCTATCCAGATACTCTTCCCAGTTTATCCCAGTAGCTTCATTCCATCCTTCATACGCAACTTTAAGATTATTCGAAGCCTCATGATGATATCGGCATAGTTCATCCTCTAATGCGTCTCGACCGCATATTCCACAAATTGTCATTTGTCCGATACCTCTTGTTTCTTCATAGCTTGCTTCGCTCTACGTTCTTCAAGTGCCTTGAGTTCCTCTTTTCTTCCAGGACATTCAGTCCAATTAATACAGGTTTCCCATTTTCGTCGACCTGAAACTACTTGGAACATTTTGTACCCACAACGAGGACACATCTTTTCCAACGGAGATATTACCCCTTTCTGGGGAAGTGAAAAGGTCTGGTCACACTTTTCATCTTTATACTTTGAACAGCCAACAAATCGCTTCCCTGTTTTTGATGATCTAATTATTCGTAGTGTACCATCACTGCATTTGGGACAATCACCAAGCTCTTCCATTGACTTCCAATATCTCTGAAGACCCAGAACGAGAGCATTTCCAATCTCTTGTTCCTGTGCTTTAAAGTCATCAAGAATCTCTATCAAGTCACCCTTTGCTCTTGACAAAACCGTCTTTCGATCCGTCTGTTCTTTCTGAATTTCTTCCATCTCTTTCTCTAAACGTCTGGTCAGCTTTGGTGAGAGCATATCAGGCATATATCGTTCTAAGGTTTCATAGAGAGCGTATCCCAGAGTCGAGAGTTCAAATCTATCTCGGAGACTGTAGCCCCGAGATTTAACTGAGTCTACAATTCTTGCCCTTGTTGCCTTAGTCCCCAGATTTTCTTTCTCAAGTAATTTTAAAAGGCTTGCTGGATTGAACCGTGATGGGGGTTGAGTATACCGTTCATCAAAGCGTACAGGACTTAACACCAACGAATCGCCTTCTGATAATTCAGGAAGTTCTTTCTCCTCTGTTTTGGCGTAAGGATTATAGAACTTCATCCACCCCTGTTTCAATACTCTTAACCCTCGTAGATACAACAAGTGTTCGCTGCATCTTATGTCTGCTCGAAGATGTTCCTTCACTGCCGGCTCACCAAAGAGTGCTAGAAATCTTCTGACAATAAGATCATACAGTTTCTTCTCGCTTGGAGTTAGTCGTTTTGTGGGCTTTATACCTGTGGGATGTATTGCAGGATGGGCAGGGTCATTCTTTTTTCCTTGAACTGGAGCGAGGTTACCAACTTGGAGCACTTCCTCCGCAAGTGGAGCATAGGTTTTCATCCCCATAATTCCATTGAGGATTTCCTTCAAATTCAATGTGTCAGGGAGTTTTTCACTACTAGTACGAGGATATGATATGACTGCATCCAGATAGAGTGATTGAGCAACTGCCAGAGTTCGACTCGGTTTGAAGCCAAAGTGTCTATAGGCCTGTGCTTGGAGACTACTAAGATTGAATGGTGGGTGTGGTCCCTGTTTTGTAGTTCTGCTGTTTATCAAGTCCACAATAGCCGTATCTCCCTCGAGATCATTTACGACTTTCTTGACTTCAGTTTCAACTTCGAATCGCTTCTTGGAATACTCAAGCTCTATCTCCACACCGTTGTGCATTGTCTTTGTTTGAATCACCCAGAAAGGTTGTGGGACAAACACATTGATTTCCTGTTCCCTTATTGCTATGTATGACAAGGTTGGACCCTGAACTCTTCCAGTGGACACAATCTTGAACCAACCTACGGTATTCTTTATAGCGAGTGTCAGGGCTCGTGTGAGATTGATTCCAAAGAGCCAATCAATCTCGTGTCGTACTTGACCAGACTCAATCATTGGAAAGTCTAGACTATTGGACATCGTGTCATGTGCATGTTGGATCTCTTTATCTGTGAGAGCAGAAAAAAACATCCGATGTGCCGCAGTTGGATCGGTTTTGCACGCATACTTCAATGTGAGATATCCAATGAGACTACCCTCGATATCAAAGTCAGTGGCAACAATAAAAGAATCAATATCCTTCGATAGTCTTCTTATCAGATTGATGATTGGCTTGATTTTAGTAGCCTTCTTATCCACCTCATACTTTGGCACCCATTCTGTTTCCACACGTGGATACGTCCATCCCTTCACAGTTTGTTTCAATTCGAAGAGATGCCCAAGAGCGTATACCACAATGAGATCGTCTGCTCCTCTCTTACACTCGTAGTATGAAGCACCGCGTTTCTTGACCTCTATCGGAGCCTTATTATCATCTAGAGCATTAGCTATCCGCTTTGCAGCAGTTGGTTTCTCTGTGATAATCATCACTCTAGACATAATACATTGTCTCTCCTCTCAATCACTTCCAGACAATTCCTAAACACAAATAGCCGTTGTGGCACATGCGAGTAAATCAGGCTAGTACAACTTTGCATATCGCGATAATCTTAAAAGCAGACGAAAAATGGGACCCGTCGAGGTAAGATATGTGAAACCTTGGTGGCCGAGGATTATTGTAAAACCAAGAGTGCGACTCACTAGGCCCAGTTTTGGAATGCCTACTCGCCCTCCGGATACAGTCATATTTGGACTCTTGTTCGTAGTTGTGTTATTTGTCCTCGGTGGTAATATCTATACACTAGTTCGATCACCTCCTGCAATTGCAGGAAGCCAATCAGGTGCACCGATTCTCATTGCTCCTGGAATTGATCAACAGTTAGGCATGGAAGGAATTGTTGCTTCAGTAATCATAATGGTAGGAGTCAGTGGACTTGGTTTGGTCTATTATGGTTCCAAGTATGTATTCCAACCAGGTTATGCAACAAGGCTGGTGGTGCTCGGGATGCTTATGACTGGCGTATCCTATCTGATCTTCAACTATCTGTGGTCAATGAAGGTTGGTTTGTTTTAATCCAACCATACCAATTCAACTGGCAATTAATGAATTAATGACACAGTCTAAGTCATGTACAAATGTTCAATTTTTGTCCGTTCCAGTAGATTAGAGATGAGTTCCTCAGCAATTACAAGCTTGATTCTCTTGCTCTTATCAGCAGTGAAATGTGCGTCCTGATTGGGTTTTGACCACTTTCCAACCAAACTACCAAAATCCATTCCCGCGAGTACAATTCTCGAAGGTGAATATTCACTAACGATGTGACACGCTCTGTCTCCATCAGTGAATCCACCCCACAGGAAAGCTCGATGTGTTGGTTCAACCTGTGTACTTCCTAAAATGTTTCCAAGTTCCGGAACAGCTGATCTGACGATCTCCATGTTATCACCATGACCGTGAACAATGAGGAGTGCGCCTTTACTATTGACTTCCTTAAGGTGTTCCATATCCCCATCCAAATCTGTAGCGACCACATCGCATTTTATATCCTGCTCCAATACAACTGAAACTGCACCATCCGCAACCACAAAGACGGAATCTGAGAGATCATCATTTGTTTTCAGGTTCTTCAAATGGCGTTCAAGTGACGGGCCTGCTCCACAAACAATCACAATCTTATCAGTAATAGTATCCCGCAATCGTTCTAGTAGAGGCTTTGGTTTGATATTTTCAAGTAAAGTAGTGAGAAGTTCTGTTGCCTCTTGGTCTCTCACCACATCCAAATCTAATCTTTGAACTATGTCCAGATAGGTGGGATACCAATCAGTCCATCTCATAATGGTTCACTCATATCTTGTTGCTCATAAGTTTCCTTTCCTATACGTGCAGCAATTCTTGCTTCTTTCACATCATGTGCACGAATTATATTGGCTCCATTCATCACAGCAATAGAGGTTGCAGCCGTTGAACCAATAAGACGGTCGTCTGGATCACTCTGTCCGAGAAGATGACCGATGAACGCCTTTCTTGACACTCCAACTAGAAGAGGGTGATTTAGTGTGGTAAATTGGTTCAGGTTCCTCAAGATGGCAAAGTCAACTTCAGGTGGCTTTCCGAAACCAATTCCCGGGTCTAGAATAATCCTCTCTGCACTTATTCCATGATCTTTTGCGATAGTCAAACTGATCCTCAAGGAATCAAGCGATTCCTGAACACTTCCACATGGAGTGTTACAATTAGCCATCAATATTACAGGAACCTCTCGGTCTGCTACCAACTTTCCCATTCTGGGGTCTGCTTGCAAACCTGAAATATCATTCACTAATGAAGCACCAAGATCAAGCGCAACCTCTGCGACAGCTGATGATGTAGTATCAATCGAAATCGGTCTTTTCATATTATCAACGGAACCTAGTGCTAAAGAAACCCTGTTGATCTCTTCTTCTCTTGATACATCAGATGCGCCATAAACCCTCTTAGGGGCTGTAGACGCAGCACCTATGTCGATCAAATCAGCTCCTTCTGTAACTACCCGTTCCAGCATCATTCGAAATTCGTTGGAGTTTTTTGCAATGGCTCCTTTGTAGAAAGACTCTGGAGAGAGATTGATTACGCCCATGATGCGAACTGGATGGTTTGGTCCAATTTGAAGACCTCCTATATTGACCAAGACACGGGTTCCTCCAAGTGTATATCTGGATAGAAGGAAATAAAATGATACTGATTCCGCTACGGACACCCAAACGGGTGGCTCTTCACTGGTGAATTCATATGAATAACATACTTGAGCGCACACATCTCTATGATTGGCACGTAAAACACGGTGATGTAATTCCTTTCGCAGGATGGGAGATGCCAGTTCGATATAGTGACATCAGAGAAGAGCATAAGGCTGTAAGAAACAGCATAGGTATATTCGACACCTCACATATGTCGAGATTCATTATCACAGGTCCAGAGTCTCTTGAGTTTCTCCAATTCCTCACTACTAACAATGTCAGGAAACTAAAGATAAACGGTGGTCAGTATACTACTTGTCTGAATGAGCGTGGTGGGATTCATGATGACTTGACTTTATACAAGATTGGCGAGGAGGAATACCTCTGGATTACAAATGCCTCAAACGGATCAAAAATCTGTGACCATTTGATGAAACACATGAATGATTACAAAGTCAATGTGAAAGACAAATCCCGTGAAATCACTATGATTGCAGTTCAGGGTCCAAATGCACTCAAGCTAATGAATAAGATGGCTGGTCAGGATGTCAGTGAGTATCCCCGTTTCTCGATCTATCCAGTCAAACTTGCAGGATACGACTGTTATCTATGTAGGACCGGATACACTGGAGAAGATGGAGTAGAAATCCTACTCCTAGATACACCATATAGTGATGAGGGAAAGAAAAAGGCACTAGCATTCTGGGAAGAGCTTCTGATGCAAGGAAAGGAGTTCAATATCCTACCGTGTGGTCTAGGCGCTAGGGACTCCACGCGCCTTGAAGCAGGATTTGTACTCTATGGTCATGAACTTGATGAAGAAACATCCCCAATCGAAGCTAGGATTCCTTATGCTGTGAAGTTCAAGGTAGAACCTCATTATATTGGATATGATGTTGTGCGTCACCATAAGAAAGAAGGTGGTATTCGGAAAACACGCATTGGTCTAGTTATGATCGATCGTGGAATTCCGAGAGAACACTATCCCATCCTCCAAAGTGGCACTCCGATTGGAGAAGTGACAAGTGGAGGTCTGTCACCAACTTTGAACAAAGGTATCGCGCTAGGATATGTCACACCCGAAATGGTCGACATCGGTGATATTGTTGAGGTTGATATCAAAGGAAGAATAAGAAATGCCCAGGTTACAAAATGGCCTTTCTACAACAAGGAGACCTATGGAGCGTCCAGGTTAAAACATCCAAACTGATTTAAACTGAGCACACCTTTCGCAGAACGTTGGTGGATCTAAATTGAGTGAAACCGAAATTAAAGAAGGACTGAGATATAGCAAGGACCATGAATGGATTAAGGTTGAAGGAGATATAGCCACTGTCGGTATAACTGACTTTGCTCAGAACTCTCTTCACGAGATCACATTTGTGGAAATTTCTGAAGTCGGCACAGTATTGGAAGCTAACGGAGAATGTGGACTTGTGGAGTCCATGAAAGCAAGCTCAGATATTTTCACACCTGTTGCTGGCGAGATTGTCGAAGTGAATGGTGAGCTCGAAGACGCTCCGGAAATCGTAAACGAAGATTCTTACGGCAAGGGTTGGATGTTCAAGATTAAACCATCAAATCTCGATGTTGACTATGCAAAACTCATGGATGCTGCAGGATACAAGACCTTCATAGAGTCTGAGTAGATAACGTCAAAACTCCAAAAAACCGGTTTCTTCCATGCTTCTCTTACCAAATATCCATTCTGACTCATTTTGCAGCTTAGGACAAGTTTACAATTAACAACAACCTTTTTAGCGAATCACAAAATCGCTGCCGATAGTTCGAAACAGCACGGAGACTACACCCTAAATGTCATTCAGCAAGTTCAAACGGTCTACGGGAAGATTCCTACGTCAAGTTTTCCACAGACCGAAAGCAAAGATTTCTCGTGGTTCCGTTATGCTCATTGTGACTCTTCTTCTGATATTCACAACAGCTCTATTACTTCGATTGGAACCATTGATAGACTCTCAACCAATAGTTCGTGCTTTTGACCCCTGGTTCCAGCTGAGGGTTACTGACTACGTAGTAGAGAATGGATACAGCGCCTTCTTCACCTGGCATGATGATGCCACTTGGGTACCATGGGGACGTGATATGGCTAGAACCAGCTACGTTGGTGTACCATTCACAAGCGCATTCTTCTACTTCGTACTCAATGGAATTGGAATTCAAGTTGACGTTCTCACAGTGTCCCTGCTTCTTCCAGCTTTTATGGGCGCTCTGACCGCAGTTGTTGCATTCTTCCTAGGAAGAGAACTCTCAAACAACACAGTTGGTCTTTTCAGCGGCCTTTTCATGGCGTTTATACCAGCATACCTCACACGAACAATCGCAGGCTTCTATGACAACGAATGTATTGGTGTGTTTGCTATAGTATTGACCTCATACTTGTTCTTGAGAGGTCTGAAGCGTGGTTCCCTTTTATCCGGTGTTGGTGCCGGTGTTGCGCTCGGATACCTTCTCGTTTCTTGGGGTGCTGCAGATTTCATGCTTGGTCTTTTTGCTCTGTACACCGGTGTTATGTTATTGATGGGACGATATAGCAAACGTTTACTCTCAACCTATTTGACAACAATATCGATAGGTCTCTTTATTGGGGGTTTGATCCCCCGAAATGGTTTCGAAAACCTTGGTGATTTCGTAATTCTTGCTCCGATTGGTATGGCCGGACTTTTGGTTATGTATGAAATCTGGCTTAGAATTGGAGCTTATCGTGAAACAACCGCCAGCGCGTTATCACCACTCATGAAACCAATCCTTGTTGGACTGATTGCTCCCCTTGTAGGCGTTGTAGCATACATGTTGTATGCAGGTGATACCGATCTTGAAATCACACCATACACTTCTAATCCAATATTACGACTTGGTGGTAAGTTCCTCACGGTGATTAATCCATTCACACGACTGGATCAACGTATCCTTGCCTCTGTAGCTGAACACTTGCCAAGCCCATGGGGAAGCTTCTACAACACCCTTTTGATACTGATATTCTTCTTCCCACTTGGTATGTATTTCGCCTTCAAGCGAGGTCGTGATGAAGATTGGTTTATCCTCGTTTACGGAGTCACATCAGTCTACTTTGCCGGAAGCATGATTCGTTTGAGCCTGATTCTAGCACCTGGAGTTGCAATCCTAGCTGCAGTGGCTGCATACAATATCCTCTCACCATATGCAAAAGTAATCACACAGAAGTCAGTATTTGAGAGACGAAGATTCAGGATGAGCTCATCTCTGACTTCAGAGCATGCGCTCACAGCTTTCGCATTCGTTGGACTGCTACTCTCAGTTAATATTATTCTTGGAATTCAGTATGTATCCTTCCAGATCGGTAATCCTGAGTTTTCAAATATGCCTCTTTCATCCACTGGTCAAGCCACTGATTGGCAGACGGCGATGACCTATATACGCAATACTTTACCTGACTCGTCAGTTATTGCAAGTTGGTGGGACTATGGTTATTGGATAAACAGCGCATCTGATGCGAAAACGATTGTAGACAATGCGACGTTTAATACGACGCAAATAGCAATGATGGGTTATGCGCTAATGTCGCTCAATCTAACCGACTCCCTCAGGACGTTCAAGACCTGGAATACGACACATGTGCTCGTATACTTTGGTCACCGAATTTCCGGATTAGGTGGAGATGAGGGCAAATGGCCTTGGATGGTTCGTATTGCCGAGGACAGATTTGGCAGCAATTACATTGATGATGCCACCTATCTTGGGTCCAGTGATGAAACACAAGATGCTTTCTATCAGTCCACGCTCTACAAACTGCTATCGTACAATGAACCAAGAACCCAGGAAGAGGCAAGCGCATTAGGTCTCTCTGACGTACGCATCAGTTTGGATCAGGAACTTTGGCGTGATACAGTATGGATCTCCCACATGCCTATCGACCTCCATGGTGCGTTCAAGTCCCCCTATATATCATCATCATATGGAACTGTCAAAATCTACGAGATCGACTACACCATGTACTATCAGTGGTTAAACCAGACTGAATCTGATTGGCAACCTACTCTAATATCAGATAATCTTGAATCAACACTTGATGGTGGGATTAACGGGTCTGAGCTCAGTCTAACTAGCTACCCAGTTTCATTCGGTGGTGGTTATGAAGCCAAGGTCTACACAGAGTCAAACTCTACTCATATGTACTACGGAATACAGATGGACAACTACACCCTAGGCGATGATGCTTTCGGTATTCAAATCTCGCCACTCGATTCAACAGAAAACTCTGACCTTCGTATTGTGAACTACAATGGTCAAGACTTCGATGGTCATATCCGATATGATGGAACGTGGGCAGAAGATTCAACCGGAACTGATTCGACAGAGTTTGCTACAGGTAGCAACGTCATCGAGTTCATAATACCTCTGGACGGTGGAGATTCACAAGATGTTCCAATGTCCCAAGGAATGAACTATCAGATTAGGTTACTCTGGTGGAACAATGTAAATCATGGTGAACCCTCGTTCACTGTGGATTGGAACATCTTCTGGGTACCAATTGAACTGTACTAAAAATATCCGACTGGCGGTTGACTCAAAATCAATCGCCATGTTCTCTTTCCAAATAATAACAAACTACTCGGTAGACAATTCTCGTGCTTTCTGTTTTGCTTTTCGTCGATAGTTTCCATACTTGTCCTGAGGACTGTATTTGGGGGGTTTAGGACTAGATACAGAGCATCCACACTTTGGACAGGTAACTTGATTGAGTGTGTATTCCCCACATTTATGACACTTAAAGAGATGAGTCATTTCAGACCACTACTTTCGAATAAAACTAATATTCCCAGAGTCACTTTCTATGGTCTTTGTTATCAGACCAAGAACATCTGTGAGAATTTCTTCTGCTTCCTGATAATCCGGACTTACTATTCTGAGCTTGTAGCGAGGTGAACCAAGAGTGTAAATCTCTGTTGTAGATTTCTCGTGTTTCTTTCCCTCTAAAAGTCCCTTTGACAAGGCTTTCTTAATAACCTCAATACCCTCTGAACCAAGAACGGTGATTGTCATTTCTCCATCAATCTCAACAGATGGAATTTCAATTCGTTGTTTTGCTAGATCTGCAACCTGTTTACGAAGCTTCTTCGTTGCAACGACTTCTTCGAATACTTCAACGTCACCATCTGATGCTCGTTCAAGTCCTTTGTAAATCTCTCCGAAGACATCCTCAATTGGCCAACCAATCTTCTCATAGACCTGATCGAGAGTCATGCTATTCTCTTTTGCAATGAGTTCTAGAAGTTTCTCGGCTTTCTGAGCACGTTTCCATTCGTTGTTCTTTGTCCTTTTAGCTTCGGCAGACACTCTTCTAAGTGAGCAGTCGATATGTCTCTTTTCAGTGTCAACTTTCAGAACCTTGATAACAACACGTTGATTCTCATGAATGTGATTACGGATGTTCCTGACCCATGTACTGCTAACCTCTGAGATATGAATGAAACCCTCTTTCTCACCAAACTCAGGCAAAACAACATAGGCTCCGTAGTTTGCAACTTTGGTTGCAACTGCAATAGCAAACTCATCTTGGTGTGGCCACTCAGCACGTTTCAGGACCATTTTTCTTTACATCCTATGGAAGGACTTCGATTTCCCTGGCGATTGGCTCTAGTTTTGCCTTGCCACCGCTGGGTTTCGCTAGTATTTTTTCGCACTTCAGACATTTTACCTCTGTGGTAGCATACCCGAAAATAATCTGCTCGTTTTCGCAGTCTAGGCACTTAACCCTTAGAAACCGCGACTTTGGTTGTTGAACGATATCACCCTTCGGCATTCAAATCACCTATGCTCTTTGTATATCGACCTTCTTCAGACGCATACTCTTGGACTGGATTATGTGGTCGCACTCCTTGCATTTGAGTTTTAGAACAGTTTTCTTAGTTGTCTTAGCGAACCGCTTCTGGATTGGCTTCGGAAATGATCCATAACCTCGAGTCTTCCTAGCCATCCTGCGCTCTCCTTCAGCTACGCGCCTCCTCTTTCCAGGTTTTCCTATGGATACGGAGTGTTCAGTATGCTTCCGGCATCTGGGACAGTATTTGTTCAGTTCGCTCTTTATTTTCATCTAGCAGTCACCAGTCCTAGCTACGCCACTCGGTCTTGATTTCTTTATAATTCTTAGGGCATGTTCCTCTGAATGCTAGGTTGTGCAGGTTAAGCCGCGGTTACTAGAGAAGATATGTGTGCAATTACAGTGGCAATCACGAGTATTGCTGCCAGTATAACAACCAAGGTAGGCCCTACTTTGATGCCTGGTGTCTCGTCCTCAAAGAATCGTATTAGACCAGCACCTCCACTTGGCATTGGCCCGTCCCCGCTTCTCTTTTTTCTCTTTTTCGCGGTCTTAGGCATCATTAATCACCTTGACTTATCTCCTGACTTGGTCAGGAGCTTTTAATCCTTTTGACAGAGGTCCTATTTAGTCATCCTCATATCAGACGACTCTGGACATACACAGGGCGATTCCTTGCATTTTGAACAGACATCACTGTATTTCTTGTAGAATGCATTTGCAACATCTATTTCTAATAGGTTAGCTAGCGAACAGAGCCAAGCGAAGACATCTGCAACCTCGTCTGAAATAGCTAATTTCGTATCGTTATTCTGAATCGCTTCTTTCAGCTCTTCTAACTCCTCGAAAGTCCTCTTCAGAGTCCCCTCTACACCTCGAGCTTGGTCTCTCTCAAGGTAGATTTTTCGCATCATTTCCTGTGCTTCTTCAATGTTCATTAGAAACCCTCCGGAGGAACCTGTATTAATGACAAGCGCTACATGAATCGCAGATGTGCATAGGCCTCTGTTTCAGTGTCGAAGGCATAGTGCACTTTCTGGTAGTCCTTGCGGAACTCTCCAACCTCACCAGCCACCTTCTCTAGATCTTCTCCTTTCATAACCACTCGGGTCATGAACTCTGCAATCGCATCCATCTCCGACTCCTTCATACCCAGTCTGGTCATCTCACTTGTTCCGAGCCTAATCCCACCTGGAGCCTTGTAATCGCGACCCCTCTTCTTATCCCAAGGTAGAAGATTGCGATTGATGATCATGTTTGCATCTTCTAGTCTCTCTTCAACAGTGGCTCCATCTTTCATCGGTGTTTCAGTAATGTCCACAAGAATAACATGTGATTCAGTGAAGCCCTTGTGCTCTGCGATAACGCTCCAACCCCTCTCATGGAGTGACTGAGCCAATGCCTTGGCATTCTTTAGAATTTGATCCATGTACTCGTTGCCAAATTCCATCAATTCAGCCAGAACAACAGCAAGGCCAGCAACGTTGTGAAGATGGTGATTACTAAGTAGTCCAGGGAATGAAGCTCTCTTGATCGCTTCAGCGAATTCTTCCTTGGCTAACACGATCCCATGCTGAGGTCCAGGCATTGTCTTGTGAGTGGATGCAGTCATTATGTCCGCACCCTCTCTCAGTGGATCCTGGAAACGTCCGGCTGTAATCAGACCTGAAACGTGTGCTGAGTCATATCCGATAGTCATTCCGTATTCATCAGCTATGTCACGAAACTCCTTGACAGGATGTGGAAATGGAAACACGCTTCCCCCAAAAAGAAGGAACTTGATCTCATCGCCCTTGTCATGTAGCTTCTTTATGAGGTTCATACTTGCATCAATGTCGATGTTGAACTCCTTGTCATCGAACACCCAGTTGCGTACCTTATGACCCCTGATAGCGCCTGCAGTACCACCAAGATTTCTTCTAGCATGAGAGATATGACCACCATGTGCGATTGAAAGAGCTAGCATCCTATCACCTGGGTCCATCACTGCGGTATACATCGCTAGATTCGCTACTACGCCTGAGATTGGTCGCACATCTACAAAATCCGCCTTGAACAGTTTCTTTGCTAGATCTATGGTGATGAGTTCAACCTCGTCTATATACTTACAACCCGCATAGACTCGCTCACCTGGCCAGCCCTCTGCATAACGGTCTCGAAAGTCACTGACTATTGCAGACCTAAC
>SOKL01000252.1 GCA_004376265.1 Candidatus Thorarchaeota archaeon
TAGAATAGTTTTAGCAGCCAAATTTTTCTACTTTCATAGAAGGTTAAGAGGATAGCAACAATGCTCAAAGTGATGAACACTGATGAACATTGTAATTACCTTACAAAATGATACTCTTGAAATAGATATGATTCTACGTTTTGAACAAGCTGTTCAAAATACTGTACAGCCCAAAGTATATCTCTGAACCATTTAATCAGGATGTAGAGATGCAAACGAGAAGAGAACGCATTACAGAACTGCTTGAGAGCACTGCGTTTCCAATGACGGCTGAAGAGATTTGCGAGAGACTTGACATAAAGAGCCGATCAATTGTGTATGAAGACATTGACCACGTCTCCAAGTCTGTGAAGCGTCGAGAAAAAGAGCTCTTGATTCGTCCAGCCAGTTGCGGAAAATGTCAGTTCGCCTTCAAGCCGCGAAAAACATCAAAGGCACCAAGTAAATGTCCAAAGTGTAGGTCTCAGTGGATATTAGCTCCAGCATTTCTCATTCGACAAAGAAAGTAGACTTACTCTAGCTTATGCACTTTCTTAACGCCTGCTCCCTCGTGTTTAATATCGGTCACGCGAGAAACGACGAAATCTGAGAGGCCATACTCAGCTTCTTCTACGTATCCATGGAGAATCACTTTCATCCCAATCCTTGGAAGAAACCTGCACTTATCCATGACATTCGCTGAAAGTCGAACACCATATGTTTGACCGGTTGCTTGACTCTGAATCACAATATCTGTAGAACCGTACCATCGTCTACTAGACACCTGAGTCGTACGACTCTTCCCAATTTCGCGAATAATCCCTTTTACGACTGTCATCAATCCGCACTCTCCCAGGGAGGAACGAGTTTCCCGTATCGTCCTCCACCACCTTCAATGTACCCGATTGTCTTGTCACGATACTTGCTAATCATTATTGCTACTCGCTCATTCATCTCTCGAACACCATCTAATGGGGCTTCAGTGAGAATGAGTGTTTCGGGACCGAATCGATTTCTCATCTTATCATAAAGATTCCTGACAGTTTTTGCAGAGGTTGATTTGATTTCTAGTGAGATTGATATGATGTCTAATAATGGTGCAATGTGAAGGTAAGGAGGTCTATGATGGGGAGATTTCGATTTTCCCTCGCCAATAGCTGCAGCGCGATCACGGACACCCAATCGGAGCTTCTTTCCATCAGCAGGGCATATGACCTTCCTTTTGTGAATATCTTCCAGGAGTCGTTGCCTATCGGTTGGTGTTGAGCAGCTGATATAGATATTCAAGTCATCATAACTTGGGGGTTCATCACCAGCTGGTGTGATCAACGTTCTCCGGCAATGATAACAGAATGAGAGATAGTACTTTCCTAGTCGAGGATTAAATCCCAGATTGAGAACAGGTTTTCGGTCCCGTTGACGAGTTATCGCAAGTTTGAGTTCTTTGAATGAGGGTGCTGCCATTTCGAAACGCACGAATTCACGTCCCAGTTTGTTTGGTGCTGGTGAGTGTGCATCACTAGCTGTGATAAACGTCAGTTTTCTTAGTTCGGGAATAAAATCAGCAGTTTCAGAATCGGCTGAGAGACCTAGCTCTATAAAGTGGATATTAGAGGTTTCATCACCATAGCATGACTGTAAACTAGTATGCTTATTCTCCCTAAAGATTGAACGAAAGGGAGTGAATGCGTGTGCAGGTCCAATCATACCTCCGACATCACTGACCAATCCAGCAAGTCTTTCACCATCAATATTGACTCGAGGTCTTCCACCCCATTTATCATTCATATTTGGAGAGTGTGTGCTTAGACAATTCCTTAGAATTTCAACTGCTTCAAAATCCTGAAGAATCACCAAATGATGAATTGACTCAGTATCTTCAATCTCAACAGTCGGGATGAATGATACATCATCATGGCTTAGAATGTCATCGTCACTAGAAAGATGTTTTTTCAGATGTTTCAACCAATCAGGTTGGGTCACATCTCCTGTACCAATTAGATGAAGTCCTTTTTCCTTTGCTCCTCGAGTCAGCATGGGTATGGTCATGAATTTGCTAACGCTGATTGAATGCAGAGAATGAATGTGTAAATCCGTATCGAATCGTTGCAACAGTGAACTCCTCAAATGTTCACTATAACTCTAGTCGCTGAAGGCTGATCAGCATATTCGAAGGCTTTGGTCCCATCTTCAAGACGAAACTCTTTTGAAACTAACCGCTTCACCTCGATTCGTCCTTTACTGAGAAGATCGATTGCTTTGTGAAAAGGTCCTCGAACCGTTCCAATAATTTTCAATTCCCTTTGCACAATATCTGTTGGATTAAACTGATATTCACCACAATGCATGCTTTTTAGGTTCACAATTCCTCCGTTCCGGACGATTTCAAAAGCCATTTCGAATCCTTCTATACTTCCCGCGGCTTCTACAACAATCCTGGGTCCGACTCCATGAGTGACATCTAGGACAGCTTTTTTCCAATCGATAGCAGTTGCATCAATGGTATTGGTGAGCCCGAGTTGTCTTGCCAGACCTAATTGCCTTTTATCACGACCCACGATGTGCACTTCAGCACCACTCGCATCATAGACTTGAGCCAATAGAAGTGCAAGTTTTCCACTTCCAATTA
>SOKL01000384.1 GCA_004376265.1 Candidatus Thorarchaeota archaeon
AGAGACTCTTGTCCAAATGCCGATTATGCGTTTCAAGATTCTTTGGTCGATAGTTTCCACTGAGATCTACCTCTATCTAATGATAGTTCGAGCGAAGATTGGCGACCGCATTTGGTTAAATGCTTCAAGTTATTTCCCATATGCAATTCTGACAATCTTTGGCGGAGCTCTGATGATGGTCATCGCTGCTCTGGGTGGAATTGCAGTTTATGACACATCAATTCTAGACCCGATTTTCGACTGGATAGGCTTACCGTGGCCATAGAGAGGAGATTCAGCAATGACCAAGCCCTTCGAACCCCTCAGACTGGAAGAGCTCGATATTGAGCCGACAGTGTGCGCAAGGTGTGGTTTCTGCACCTTTGTGTGCCCCGCGTATCTTGACACGCTATGGGACTCTCAGTCACCTAGAGGGAAACTGTATCAGTTGAGAGACCTCATCAAGAAGAAGAAACCAATCCCCGCCGACTTTGCAGCTAGAATATTCAACTGTACTTTATGCGGAGCTTGTGAAGAGATCTGTCAGACAAACATACCTCTGCTAAGGTTTTGGCAACTCACCCGACAAGAGATTGGTGAGCTTGAAGAGTGGCCTGAGATTGTGAACTACATCGATGGCGCACTCAAAGAGACTCAGAACATCATGGAGATGGACCAGGATGATAGAACACTCTGGACCGATATGGTAGATGATCTTGTTAAAGATAGAATAGGGATAGAAGCAGAGGTTGCATACTTTGCAGGTTGTAACATCTCATTCAAGGGAACACTTGCCCATATGGGGGAGAACACAATCAAGGTCATGATTGCAGCTGGAGTCGATTTCACTATACTTGGTGAAGACGAATACTGTTGTGGAAACCCATACTTTGTGGCTGGGGGTTTTGACAAGGCCAACGAGTTAGCAAAGCACAATCTCATCAAGTTACAGGAGCTAGGGGTCAAGACAGTTGTGTTCAACTGCCCTGGTTGTCATCACGCTTTTGCACATGAGTATCCCCGCCTACTTGGAACGGATGCAACAGAGGGATTGGAGTTCTTACCGTTCTCCGAGTTCGTCTTAAGGATGATGAACGAGAGTAGAATCAAGTTCAGGAAAAACCCCCCTCGTATTGTTGCTTGGCACGATCCATGTGAACTGGGACGTCATCAGAACATCTACAACCCAGCTCGTGAAGTCCTGAATGCCATTCCCGGAATTCAGCTTCGTGAGATGAAGCACACACGGAACAAGGCGAGATGCTGTGGTGGTGGAGGTCTTCTCAAGGGAACTAATCCATTGATGTCAGTCAGGATCTCAGGTCGACGTATCGAAGAGGCAGAGAAGACGGGAGCAGAGTTCTTGGCAAGTGAGTGCCCCTCATGTACAATGTCATTGAACGATGGAATCGAGCAGAAAGGGTCTGAGATGAAATTCAAGGATCTATCGCAGATAGTAGTGGAGGCTCTAGGATTATAGGTGGTGGCAGAGATGATAAGAAGAAAACACTTCCAACAATTGGCGGACATAGTGGGGGAAGATTACTTCTCTGCTGAGGATTACATGACCCACCTTTACTCCCATGACATCGCTGCATTACCGGGAATTGTGAATGATGTCATAAATCCACAAGCCAAGGCGGTTGCTCAACCTACAACCACCGAAGTTGTGTCTAACCTCCTGAAATTCTGTAAGAAGGAAAACATACCAGTTGTTCCTCGTGGACACGGAACCTCGGGATATGGCGGTGCCCTCCCAACTAGAGGAGGGCTGGTCGTAGAGATGACCAGGATGAACCAGATCTACAACATCGACCGAGATGCTATGACCATAGAGGTCGGTGCAGGCATCATCTGGGGTAAGCTTCTCGAAGACCTTGAGGATGAGGAGCTATCAGTCGCAGCATATCCTTCTAGCGCACCATCAAGTACAGTTGGTGGTTGGGTTGCAGCTGGAGGCTCAGGCGTTGGTAGTACGAAATATGGTGGAATCAAGGAGCAAGTAGTTGACATCGAAGTGGTTCTCCCCGATGGTGAGGTCATAAGAACAAAGGAATCACCATTGAATATCTTCATGGATGCGGGTCCAGAATCATTCTATGGTGGCGATGCATCATTTTATTGGGAAACCGAATCTGACACCACAACCGATACTACTTCAACATCAATGTTTATTGATAGCAATGGTGCCTTGGGTATAATCACCAAAGTGGTACTGAAGATCATCCCACTCCGTCTGATCAGACCACTCACAATCTCATTTCCAAACAGAGAACAAACTATTGGAGCAATGCAAGAGATACTTCGAGTCGCGAAGCCATTCTATCTCCACTTCATCACGGATGAGTTCTATGGAATGTTGAAAGAAGTAGACCAAGCACCTGATACAGCGGGCGAATGGCTGGTCCTATGTGCTCTCGAGGGAACAGAACAAGAAACTGAGATTGAGGCGAAGAAGATCATCGAATCAATGGGTATGTATCATGGGACTGTAGAATCAGAGGAGATTGCTCACCACGAATGGGATGAACGGTTCTACCCAATGAGAATCAAACGACTTGGTCCAAGCCTTGCACCCTCTGAGGTCTACGTTCCTCTCGAAAGGATGAATGATTTCATCAATCATTG
>SOKL01000234.1 GCA_004376265.1 Candidatus Thorarchaeota archaeon
TCAGCTGATTCGTTCACAGCCTATGACAGAAACTTCACCCTAAATAAGTTGTCAGAAGAAATCCATCAGTCCAGATTGTGTCAACAGGATTATATCCTCATCGTAATCTAACCTATACCCAATCACTTGTTTTAGGTCTGCAACTGTAAAAGCGCTACCCAAACTAGTAACGAGCAGTGACCCCTTCATTCCAACAACTTTACCAACCAGAGGTCTGTTGTCAATTGGAATATTTTTACTTCTCCAAGAATGTGGTCGAGTATCTACATCCTCCAGTGAATAGTAACTGGAAAGATCTTCAAGTTCTACATTGGCTCCGAGCTCATCACTCTCTGTTTCAAGGATGAAATCTTCAACAATAGATTGAGCCACATCCAAGTTCAATTTGTGCATAAGACCTCGAATCTTTCTCTCTCCTCGGACTTGTTTTACTACCTTTGGATTCTTTCCCAAACGGTCTTCGATTCGTCTGGCGTTGATGCCACCCTGAACAAGATGAAGGACACCTCCAAAGTCAGCACCCTGTTCCACCCATCTCGTTCGAACACGTTTTTCAGAGGAAACTCCAACTTTGAGCGTTTCATCATTAAACACTACTAAGTATACTGCATATCTTGTATCGTCACATTGTGCTCTTCTATCAGAAGTTGCTAAGCAGGTGCGACCATCACACCGAATGCACGGATCAACAAAATCTATTGCAGAACAGGATCCACATCTTGTATTTCTGCGTTGCAGGATAATAGAATCTTCAGGGCAGCGGATTGATTTGAGTAATGAATTAACACTGCCCACGCATCGACGAGGACTACGGAAAACCAAAGATAGTTGCTCTCCGGTTGTTATTGGTATGAATTCTGGAGTGTCACCATCCTTCCAGACTCGCAAACCGGACATGAAGGTTTCATCATCTTGAAGTTTCCATGTAACACCAACGACCCGCATTTCATCGACCTCAAAAATGCCGTTCGGTCTGTCCCTTTCCTTGTACCATCCACTGAACGCCTGCAATGTTTAGGTCAGTCTTGCATTTTGGACAATTCCCATCTTTATCTAGATTGTTTCTTCCAAGATAGACGGAATATCGCTCAACAGCCTTGAAACCACAATGAGGACAATACGTATTCTCAAAGTCATGCCCTGCAACATTACCAGAATAGACGAAGACTAATCCAGCTTTCTTTGCAATGTCAATATGTTTCTCGAGCGTTAAGGCAGAAGTACGAGGAAGATGTATCATTCTATAGGTCGGGGAGAATGCAGTGAGATGAAAAGGAGTCCGTTCCCCAAGATTTTCTACAACCCATTCAGAAAGAATTCGAGTGTCTTCCACCGAGTCCCCAACTTCAGGTATTATCAGATTAGTGATCTCAATGAAGATATTCTTCTCCTTCATAGCTAGCATCGAAGTGAAGATTGGTTCTACTTTGGGAACTGACATCAGTTCTTTGTAGAATTTCTTGTTTGCACTACCTTTGAAATTCACAGATGCTGCATCTAGATATGGAGCGATATAATCGATTGCTTCGGGAGTCATGTAACCATTTGTTACAAATGTGTTGAACATCCCTTTTTCATGAGCAATCTTAGCTGTATCATAAGCCAATTCAAAGAAGACCGTAGGTTCAGTGTATGTGCAGGTTATTCCACTACAATCGTACTTCGATGCTAGGGAAACAATTTTTTCTGGACTCATTTGTTGGCCAACAGGGGTCTCTCGATGAGCTGAATGATAATTCAGACAAAATTGACAACGGAAATTGCATGATGATGTACTAATTGAAAACGCGGAACTACCTGGTGCAAAATGGAAGAGCGGCTTCTTCTCTATTGGATCTGCCGCCATTCCATCAATCAAACCATAAACCGTAGAGTAAAGTTTGTCATCCTTTGCGATTCTAACCCGGCAATAACCGATTTCACCATTGTGAACGACGCATCGCCTTGCGCATAAATCACAGCGTATGCCTTTCTTCAAGTTAGAATACAGTACAGCCTCTCTCATTGTGTGATAACCCTAAACTGATTTCTTATGCCTGTTACGGTGTGTTTCCCGTGTTCATTATATGAAGACCTCAAGACATCTAAACCCGATTTGTTTTACATGACACCATTGAGAAAAGGAGAACTTCTCGACGTTGTGCAGTTTCTTAATAGAATCTACCTGGTACTATTCTGATTTCTCCTCTTTCATGTGGTTTCGATGTACTAAAGTCTGTCCATCTACCACCCACGCTAGAGCTAGGGCTTGAAATTCATCAGCCCATTTCATGACAATTGCTGGAGCGACACCTAATGCCCTTGCTATCTCTCTGATAGACATCTCACCATGTTCTTCTACCATGAGGTAAGCTTTGGTCTTCTCTGTGCTATCCATTACACCAAGATACCCCTCAAGGGTTTCTTGACTTTGTGCGAGTTTCTCTTTTAGTTCCTCACGTTCGGAATTAGCCCTCTCAAGATTTGCTTGGGCTCGTTCAAATTCAGTCTTGAACCGTTCTAGCTCCCGAGATCTATCTCCAGATTCAGAGGACCGGAGCCGTGCACGAAGCTCGTCCATCTCTGTTAGACGAGCAGTTGTCTTCGTCTTCTCATCTTCCAACT
>SOKL01000150.1 GCA_004376265.1 Candidatus Thorarchaeota archaeon
CAAATGTGCTTCAGATTGCAGAGTGGGTCTACTTGAAAGAAGAGGATGTGGGAAGGGAAGGTGGTGTCAGGTACGGAGACGAGGTGTATGTTGGAGCTATACCTTGGTACCATAGCTATGGACTCACACTCAGTATGCTCACTGCAACATGGTTTGCAGGTCAGCTTGTCGCTATCCCGGACCCAAGATCTGGGAAACCACCACTCTCAGACCTATTAGAAGAGCTCGAGAAGACAAAGTGCACTGTGTTTAATTGTGTGCCAGCTCTCTATGCAGGACTCGCTAATCATCCGAATGTCAGCAAATATGATCTGTCTGAAATTAGCATCTGTGGCTCAGGAGCAGCTCCATTACCTCCTGAGGTTGCAAAGGCCTTTGAGGCGCAAACGAGCGCGATACTGTTCGAGGGATATGGTCTCACTGAAACCTCGCCAGTGACACACATCAACCCAACGAATAAGAAGTACAGGAAATTTGGCTCAATAGGGATTCCAGTTTCCGACACAATATGCAAGATTGTTGATATAGATACTGGCACAAAGGAGATGCCGATGGGTGAGGTTGGTGAGATTGCGATTCATGGACCTCAGGTATTCTCAGGTTATTGGAGGAAACCCGAAGAAACTGCGAATGTGATGCGTGAGTTCGGAGGTAAGCGATTCTTCCTCACTGGAGATGTAGGTCATATGGACGAAAATGGCTACACCTTCATCAGCGATAGGAAGAAACAGATGATCAATGTAGGGGGTATGAAAGCGTATCCTCGAGAGATTGAAGACATCTTTTTCACTCATCCAAAAGTGCAGATGGCTGCCGCAGTGGGAATTCCGAGAGAGGAAGATCCTAGCAACGAATTCGTGAAGGCATTTATTGTACTGAAGGAGGGTGAAACTGCTACACCTGAGGAGTTCATCGAATGGGCGAGAGACAAGATGGCAGGCTACAAGCGACCCAAAGAGGTCAAATTGGTGGAGTCATTGCCAATGAGTAGCGTAGGTAAAGTGCTAAGACGAGTGCTTCTGGAAGAGGAACTAAAGAAAAGAGAAGAGTAGAATATGGCAGAATTTTGGAAACAACTGGGAGCATGGGGTGGTATTTTTTCAGGTATTCAGTTTGCGATTATAACTTTAGGGATAATGTTGTTCTATCCTGAAGGGTATGATTTCTTGAACAACACGTTCAGCTCCCTAGGATTAACAGTGACTAATGGTTATGCGACACCAATCAATCATGCACTATTTGCAATCGCGGGTACTGTAGCAGCTGGGGCGTCAGTTCCCTTTTGGCTTTCGATACGTACTGTCTTCACAGAATCAACTCCACAGAAAGTGATCAGCTGGATTGGAACAATTCTGGGTCTTGCGGCAGCACCATTTCTTGCATCCTTGACAATCTTTGCAGGAGATGTATTTCCGTTAGAACACGGATTGTCTACAATTCTATTCTTTATTCTGTTTGCGTTGGCAATTGGAGTCTACTCATTTGGTATTCTTCTCAATAAGGAGTACGATAACAAGTTCGCATTAGTTGGATTTGTGGTGGCAATCCTCGATATCGTCTACATCTTTTTCATTGGAACAGCATGGATGCAAAAGGTCGCAGTCTACGGTATGATTCTGTATTCGGTATTTCAAGGGTATAGACTACGACAAGTCTTTGCAGAATAGAATGAAACGGGGAGGTCAACCTCCCCAACAACCGGAAATTATATCTATCAGCAGACCCACCTTTCATCATATATCATCAGAAGACTAGCTAGATATTTATACAATCAAGAACGGTAGTTGAATGGGAGTGGGATAATGTCTTCAACCAATCATAGATTGAAATGTCCCGGTTGTGGAGCAACATACTTGTATTCCTCTGACAAGATTGACCAATCTAATTCCGTTGAGTGTCAGAATTGTGTCATGCGTTTTTCAACGCAGATAGGAGCTGGAGGATTGGCAGCAGTACCAATGGATGATACAGATGCAATCAAACCGTCGATACATTTCTTGAGTGAAACTGTTGAGGGTGTCAGAATAGAATGTCCAAACTGTGGTTCAAATTATATCTACACAGATGAACACAAACTTCAAGACGGAAGGGTGAAGTGTCAAAATTGTGGGTCAGCAATAAACTATGTTGGTGAGGATGTATTCCTTGTTATGGAACCTGGACCAGCTGCAGCGCAAACTGAGAATTGGGGATTATGTGTCATCATCATTCTCATCGTTCTATTTGTACCATTAATAATCGCTATACCATTGATCTTATGCATTGCAGCATGGAAAGGAATACAATCCAGGGAACCGCCAGACCTGGACACGAAGGTAGTCAAGCGAGACGCACAAGGACCAGGTCCTTGGTAGGTACACTAGGTGTCTATTCAGGTTTTCCAGATTCAGAAGACTTGTGTTGCTTAGATAGCTCAACATAGAGCTCTGCTCCAGCTGTAAATGCCTTTTTCATCATGTCAGAAACTTCCTTGACGATCTTACCAGGTATGCCTAGCACCAGACTTCCATCAGGTATCACTGTTCCGTCAGTGACAACGGAACCAGCTACAATGACACAGTCACTACCGAGCTTGGCCCCATCCAAGACTATTGCACCCAT
>SOKL01000334.1 GCA_004376265.1 Candidatus Thorarchaeota archaeon
CTATGCGGGGTCTTCATAACGATTTCGAGCCGTATCGCCAAGTGGAAAGCCGCCTAACTCAATTGGAAACAATCGGGCACAGTATAAACAAAGTGGAACTCATTGTGATGGGTGGTGATTGGTGCTCAAAACCGCACGAGTATCAAGAATTCTTCGTCAAAGGATGTCTTGATGCTATGAACAGATCAATCAGTGATACTTTGGAAGGAGCGAAGAAGCTCAATGAATCAACCAGAATTCGTAATGTGGGACTAACATTTGAAACCCGTCCTGATTGGATTACTCAAGAGAACGTTGACAACATGCTTGATTTAGGTGCTACAAGGGTCGAGATAGGTGTTCAGACACTGTCTGACGAAGTCCTTGAGAAAGTCGAGAGAGGTCATGGTGTCACTGAAACTGCACAAGCATCAAAGATGCTACGCGATAGTGGTCTCAAGGTTTGTTATCATATCATGCCAGGTCTTCCTGGAACAACAGTTGAGAGTGATCTGGCGACCTTCAACCTGTTATTCTCAGATGAACGATTTCATCCAGACATGCTGAAGATATATCCAACAATCGTAGTGAAAAACACGAAACTTTATGACTGGTGGGTAGCAGGTGAATATAGTCCTTATACGACAGACCAAGTCGTATCACTAGTTTCTGAGGCAGTCAGCAGAATTCCCGAATATGTCAGAATTCAACGAATACAGAGAGACATTCCCCTTCATCAGATCGAGGCTGGTCTCGATAAGGGTCATCTCCGAGAACTTGTTCACAAGAAAATGCTCACAGATGGTTTGAGAAATCCAACAATCAGATTCAGAGAGATTGGCCATTTTAATATGAGGTCTTCACAGAAAGTAGATTTCAGTGCAATCCAACCTGTCCGTCGAAACTACACAGCATCTGGCGGAAAAGAGGTCTTCTTGTCTTTCGAGATACCTGATCTTGATGTCATTTTTGCATTCCTGCGTCTTAGACTGCCCAGTGGTGAGGCTCACAGAACAGAGATACACGAGAAACCATGTTCATTGATTCGAGAATTGAGAGTCTATGGTCCTGTTGTTGAAATCGGTGACAGAAACCCTCAAGCGTGGCAACATCTCGGTCTCGGAGAAAAATTACTAGTAACTGCTGAACAGATCAGTCAAGATGAGTTTGGTGTAGACCGCATACTGGTCAACAGTGGAATTGGTGTGAAAGAGTACTACCGAAATCTTGGATTCAGTGACCTTGGTCCTTTCCTCTCAAAGAACCTAAGATAACATACTAAGAACTTTCTAGATTCTGGGAAAAACGGAACTATACTCAACATCTTGGGTTTAGGTAAGAATTAATATTGTGGAATCTCACAAAACTGAGTATGAATGAAGTGTGGTTGGTTGATTACGCGCGTACCCCATTCTCACGATCCCGTCCTCAAAAACCTGAAACCGATGTGTTCGGTGAGATTAGGGGAGATGAACTCCTATCCCGTCTACTCCTGAAATTTTTCGATGGGTCACTTTCAGACAAAGGAATCGAGAAAAAGGACATCGATGAACTCACTGTCGGTGTGGCCTCAGGTGTCCTTGAGAACTGGACCTATGGAGGAAAAATACCCGCATTCCTATCTGGATTTCCGCATCATGTACCTTCTGTCTTCATCGACCGTCAATGTGGATCTGCAGGTTCAGGCATGCATATTGGTATCATGGAGATCATGACGGGGTTCAGTACAACCGTTCTGTCAACAGGTTTTGAGCATATGACTCGAGTGAGGGGACAAGGTGTCGAACCAAACCTATCCATGGCTGACGAAGCTTCGGAGTTTTACAGACCTGACATGGATGTCGCTACGGTACTCAACATGTTGCAGACTGCTCAGAAATTATACGAGGAGGAGGTTCCCACCTTTACCAAGGAGGATATGGACAAATTTGGTGTGAGGAGTCATAATTTGACCATAAAAAATCAGGAGAGTGGATGGTTCAAAGGTGAAATCATACCAATACAGGGACATACACCAGGTAATATTGATGAACCCATGATGGTGGACAATGATATGAGTGCCCGACCTTCAACACTTGAGAAAGTTTCAACTCTGCCAAGAGTATCAACACCATTCTATCTTGAGAAAAATGGGGGGAAAGAGGGGTATATCAAACGAGAGGGGACAGATGAGGGAGTGATTACACCGGGTAATGCATCACCTCTAAATGCAGGTGCCACTGCTGCTGTTTTAATGGAGGCAAAGGAAGCAGAAAAAAGAGGTGTGGAACCCATGGCACGAATTGTTTCCATGGGGTGGGCTGGAGTTGATCCTACTGTCATGGGTCGAGGTCCTGTACCTGCTACAGTCAAGGCTCTCAAGCATTCAGGATTAAGCGCTGAGGATATTGACTTCTGGGAGATAAATGAGGCTTTCAGTATTGTCCCCCTCAACTGTATGGATAAACTGAATATCCCCGAGGAGAAGGTGAATGTCATGGGGGGATCGATTGCCATCGGACATCCTCTGGGTTCAACCATGGTTAGGTTAACCGGGACGCTGGCAAGAATTCTCAAAGACAAAAAGGCAAAATATGGCGTCGCTAATGCCTGCATTGGTGGTGGACAGGGAGTTGCGACCATTATTGAGAACTTAGACGCATAGGGTGGTTTTCATAAATCTATTCCATCTTCTAGCTATCTGTGGAATGCTCAGTCCAATCATTTACACAGTGATGTGGATTCTAGGAGGGATCTTGGACTCAGATTATAGTCACATTCGTGATGACGTTAGTACCCTTATTGCAGTTGATGCTCCAAGCAAGAAACTCCTTGACAAGTTTATCATAACATCAAGTACTCTACTGTTGCTTTTCTATGTTGGACTACATTGGGGAATAAACAATGGAATAGGGTCAATCATTGGCCCCATCTTGTTCGTGATCAGTGGACTCCTAGGAGTACTTGTCGCCATCTTCTTTCCGCTTGATGCGGGAGGTGAACTTGTGACCACAAGTGGGAAAATGCATCTCGTTCTGATTGCAATATCAGGGATATTGGCTACTGCAGGGATGGTTGTACTTTGGTTTAGTTTGGTATCAGATACAGTCTGGGGTGCATTCGCTACATTCTCACTGATTACAGCAATTGTGTCTCTAGTTCTCGTAATTGCTACCTCTATAGCTGCTACGAGTAATCACCTAGGATTAGTCGAACGATTTATGGTCAGCACCTACCAAGTCTACTACTTTGTTCTAGCATTGATGGTGTTTCTGACAAATTAGAGGCAGAAATTATAATTCAGGAACGCCCTCTCCTGAATAATCAAGCCATTTCTCCATCCTTGATCGAGATTCCTTTCCAAGCTTTTTCTGTATCAAGTCGAGAAATGATTCTGATGTTATCGACTCGTTCTGGGTGCAAATCCTAGCAAATTCCCCGATAGTTTTCCTGAACTTTGTAATTCCAACAGATTCTGCAACGTCATTAAGTAGCAAAAATCCACGAAAATAGAAAGCCGCATAGGATTCATCTTGTTCACGAACAAGGTTTCTGATTGCTGGCAAATCCCCTGCTTTCTCAAGACGTTCATTGGTTTTTGTTATCCGTGATGATAGAAAGTCATCGTTGACATAATCATCGATAATGTATATTGAACAGAATTCAGCTAATGCCTCGTCGACCCAATTATCATAAGTCAGGGGGGATGCTTTACAAAACCAGTCATGACATATCTCATGACTCATCGCTTGAAGAACTGCATTATGTAGATTCGATTCAGTTGGATAGCCCCCACCCACAACCACCATCCCTGCTCGGTTGTAAGCACCTCCCAGTTGTCGAGGTGTTATCACGAACCTAAGAGGTGCCTCTGTACCTCGGGGACCAAGCCAGTTCTCTAGCATACCCCTGATTTTGTGAATATGCTTGTCAAACATCTTCTGAGAGGAAACCATTCTCTTGGTCCCCCAGAAAAAGCTCTCTGGGTCAATATGAGCATCCCTGAGCGGCATCCCTATCAAGGTGATATCATTCACTTGTCGTTCTTGATTCCAAGTCCATACAGATGTCTTATCAAATACCTCCGAACTTGAATTCTCTCCATTTGCTTCCCAAGTCCAATTAGGTGGACCTTCCAAAGTGATATGAAATTTCATGTATGCTGTCATAGTGAGAGGCACAGGATACCAAGCACTATAGCAAGCGAGCTCTACAAAATCACTCTTGATGTACCCCATGGTTGGTTTCTTTGAACCCTTTTTGGGAGGATGTATCTGCCCACCGTATTCGAAATCAATAACGATCGGTTCCTGTTTGATTCCATCTTTTTCTACAGTCGCTTCCAATCCCCATAATTCACCATTGTAGAATCCTGGTACTTTTCTCTCATCAGTTCTTTGCAAGTTCACAGGAAGAATCTCGTCTGCAATTCGTTGTGAAACATTCTTCCATTTCAATCCTCGATTCAGCACGAATAAAAACTTCGTTTCTGGTACTGAAATGATGGCTGTTCCTCTAACTCTAAGCCTTCCTTCTTGTGGAATAATCTTACAGCTGAGGTCGTACTGAACTGACATTCTAAATCACCTGTTTTCGAAATCGTGTCAACCTTTTGAATAGATTGAATACTTCAAGATGGAGCTCTATTTTATTTTGTGAATTGCTACATCAGGGTAAACAAGAAATTTCCAATCACCACTCATACCCTCTACGCGCGCACCTAGTTCCAGGTGCAACATAGCAATTCCACAATCAAGTTTTCTTGAAACATTGAATCCCTCTCTTTTACTATTTGCAGAAACAGTAATCGCGTCACGGTCAATCTTGAATCTCCATGGTTGTCTGTTTGCAGCTGATGGAGCTATTCTCACTGCTTCTAGTGCAGTTCTGACCCACTTCTTATCATCCACATCTCCACTCAAAACGAGCTTATCGAGATTCTTACGTCTATACTGTTTCGAAGAAACGCCCACTCTGTCAGTTTCTTTCTTTGAATACCCAATGGGCGTAATTCCCAAAACGCGTTCACCATCTTTGAGACTGACCTGTTCCATGACAGGCTCACGACGATAAAATCCTCCCACCCAGCACGTATTCAGGCCAAGAGCAGTAGCTTCGAGAATGACCCCCTCGCCTAGATATCCAGTGATAGTTTGAACATTTGGTGCGTCCATGTCACCAATGAATGCAATATAGTATGGTGTTTCTTTGACCTTATAGAATAACTCACCTACAGCACCTTTGAAAACGTCTTTTGAAGGATTCCTCACAAGGACAGCTCTTGCTCCTGAAAACGGTCTGAAATCGTTGCAGACTTTTTCAATTCTCGCAGTCACCTCATCATCTGGAACTTCACCAGAATATCGTCTCTGTGAATGTCGAAGGAAAATGGCATCGTACCAAGATTTTACAGGAATTTCCATTGTAACCAAATAGATGTTCACATCGATGACACATTAGTACATTCCGTAGCGGCAAAATGAAATGGCGCCGAGGACGAGATTTGAACTCGCGCTTCACGAAGAAACTGGTTTTCAAGACCAGCGCCGTAATCCGGGCTTGGCTACCTCGGCTCAGCATGCCTCCGTTGGAAATGCCTTTTAAGCTTCTTGTCGTGGTTGGTTGAGAAGGTGAACTAAATCCTTGGATCGCGGTTTCACATTTCACGACCATCCGGCAGATATCACGATTGAATGCTGGGCACCAAGTCTGATTAAGGCATTCGCAGAGGCTGCAAAAGCAACATTTGAAGTGATTCTTGATACATCCTCAGTAAAACCACAAGAATAGCTAGAAGTTACTGGCAAGGTTACTGATCTTGAAGAGCTCCTAGTGGAATGGATTGGTGAACTGATAGCGCTAATCGACATAAAAGACCAATTCTACTCAAAATTCGAAGTAGAAACTATTGAAAAGACAACAGACGGTTATTTACTCAAGGCAATTGTCTGGGGTGAAACCATAAATCATGAACAACATGACACCAGAACTGAAGTCAAGGCCATGACATATGCTGATATGAAAATAGACCAGAAACCAGATAGAACCACATTATGGTTCACTGTAGATCTCTAGGAGGACATGAGGTGACTCTGAAGGTTGCAATTCCTGACACTGCATTGACTGATTGTTCGGATTTACGTCAAAAAACTGTGAAAGCTGGGTCTATAGCCCGAGCGCTTGCAGTGTTTCGTGTTGATACTGTGTATATCTATTACACTGGGACATTAGCTGCAAGTAAGAAAAGAGATGCAGACTTACTGACAAAGCTGCTTAGGTTCATGGATACACCACAGTATCTTCGAAAGAGAATCTTCCCCAAATCTCCATCTCTCAAGTATGCAGGTATTCTTCCTCCACTGAGGACTAGGAGCCACCCCTTAGAGAGCACTAAATCGAAGTTACAAGAGGGAGTTGTGAGATGGGGTGTGCAAATTCGGTCTGGCAAGGTTGACCTAGGTCTTGACAGACCCATTAATTATTCCAAGACCATCAGTGAACGTGACCCAACGTTATTCCGGGTAAAGAAGATTTTACCCCAAATCGCCCTTGAGATTATCGATCGAGAGGACGTAGAAGAGTACTGGGGATTTGCGGTCGAACGAGTACGAGAACTCAGTAGTCTGCTTGAGGAGGCAGAGGACGACACTAGAATCGGTTTCTCAAGGAAAGCACCCCCGTTCCACAGACTTGAAGCTGACCTGAAATCAACTGTTGCAGCAACACAGTCAGTACTAGCAATTTTCGGTGGTCCAGGTCATGGTATCCTCGATGTTTTCCAAGAAGAGAGAGAAACCGTCAAGTCAAACATTGATTTCTGGGTGAATACAATTTCCGACCAAGGTACCGAAACCGTACGTCTTGATGAGGCACTGTTAGTAAGCCTTGGCGTGCTGAATGTTTCACTTGGTCCTATGGTCGCTAAACCTGGTTTTCATGAATGAATCTAACGAATACACGCATACATGACCATTATAGATGAAACCGTTTAGACGAACTAGAATATTCAGCGAGGTCATCTAGATGCAGTCCGAAAGGGTCATGCGATTGCGCAAACAGAGCGACGGAGTATCTGAATCCCATTAGATAAACGAATTCAGTGACATCATGGACTGTCAATTTGTCTTTAAGGTTACAAACTTGGTCACTGGGCAAATCTTAAAAACATACTACGACTCGGCTCGCGATGTAGAAAGAATAGCCATGCGGCGACTATTCGATTGAAGATGATTTTGATGCCGCATGGGCTGCAAAACTACAAGGTGACAATAATGGCACATAGGAAGAAACATGCTCCCAGAAGAGGTAGTCTTGCCTACCTACCTCGAGGAAGAGCATCTAAATTCGTACCTAGAATCAAGAATTGGCCTTCTTATGACGGTAGTTCCCCCAAGATACTTGGTTTCATCGGCTATAAAGCCGGTATGACACATGCGGTGGTGACCGTCGACAATCCCGATAGCCCTTACCAGGGTCAGGAGACTGTGGTTCCAGTTACAATTATTGATACCCCACCAATTAGACCATTCTCAATTCGTGGTTATAATGCCACACACTATGGTCTCAAACTAGTCACCGAGGTTCTTGCCGAAACACTCGCAGAGGACCTCCGGAAAGCAATACCTTTTCCCAAAGAATATGACCATGAAGCCAAGATGAAAGAGTTCGAGGAAACACTCGACTCACTTGCCGAGATCCGGATGTTAATCCACACTCAGCCTAGACTTGCCGGAGTACCAAAGAAGAAACCTGACATAACAGAGTACAAAGTAGGCGCGCCTAGTGTCAAAGAAGCCTTTGAATACGCTCAAAGCATTCTTGGAACAGATATTCGTGTTGCAGATATCCTCAATGAAGGAATTCTAATTGACAGCATTGCAGTGACCAAGGGTCATGGTTTTCAGGGCCCGGTGCGCAGGTGGGGAATACGAATTCTTCAGCACAAGTCACGGAAGACAAAACGCGGTGTGGGATGTATAGGTCCATGGACCCCTTCCAACATCAGATATTCCGTTCCTAGAGCAGGACAAACGGGATTTCATACTCGAACCAGCTTCAATAACAAAGTCATGAAGATGGGCGAGCGTGGTGAGGAAATTACACCTTCCGGAGGGTTCGTGAACTACGGCGTGATTCGTGGCGACTACATAATGCTTCATGGATCTATCCCTGGTACAGTAAAGAGACCAGTGCGATTCAGATTCGCCATTCGTCCTAAGAAGGGACACGTGGATACACCGACCCCGGTGAGCTACATCAGCACATCCTCGAAGCAGTAATTGGAGATGATTATCTATGGCAACTGTGAAAGCATTTACATTGAAAGGAAAGGTCATCAAAGAAAGGGTTACACTACCCGCTCATTTTGATACACCATATCGTCCAGACGTAATCAGGAGAGCAGTTCTAGCAGTGCAGTCACGAAGACATCAACCCCACGGCGTTGACGAGTTGGCTGGGAAACGCAACACTGCTCAGAGCTGGCAGACTGGACATGGCAGGTCAAGGATGCCCCGTGTGAAAGGAAGTGGTACTGGAGCAGCAAACAAGGCTGCATTCGCTCCAGGTACTGTCGGAGGTCGTGTAGCACATCCTCCAGAAGCACGAAAAGTAATCGTTGAGCGTATCAACATAAAGGAGAACCGATTGGCTATTCGTTCAGCCATCGCAGCTTCTGCCAACCCTGAGTTCGTTAGGGCTCGAGGTCACAAGATAGATAATGTTCCCCAGATTCCAATGGTTGTGAGTGACAAGTTAGAATCAGTTACCACAACGGCAAAAGCCTTTGAATCGTTAATCTTCCTCGGCTTGGGGGATGATCTTGATAGAGCTAGTAATGGTCGTAGCATCAGAGCTGGCAAAGGAAAGATGCGAGGTAGAAAGATGAAGACACCCAAGTCACTACTCATTGTAGTAGGTACAGACTCAGGAATCGTTAAAGCTGCTCGTAATCTTCCTGGAGTGGATATTGCAGAAGTTCACGGTCTAAATGCTGATCTTCTGGCTCCTGGAACACATCCCGGTCGCCTAGTAGTCTGGACAAGATCCGCCATTGACAGGCTTGAAAAGGAGAATCTGTTCATCTGAGGTGATCTAATGAGAGACCCAAATGAAATCATTATCCGCCCTGTCGTGACAGAGGCAAGTCTTGAGGCAGTGGACGACGAGAACAAGCTGATTTTCTACGTGGTTCGTACAGCGAACAAGAACACAATCAAGTGGGCAGTCGAGTCCCTTTACGAAGTTGTAGTTGAGAAGGTCAACACTCTGATAATGCCAAACGGAAAGAAAAAGGCATTCGTCAGATTAGCGCCTGAATACAGTGCCGCTGAGGTTGCAACAAACCTCGGGATATTCTAAGGAGGCTTATGAATGGGTAGAAGCTCCTCTTATCTTGACTTACTTACGAATATGAATAATCGTTTCCCGACCACTGATATCTACGAACACCAACTTCTCCCTATTTTCGGACCTTGACCTTCAGAATGATCACTACAGCTCCAAGAAGGATGATGATGAATATTGCAAATCTCAATGGTAATGAAGAGATATCCGGGGGGGGTCTCCGGGGTTGTAGTGAGCCATGAGTTGGTAAACTACTGATTCTGCTACATGCCCAAGACTGTCATTGGCAAAGAATTGAATGTCAAATTCTGTAGTATATGGTGCTAAAGTGACTCTGAATGATCCCGAGAATGTGTTCTCCCCAAAAGCTGGTGATATGACCATCGATTTATTATTACTCCATTGACTCTCGTTGGTGCGTCTGTATAAGAACCACACCATTTCAACACCATCCTGATCCACGACATCAATCCTGACACTGATACTTGGGTTAGAAGAGGTTGTGTCACCACTATCATAGCTGTAGTTTGCGAACACTGTCTGATTTTCCTGAGAAGGCAAGTATGATGTATGCTGTGTTGTAGTCATTGAACTATTGGCAACCAGTCCCATACCTATGAATGCCATACCTGATGTAAGAAGTATGAAACTGAAGATGAATATTGACAGACACCCACAGCTCTTTTGTATGACTACCAACTCGAAAGGGTGTATTTGAATGTAAAGTCCGCTGGATGGACCTTTATGTTCTGACTCCAGTCGTATGTCCACTTCTTTGCAGTATATAGGTTTGACACCCTAACCACTTTGCCCTTAATCTATGACAGATGATATTTCTATTTATACTCATGTTATTCTAAGATTTTTCGAGCTCTTTTTTATGGTCTAATCTTACCTAGAAAAATCCAGTGTAAGTGAGAATGCATCTGAGAAATCAGGAAACAATTTTGGCTTTTGGTGCAAAAAGCGAACTACGCCTTGGGGCAATGAGGAGTCTCATGTTGGATTCGTATCAACAGGCCGTTTAGGCAAGGAAAATTAGGCGGACCGAGGGTTATGAGGTATCTATTCCAGCGTTAGAACATTCGTACATTTTATCCTGCCTCGAGTATAAGAATAAGTAATTTCCTTTCCTCATCACGATAGGAGCGTAAAAGGCAACCGAAAGATAACATTTCAGGTGAAAATCCATGCAACGAAAGCGAGGTGCAGACCTCCTTAGGGAGATTCATGGTGAATTACTTACTGAGAGTGAGAGAGATGAGTTAGTCAGGGAATTGAAGAAAGAATCAGAGATACTGCAAGATACTGAGAATTGCAGTTTCCGAGATCTGGACCCTGAAGAAGTGCATCGACTATATTACGAAGAAAAGTTCTCTCAAAGAAAAGTAGCTGAAGTTCTAGGTTTTTCAAGGGATGCAATTCAAAACCTTTTCAAAACCCAAATGTGGAAACCTAGACCGGTGGGGGGTGTTGAGAAAGACATTGACCACCAAGAAGTCTATCGTATCTGTGTTGAAGAGGGGCGCTCCAAGAAGGAAGCTGCTGAGATTCTTGGATGCAAGTCGATAAGACCAATCAATCGTATTTTGAATGAGAAAGATTGGAAGACCCCACTTGAGGTAAAGATGGAAACTGAGATTGATCCTGATGAGGTTCACCGACTGCATTTTGAGGATGGGTGGTCTTTCATCAGGATAGCCAATCAATACGGCTATGAATCGAAGGATATCATCAGCAAACTATTCAAAGAGAGAGAATGGATTCCAATTCCTATAGCAAACAGAGTTGTCTACGAGTTCCCTTCAGAGATTGAAGAAGAACACCGGATTGAGCCATCTAGAATCAGTGATGCTTTTGAACATCTAGGAGATTCAGAGGACATCTCACCCTTGGACATGGCTCGCTGTATTGAGAAAGTCATGTCTTCATCTCCTTCTGAATCAAGAGTCGAGTGGATGGGACTCTCTTCTCAATCTAAGTGGAACACAAGGGTTACTAAAGTGCTTGAGGATGAGCTGACGGAAGTAGAAACCTCACTGAATGAACTTCTTGGTATTTCTAAAGAATCCAAGATGAAGGTCCGCGTGGGATTTGTAGATGGTAAACTCTACATCCGACATCAAGACAAGTCCGAATACAACTGGATGAACATCTATAACAACGAGCTCTTCTACTTCAAGTCTGTGGATGATAAATTCAAACTTATGCATGAGATGAGAGCAAGGCTAGGTCTGAGCACTAATATGGACCTGGGTAGGCTCATTGACCAACTCACAGACCGTGAGTCAGCTGAGGGGAATGGATACAGCGACATCAAGGAGTGCCAGGATGAACATCTGCGCGCTGAAACTCTTCATCTTATACTTGATACAACAGGACAAACATTGTCTGATACTCGAGATGTGATTCAATGTATTGGAAAGATTCGTGGTGGAAAATACGAGGGAAAAGGGGGAATTAGAAATCCAAAATTTCCCACCGGTTCCGACGAAATTGACATCATGTTTGCAAGATTCTTTGGTCTTGGACTATCGGACGGTCATATTAGTAAAACCAGTGATGAATTTGTGTATGCTGAGAAGAATCCTGACCGTCGTAGAATCGTTACTGAGCATTCCAATGACTTTGGAGATGTTTACTATAAGGAAAAAGAAATCAAGGGTGAGATACGTCAAATTCAGTTTGCATCTGCATTTGGTCGTATCTTGAAAAGAAGGGGGTTTCCAGTTGGTGATAAGAGTATCCTGAACATTGGTCTTCCTAATTTCATAAAAGAAGGGTCATTGCAAGTAATATGCGTATATTTCGGTAATCTGTGGCCGGAGGATGGTTGTTTCACTATAGAATACCTGCGAAATGTTGCATATTTCACATGGGATCGTTCAGTTGTTGTTAGAGATCCAACAAAGGAAGTAGAATATGGTTTCAAGGCAGTAGTAGCTGATGACCAATTATCACTCTTTGAAAAATATGGGGTACATAATGAAGAGGATTTGAAAAACGGGTTCAAAGAAGAGTTTCATATGACATCGAAGACCTTAGAGGAACTTATACGATCAAAGAACCCCAAAGTATCTTCTCCAGCAGAAGAACTCAAAGAAATAGTACTCTCTAACTCATCTAAACTCTTGAATGATGAGATTGAAGCTCTACGTAGAGTGGGTGTGCATGCAAATCAAAGACTCCTGAAACTCACATATCATGTTGAATCATCACGGGTATCAATCTCTTATAGAGGTAAAATCTATAGAAAGAAGGATGTCATGCGAACAGCGTTAATTATGTCACCTGATGATATGTGTAAACGAGCTAAAGTTGAAGAATGGATGAATCTTCGTCCTAAACTAAGAAGAGAAACCGAAAGAGAACTTGCTGACCCTGACAATATAGATGGAAACGACGGTGAAAAATCATTAGTTACTCAATGATAAGATTCAAAAGGAGACCGCAAATTCCACCCGTTTGTAGTAAGAATAGGTTCGGCAAGACCTGACCTGCAAAACTACAGGTGAATCATATGCTAATTTGGAAATCTTGCATTTCACAAAAAGAGAATGCTCTTTATTTTGTAACAACGAAAAATGACGCGCTCAGCTCAAGGAGGGGTTGCTGACGGGTCGTAGAATCCTCGTTCAAAGAAAAGGAAGGGGTACCACGCAATGGAGATCCCCAAGCCACAAGAAGATTGCACCAGCTAGACATCCCAAGTGGGCTCCAGACAAGACCTACGTAGGCACAATTATGAATCTTCATCATGAGTCTGGTCGAGGAGCTCCTCTGGCTGAGATTCGCTATGAAGGTGAATCAAAGATACACCACATAGTTGCTCCTGAGGGTGCACAGATTGGTCAGTCAATTGAGTGTGGCGAAGACGCTGCGCTGGCAAACGGAAACACTCTGCTGCTTGAACATATCCCTGAAGGTACACCTGTCTATAACATAGAAGGTAGTCCTGGTGATGGAGGAAAATATGTGAAAGCCTCAGGTCTTGCAGCCACAATCGTGTCTATTGACAAGGCAAAGGCAATGGTGCGACTCCCAAGTGGCAGACAGAAGGCTTTCAGTCCACGGTGTCGAGCCACAATCGGTATAGTTGCTGGTGGCGGTCGTCAAGAGAAGCCTTTCTTGAAAGCTGGAGCAGTCTGGCATCACACTCGTGGAAAGGCTAGAAAATGGCCTGTTGTCCGAGGTGCTGCAATGAATGCATGCTCACATCCTCATGGTGGTGGTTCTCATCAGTCACCTGGTAGACCAAGCACAGTAAGTAGACATGCCCCACCTGGTCGGAAAGTGGGAAACATTGCGGCTAGGCGAACTGGTCGCAGAAAGTAGTTGAGATCAGAGGGTATGCTACACTTGCAAGAAATTTGGACATTTTATTATCTGTGCTTATATACAATGGATAGAACAGTAAGGTGTAGAGTTGGTCTTTGACAAGAACCAAGTCCATGAACTAACTCTGCAGTCGCCGCGAGTTGCACGGAGACTGAAAACGCCTGTTGGAGAGGCCGTCAGACGTCAAAGGTCATGTACCTGTGATGCAGCCTCGATGAATCAGGAACCGAACATCGATCATGGAATGTGATGTCCAAGTCTGTATAAGTTTCGGGCAACGGTTCCTCCTCTCTCCCTTCTTCTATTTTGATAACACTGCCAGTATTACACACAACCATATCTCCCTAATTCCTCAACATTTCAGAGGACTTGACATGCGTCTCATAGCTGTTCACTTGCCCGAGAGGATTGTTGAAGACATCCAGCGCCTGGTGGAGAAAGGACTCTACCCCAACAGATCAGAAGCCATTCGAAATGCCATCCGTGACCTGTTGAAACGTGAGTTGTGGGAAACCAGTATGAACAAAAGTGGTAGGATGAGCGGGGTTATCGGATAATGAAATCGTTGATTGATGAAGCACGTGAGCACAGTCGTGGTGAACGAGGTCTTTCTACAGTCCGAGATATGGGCCAAGCCCGAATTGTTGTTATAGGCTGTGGTGGCGCTGGTAACAACACAGTGAAGAGACTCATGACTATTGGTATTCAGGGTGCTGAGTGTATCGCGATAAACACCGATCGTCAACATCTTGCTGTCACAACAGCACACAGAAAGCTCCTGATTGGAGAACGAATTACTCGAGGTTTGGGTGCAGGCGGCTATCCGCATGTTGGAAGAGCAGCCGCAGAGGAATCGACTGGGCGATTAACGGAACTTCTACGAGATGCAGATTTAGTATTCATTGCTGCAGGAATGGGTGGAGGTACAGGCACAGGTAGCGCACCGGTTGTTGCTGAGATTGCAAAGAAAAGTGATGCAATCGTTGTGGGCGTTATTACGATGCCTTTCAACCTCGAGAGAACACGCATCGATAAGGCAAAGGCTGGTCTAGCCCGTCTACAGGAAAACGTAGACACTGCAGTGGTGATTGATAATCAAAAATTGATGGAACTTGTTCCAGATCTACCCCTTGAGGAAGCATTTGGAGTTGCAGACGAGGTCTTAGCAAATATGGTGAAGGGAATCACTGAAACAATAACAATGCCTAGTCTGATCAATCTTGATTATGCTGATGTTCGCACAATCATATGTAATGGTGGAGTCGCGTTAGTAGGACTAGGTGAGGCTACTGGAGCAGATCGTGCTAGTGACGCAATAAAGAACGCTCTAAACAGTCCACTCTTGGAAGTTGAATGGAGTGGTGCAACTGGAGCTTTGATTCACATCACTGGAGGACCGGATATGAGTCTGGCTGAGTCGAACAAGGTAGGCGAGCTGGTTTCCGAAAAGATGAGTCCTGATGCTAATGTTATTTGGGGTGCTAGAGTAGATCCGAGGCTCAGTGGGATCCTCCGTGTTATGCTGATTCTTACAGGTGTAAAGAGCCCTCAACTACTTCCCAGATCAAAGGAAGAAAAAAGGTTCTCACCAACAACCAAACGTCTTGCTGAATTTGGTATAATCGGCTCACAGACAGCGACTATCGGTTCAAAAGAAGCACGAGCCCGTGCGTTTGGCAAGGTTCCCGCATCATCAGAACGTTCATGGGAAGAACGACTCAAACCGCTAGAGCGAACACTTACCCGAAAACCGAAAAAGGAGCTCAAAAAGAGAGAGATTGAGGAGCTCGGTCTTCGAAAACTTCTCTAGCGTGTATAAGGGTTCTACGTCGCAGCGAAAAACCTCGTTTTGCCTAGTTTTGACTCAAGGATGTATTTGCGTCACATGCTCACATGTTCATGGCAATTACTATGCTAGACCGTGTTCTTTAAGCCAGTCATCTGCAATGACTGCGACTCGCTCATAGAGAGGGCCACTTCCCTCAATACCATCCTTTGAAATTCGGATTTTGTTCATGACGAGTATTATTCCCGTATCGGGATAGAACTGCACCCCACCTGGTGGGAATGTTTTCTCTAGCTCCTTTGCTAGCCCTTCGAGGCTAACCTCTCTCTCTGCAACTGAGAATGAAACTATGCTAGATCCATAAAGAAAGATCTTCGGAATGCTTGTTTCACCGTCAGCAACAACATCAGAGAGGACTATACTCAGACTGTTCTGGTCAATACCTTTCAGAGTACCTGAATAGGTCTTGCCGGTGCTTATTACTACTTCAACCGTTGCACCAACAACTGCTGCAAGTTCACGGTTGAAGACTCTCATCGCTGCGACATCAGACATTTAGTTTCACCACTAAAGTAACTAATTCAGAATGGAGGGCAAAGTCAAGTGGTTTTAAAATTGGTGCTTGCACAGTATTCCTCCTTTACGCATGGTCTATCGGTGCTTAAATTGTATTGACAACCACCTCATCATAGTTCATTCAAGATTAGAGGCCAATATTATGTCGACAACACAAGTTCCAGAAACGAGAGTCGAGTCCGAACAGTCTGCTTCAACCCATGCTTGGACGTCTATTGGTCTCGTAAAGTTAGGAGGAATCATGCTAGCAATCGCAGTACTCTGGCGGGTGGTGGACCAATTTGTGCTCGGTCTTGGTAGCACTTGGATGAACATCTTTCCCTCAAAGATATTTCCATTCTTAATCATTCTTGGATTCTTCTGGAAGTATCGCCGTCAAGAGATAGGTCCAGTTCTAGGATTATCTCGAGATAAAATACAATTTCGCCTCGCAATCGGTATTCTGATCGGTCTTATCTTTGCCATTGGAATTGATATTGGTGGGACCATTGTGTTCGCGGTCTTTGTGGATCCCACGTATCCTCTTCAATTACATATTATCAATGAAGAAATACTTGGGTACATGTTTATTTTCTTCTTGACTAATGCCTTTCTGGAGGAAACTCTATTCAGAGGACTCCTGCTAAATGCCGCCAAAACACGATTAAGTTCTAATTCATCAATCCTATTATCCGCAATCATATTTGGTCTATGGCATGCAGGTTGGCCTCTCGTTAATGGAGCCATAGGTGGTGAAGCAATTAGTGGAATAGCCACAATGGTCTTTTTCACCATGATTCTTGGGATATTCTTTGGCATTTACTATGAACGGTTCAGTTCTTCGAAGTCTCTTATTGGACCGATTGCAGTCCATACCATCATCAATTTTGTGAGTGAATGCTTCAAGATTGGTCCAGAACCAGTTATCCAAGGTCCGGATATGATCTTCTCAAACAGTGGATTGATGACTATCACACTTGTGATGTTCTTTCTAACATTCATCCCTCTTGGCGTATTCCTCTGGAAATTTAGGACTGAACAAGTGACTGATTTGTGGGGGAGGATAATTGGTAAAGAGCGCGACGACGAACAGGAATATTATGTGGTGTAAACAATGCAGCAAGGTACAGAATTAGTAGTTTTATCAGGTGTCCTGACGATATTATTATCTTCAATAATGAGTGTGTTTTTAGGTCGGAAATGGTATAAACAGGAAGTTCGACTCATGACTGACCTTCCGTTGGTTTTTGCAATATCTGGAATATGTCAGGCGGTAAATTCGTTAATACTTACATTGCCTAACATAGGTTTACTAGAACTCACACTAGAGCTCTTTCGACTTCGTTCTTTGGTAATCGGTGGAGCAATAGTACCAATCTTAGGTGCAATCCTGCAAATCTGGACGCCATCCTATCAAAAGTATCATACCAGGACAGTGATTCTTCTCACCATGTACTGGTTCTCAATAGCACTTCTCGGACCATCTGAAGCTATTATCATGATATTGACCATACCGATCCTGCTTGTCATCAGTTTTACAATGATGATTACTTTCATCATAACTTGGAAAACTGGAAGATTGAAAGAAGTACGAAGCGAACTCTTGATAGCGGCTGTTCTCTTTATGATAGCAAGTCAGATTCTAAGAGTTCCTTTCATGTCAACATCTCTATTCTATATCCCAGATCTGCTAATCGTTGCTACTATGTTTTGCATGGCAGTAGGAATAGCCAATCCGTGGTACTCTCGAGAAACAAAAAGTCTTCGTAAGGAGTCCCCACAAATGGTTCAGATTGCAGAATGATGTCAGAATTATCAATCGTGAAAGAAGAAAGAGGGATTCGAAACTGTTGTTTTAATCCCTCTTGAATACTGTAAGTGTCATCTTATCTTTTTCACAAGGAAAACACTATCAGGAATCGATGGATGGGAAGCCCTAGGGAATGGGTTATTAGTCTCTCACTCCGCAGCTGGATTAGGTGTTGTTCTGATGGTCACTAAAAAGCACTTTGCACGGCAATATCTTCGTGAAGCTAGCCTTCCAAATCCATTTTGCCCAGGCTGTGGGAATGGTGAAATTACCAATGTGTTTCTGAAAGCGGTCAGTGACCTGGGTCATGAAGATCTCAGTGAATTCGCATTTGTTTCTGGAATTGGTTGTGGTGCATGGATACCTTCTCCTCATTTCAAGGCTGACTCACTCCATACTACTCACGGACGCTCAATTGCATTCGCTACTGGTCTCAAACTGTCTAATCCAGAACTGAAAGTCGTCGTGATAAGTGGAGACGGCGACTTGGCCGCAATCGGAGGAAATCATCTTATTCACGCAGCCAGACGTAACATGGACATGACAGTCATATGTAGCAACAACTTCATCTACGGGATGACCGGTGGACAAGTTGGTCCGACAACTTTCACCGGAGACCTGACAACTACAACACCCTACGGAAATCCTGAACGCCCATTTGATTTGGCAAGACTAGTTACTGCAGCAGGAGCTAACTATGTAGCGAGATGGACAACAGCACATCCAATACAGGCCGCTCGATCTATTAAAACAGCCCTTGAAAGAAGAGGGTTCTCATTTATTGAAATGATATCTCAATGTCCCATAGCATATGGACGAAGAACTCATGCTGGAGGTCCTCCTGAAATGATTCAATGGTTCAAGAAATTCCCAGTCCGAAAGAAGGGTGCTCCAATTGACCAGAGAGTTCCTACAAAGGATGGAATGGACCTAGGAGTGTTTGCAGATCGAGATGAAGTTCCATATACTGAGGCTATGCAGTTAACACTGAGTCAGATAAAGAGGTAATAGACAATGAGGGCAGAGATACGTATTGCAGGAACTGGCGGTATGGGAGTAGTTTTAGCTGGTGTGATTCTTGGTCATGCTGCTGTTGTCTATGCCGGTCTTGAAGCAGTTCAGAGTCAGAGTTATGGTTCAGAGGCTCGCGGTACAGCCGCAAAGAGTGAGGTCATCATTAGTGACCAACCCATCAAGTATCCCAAAGTTCAGGAATCCGATTATTTCGTTGTGATGTCCCAAAAAGCGCTGGATATGTATCTGAAAGGTGCCAAGAAGGGTAGTGTAGTCATTGTCGACCCAGATTTGGTGAACACAAAGAAGGTGAAGGACGACTACGAAATTGTAGAGGTTCAAGCTATGAAGACAGCGGATGAGTTGGGTCTCAGGTTAGTTTCCAATATGGTGATGCTGGGTGCACTTGTCAAAAAGTCTGGTCTATTCCCTATTGAAACTCTTGAGAAAGCAGTGACTGACCTAATCAGCGCAAAAGCGCTCCAGATTGATATTAATGCAATCAAGATTGGAGCTAGATTGGTCTAACCTCCATGAATCAGTGGTAGAACGATCAATATATCACCATCATTCAAGTCTGTTTCAAGCCCTCCTGTGAGACCAATATCTGATTCATTACACAAGATTAGCGCATCACGGTCCATCGTTTCAGGATTGGACCACACATCTCTCACGCTGTCTTCCTTCTCCAACAGTTTGGTCAATAATAATAGGAGATTGACTCCCTCTTTACACTCTAACTCGATGTTTCCGTTTCGAAATTGTTTTGCTAATGGACCTCGAAACTGAACGGTGATTTTCATTGTAACTGACCACTCGATGATGGTGAGTGATTAATTGATAAAGGACTTGTTTCGTGCGTTAGTATCAACTTCTATATACAGTGATGTTCGGGTTGAGAATATGGCAGCGGATTGTGAGTCTGAAACTGAACCATCAATCAAAGTAGTCCAAAGCAGATATGCCCGTGTCTTTGGCATAGACCAGGCAACTCCTGATGTGGTCCGTCTAGTCAAGATTCTATCCGTCTTATTGCCAGCTTTTGCAGCGAGCTTTCAAATCAGTACAACTTTCTGGATGATCTACATTGCCGAGTCTCTAGGCAACGGTGACTATTTTGCAGGACTCACACTCGTAGGTTTTCTCGTAATCATTCAGATGGCAATTCAGACTGCGCTCGATTATCCAACAGGAGCACTCGGAGACTGGATTGGTCAACGATATGTGATAGCTTCAGCCCTTCTATGTTACGCAGTCGCGTTCGGGCTAACATCATTGATTGTGAAGGATACACCAGCACCATTTTGGATCTACTTGACGATATATGCACTCTTCGGACTTGGGTCCTCACAGGAGAGTGGAGCTTTCAACGCATGGTTCGATAACAATTACCGTGTCGCTATGCCACATGATAAGGACCGTAAACAGTATGGTGTGTTTCAAGGTAGGCTTGGAATGGTGTGGCAGGTTTCATCAACTTTAGTCCTACTTCCAGGGTCTTGGCTTGCGTTCTTCTATGGTGAAACATGGGTCTTCAGTTTTCAGGCTATCTTTGCTGTGTTTCTTGCGTTCGTAGTATTCAGACTTGTCCGAGACTTGCCTGGTGTTAAGGATAAACAAGATGAACGACCATCTATTCGAGAGTATGGCTCTCTCCTCAAAGATGGTTTCAGATTTCTTTGGTCTAGTCGTTTTGTCACACTCATCATGCTTGGTGAAGTTGTGCTTTGGAGTACCAGTGTGGCATGGTGGCACCTCATTCTGTTCCCTCTCTACTTCAGTTTCCTTGTCACATTAGTGGCTGTGAGTGCATTCAGAACTTTAGTTTTTATTCCGCAGGCACTAGCAAATGAAAGAAGTGGAGTCTTAGCAAAGAGATTTGAACCAAAGAAATGGATTCCTCGATTCAGAATCTTGCAGTTCATGGGTGTCATCTTTTACCTGGTACTAGCAGCAATAGTATATGTTTTCCCAGGTATAGATGCAGGTACAGATCCAGAATCCATTGAGTTCTTCACAGTACTGATTCCATTCACAAATCTCCCATTGATTGAGATACCTGTCCAGACAGCGGTTCCAGTAGCTCTACTATTCATTCTCTTCGTGGCCCTCAGTCTTTTTGGTGGTATTGCAGGCATTCTGACTCAACGAGTAATGTTGGATGTTATTCCCAATCGCATTCGAAACTCAATGTACTCGCTGCAACCTACACTCATCATGCTAATATCGATACCACTAGTTGCATTCTTTGGATGGCTCATCCCATTCACAGGAGGGTTCCTACTGACATTCCTCATCTGCGCATTGATATCTGTTCTAGGGGTAGGAATGATATGGGCGGCTTTCAAGAATCCAATACCAAAGGCTGACGAGCTAGTACCCGCGACTGAAAAAGAGAAGGAAGAGGTCCAAGAGATGGACGTCACATAGGACCTCTATTTCGACTTTGTCTTTTCTATCGATTGTTTGAGAATCTCTGGATTCAGCTCACCAGCGTGGTATGTCTTGCCACTCTCAATGTGATTGAATGTGATCTCTGCTGGGCTGAATAGAAGTGGGTCAACCTTGTAGAAGTCATTTCCTACACTCTTGAACAAGTCATAGAATGGTTGACCATATTGTTCAGATGAGGATGATGGAACTTTTTCAATGACCTCTTTCAAGTCCTTATCATCATCGCAGATAAAGTAGAATGTCCGACCTCCGTATAGGATGCAGTCGTTTGTAACACCCATAGCTCTGGCATCTTTCTTTGCCACTGGGGCAACTGGAGCAACACCATATCCTGATCTGACTCTATCAAGGTCAAATTCAATCTCATGCAGTTTGTGCATACCTACTTCAACAACTCTTGCAGAAACTTGTATTGAACCGACAAGACATGCCGTGGGAGCGAGAATACAGTAGAGGTCAGAGGTTGCAATACCGCATTTGTCTGCGATATATTGAGCAACATTCTCTGGGGGTACTTCTCTTGTTTCAAGCAAAATCACTCCAACCTTGGCATCATCCTCATAACCAAGGTGTTTGTACAATTTCTTCTCAACACGAGCAAGCGCTCTTGCTGGACCCGAACCCATGGCAAAGTAACCCTCTTCGTTGATTAACCAGCCTGCATACTGTGATCCCATACATGCAATCTTCGGATGGTCGGAACTCACAACGACTGCAGGTAAATCCATGTCCCCAATGTGCATCTTGGTGTGTCGGACTACTCCAAATCCACCCAGACATATCTCACTCACTAATCTTCCGAGTTCCTCGGTTCCCGATACTTCTATACCGGCGTCAATTATTGTTGTACCGTTCTTCAGTTCACTGACAGTACAATCCATGTCTTCCTTCTGGTCCATAATCTCTTTGGTAATCTCAAATGCTCCTTCATTTACACTAAGTTTCATGTCCTCTCTCTCTCCTCATATCAAATGCTGGTTCTTCGAAGCCCGAATGAATATCTCCTCCCCCGGACTTGCCTCGGCAAAGTCTCCCATGTATTTGACCCACTTCTCTGAGTATTTGATATCCTCAGAAAGAAAATCGGGCCTCCGTTCTTTCAGATATCGAAGATAGTATGAAATGAATTCTCTATCTGAACTACCACTGAACTTGTAGGTTGGGAACAAGGACTCTAGTTTTCCAAGACAGAAGATCATTCCCTTTGTAGCTTGAACACCCACACGTTCAGCCATATCACCGACAACAATCACAGTTCCACCCATCATACGTATCGCTGATTGTGGACCAACGTTTCCTTTGACAGCAAGGAATCCTTTTCGCATATGCGCTGCCATCTCACGCCCTACGTTACCAGCCACATAGACGCGTCCACCTTTCATACCATCTGTACTACCACGATAGCCAGAACAGAGGTAATCTCCCGCATCACCCTCAATCTGGATGTTGCCTCCTTCCATTTCTGCCGCAGCCCAATCACTAACTGATCCTTTCACATGGATACGACCAGCAATCATTTCAGCTCCAAGATACATTCCTGTATCCCCTTCGATAGTGAGTCTTCCTCCGTTCATCTCCTTCCCAATCATCTTCACCTTTCTCAGATCACCTTTAACAACGATATCAGTTTCTTCAGGTGTTGGACCACTCTCTCCACTGATGTCAAAGAATTCTTTGAGTTGTATGACCTGATTGCCTTGTTGCAGGGGTAGCTCCCCAATCGCATTGGCAGTCTTTCCAGCAAAATGAGTAGGAGTAATAGAATCCGCTTCCAGAGGTAATTCAGGTGTTTCCCGTAGTGACAATGTCACTGTCATGAGTCCATCCTCCTTGTTTTCTGGAAATAATCCCCGTCATAAATGCTTTTACAGTTCTCCAACGCCTGTAGGAAAAAAGAAAAGGGCGGTAGACCTTCGAATTTTTACACTTGGGTGCGTTATTATGGAGATAAACGGAGTTCCTATAGAAGATACTTTTGCTGAGGCATTCAGTATGCATATGAATCGAACGATAATCACAGCCTATGATGAGGAGTGGGCACGAACCACAGCTACTGAAGCCACTGGCTTTGGCACATCAGTAATTATGGCCCCTGCAGAGGCTGGGATAGAGTACATCATGTCTCCTGATGAAACCCCAGATGGGCGTCCAGGAGTGCGTGTGATCTTTGCTGTTGGGTCAAAGAAGAAATTGGAGCCACAACTCTTGGCACGACTCGGACAGTGTGTGTTGACAAGCCCGACAGCGTCCGCATTTGATGACACTCCGAAACCGAAGGACCGCTACGAGATTGGTAAGAAAATTGCCATGTTCGGTGATGGTTTCCAAACCAAGAAGGGTCCTATTGATGGGAGGGTCTTATTTCTCATTCCAAGGATGAGTGGAACCTGTGTAATGCAGAACATGTTTGGTCGAGTAAAAGGAGTTGCTGGTGGCAACATAATCTATACCTGCGAGGACGTTGAGAGTGGGATGAACAGTGGAAAGGCTGCAGTGAAGGCAATCGAGAAAGTAGAAGGTGCCTATACACCGTTTCCAGGTGGTCTCGTGGGTTCCGGCTCAAAACCCTCATCAAAATACAAAGTCCTATTTGCATCTACAAATGAGAGGTTCTGTCCCACACTGAGAGCACTGGTTCCTGATACACATGTGCCAAAGGGAAGTGAGTTCGTACAGGAGATTGTCATCAACGGTCTGACCGAGGCGAATGTTGCTGAGGCAACGAAAGTAGCTATCGAAGAGGTCTGTAAGCATCCCGGTATCACTAAGATGACTGCTGGTAACTACGACGGAAAGCTTGGACAGTACCAGATTAAACTACATGATCTGTTCAAATAGTCAGTCTTTCTTGGTTCCATTTGATAAGATCTTTCCAACCTCTAAAGGAGTTTCTGAAAACATCATAGGTTGATTTGGAGAGTATGACGGTTCTTGGTTGACCAGTTTCATGATCATCTCATCTCCGGTATCAAAGACACCTCTGAACTGTATCTCCAAGATAGGACTATACAACAGGAGAGGGAGGAATATCGCTATCATCACATAACGGAATGGCCATAGATCGTATCCTCCTACTCCAAGAATTAGCTCATTTAGCTTGAATGCGATTTCAATGAACCCCCACCAAAAGCCAAAGAAGATACTGACCTGTCGGAGATGTTTCAACCTATTGAACAATCCAAATGCTCGAACCATCCAGTCATCATACTCCCGATGTCCAAAAGGATAATTCAGAACTCCTCTTTTCTGCACTGTTATTACTGCAAGTTTTCCGATGAATTCCTTGTTTTCATTCTCAACAATGGCAAGCGTTCGGAACCGTTTCCTGAAGAATCCGCCTATTGTCATGATGGAGAAGGCAAGCATCACCACCGCCCATACAATGGTTAGGGCCGCCATTATTGCTACTATAATTATGAGGCAGATAATTACACCCTCCTCACCACTGCCGCCTCCGCCACCACCACCACCATAACAGTCACCACCCCCGCCGCAACATCCGTTGCCAAATACTTCAGATGTCACTGATACACGACCAGTTTCTTGGGAATAGACGGCATTACTTCCAGGATTTACACCTGTAATACTCTCAATCTCCTTCTTGAGAGTCGAACTAGATATGCCATATGCTCGTATTGCTAGGACTTTCTTTGGCTCATCAGCCTCTGAATAATAATCCACTTGCTCCAACCTCCATAATTCCTAGAAACCTCTGTGATTATCACTTCTTCGCTTTTCAATTACAAAGAACCCTGTAGAAATCTTTATCACCGATTTTCTTGCGAAGTGCGAAGTGACAGTCCTTGATTGTCATATGGAAGCCTCAGTAGCTCAGACTGGTTAGATCGCCTCCTCCTTTTTCAGTGACAACTTAATATGTTTTCAAAACTAGCAAATGTCCGAGTTAAATTGGTGTATCATAAGTATAGCTACGACGGTCTGAGAAATGTGCAAGCACAATACAGAAAACAATGTGTAATTTGTCCAAAGAAAGGCACTATGGAGAGAATCAGAATTAGTATTGGCCCCTTGGGACTAGGCGAGAGGGAGAGAAGTGCCTGTGATGGTTGTCCAATTGGAAAAGAACTTCGGTCAATTCAGGAAGAAATGGTCCGAAGGAGAAAAAGGGGTTGGGACATTTGAGCTTGTCTTAAAGCCCCCTCCTCATGAAAAGAGCTAATTGAAACTATCATTCTAAAGTTGTTTCTTAATTCTTGCAACGTCATCGGGTATTAGTATCAACCATTCCTGAACCATCATATTCTTTCGTGGGTCATTTGGAGGAGCAATCAAGGCCCACCTAATTGAGTCGTCTTTTCGCTCTGTTGTTGCTACCCATTTCAAAGAAATTCTACCCGTTTCATTGTAAAGTGTAATGTATTCTGGATACACATGAATTTCAATTCCTAATTTGTTAGCTAGAGAAACTTCATCATCCAACAATCTGCTTCTATTTTTCTCTACAACTGAAAGTATGTGTTCGACAATTTCAGATTCAGACTCATCAGGATGCTTCGCATAATTCTCAAGTCTTGTTATTGGAACGTAGACCTCATTCGAATATCGTCTGGTATGTTTAAATTTTACTAGAAACTCGATTTCGTCAATAGATAATTCCGATTCCATCTTATACTTTACATCAGTAGTTCCTAGTTTTAGAACATTTGTTCGGCTCCATCGAAATCCATTACTCTGATCAAAGCAACCATCTTCCGATATCAGGTCTTCAAGATAGGCTACGTATGATTCCATTGAAGCTTCTCTGATAATACTAGAGAGTCGTTCATTTCGAATAGGTTTGTCACCAGAAGTAAAACCCCAGTAAATGAATGCATTTCCAATTGGTTTCGGTATCCACATACGATAACTTTTGTTGAATTCATTAGGTTCTATTTTGAATGCCAAATCCCCAAATTGTTGAAATAAATTGGCTACAATCTTTATCCTCTCTTTGTTAGCTTCGGAATAAAATAACCGACCATCTTCTCCTAACCAGCAATCACTATTGATAATAGCACCAAGTCTAGCCCGAAGGATCTCTAGTTCTGTGCCCTTCAAGAGTTTCGGATGAATAACACCACCTCGCCCATTACTCCCTGTCATCCTCTCAATCTTATCTTCAAGATATCTTGGTGAAACACCAATAATATCGCATTGAAGGTGAAAGATTTCTCCTAGAACTCTCGATTTTGCATTTCTATTCAGAATCTTATCTTTAGGTCTGTTTGAAACAATCTGTTCAACAAGTTTATTCAAATGACGTAAAATTTCGTACCCATTATTCAGACCGAGATGTCTTCCAGTTTCCAGTATTATCTGTGCAAGATTGCTTGGATTAAAATGGAAATACTTCCTTGCCCACACGTTTATCATATCATTTGGTGTCTTGTCAGGATTCCATAGGTATATTCTCTCGTCCACAATGCCAATACGAACGCTTTGTTCTGAAATATTCAGATTCAATTGAGTATGTACAATTCTTTCAATTTCTGTTCTATTTTCTTGCAACCAACTCTCTATCAATGAACTATTTTCAATTTTGAAATCCATGTATGCAATCCTTGATTTTGTTTTCAATAATGCATGAGTTATCTCATTGGCAATAGATACAAAATCTTCTTCTGCGAAGAATTTTGGATCTAGTTTTGCTAACACGCTATTCAATTTACAAGAATCGCCTGAGGAAATATTATACATTGAAGCATCAATCTGTTCCATAGTTTCAATGTGCTTAGATTCTAGATATCTTTCCACGATGTCAGACTCTTTCCCTCGAATACATCTACTTAACCCATTTTTCTTCCATTCATCTATTATCCGAATTTCTTCATTCCGACGTAGATGTGAAATCAGTATAGTTTCTTTCCCTTTTTGATAGTCACTAATTCTTGGTTGTTGGATATCATGAATAGGAGCCAGTTCAGTCTGTTTCATATAATGATTGTTTCTGACAGCTAGATAGATACTTGATTTTCTATATTGCTCCACAAAACTATCATCTTCTCTCTTTTCAGGATATTTCTCGAGAAGTCTATCAATATCCCGCATGGATTCAATTCTGACTCTAGGTGGTCCACCATGTGTTTCTTCAAATAGGAATTGAACTAATGCATCATCCATTTCTCTGACTAATTTTGGTATGTTGTCCTTGTGGTTATTTTCAAAGTACTCTTCCGCTTCACGAAGATGTTTTTCATATCCTCTTCTCAATCTAAATTCAGGATTCGCAAGAAGTGCAGTTACAAATTTCTGTTTAGTAACAACTATTTCTGGTTCAAATAGTGAGAATTCTGCATGATTAAGATGAACCCAATCTTCCCTTTCTTCACGAGTTAGAAGTTTAGAATGGTAATCACGAAGGAACCGATCACGTTCCTCAGAATTAAGTGACGCTTTGGGTTCTATCTCTTCTATTTTCTCCAATGTTTTATCTTCTTCATAGTCGAATGATTCATCCATTACTCGACTCCCCCATTACAGATTCGTCAACTCTCAAATATTCGAATGTTATTGCAATATACTGGTTGACATCACTAGGATTTTCGATATCGAGAAACTCAGAAACGAGATTGCGAATATAATGTTGTGCTGTTTCCTCATTCTCTTTCAAGAAACAATTGTAGTTCTCGCTAACAATTTTTGATTTGACCAGATATCTTAGATTCCAAAGAATAACAGGATCAGGTTCCCATTCCGGCATAACTAATGGAATATTTTGTACGGTGAGATGTGGATTATCGATATAGAATGAATCCATCAAACTAGAAACTTGGAGGTCTGAATATCCATCTCCTATTTCCTGATAGTGAACAACTTGCACATTCACAGCTTGGTCAGTAAATCCTTGATGAACTACTGCTTCACCAATGCTCAATGAACCGAGATAGTTCAGCTGTTCATCTGTAAGGTTGGCTTGACCACCAACAATCACACGTTCCCGTTTATCTTTGAGAAGATGGAGAATAGTGATACCGGGCAATTTAACTGCAGCATCAGCTAAATTTCCTGGTAATTGGTCAAGAATAAAAACTCCAAGCCCATATCCTCTTGCTTCTCGCAATAGACGCACTATACTGTTTATCGCCTGCTGTTGACTTGCATGACTCTCATATAGGCCACCACCGGTATTGATGCGTTTCAATAAGTGATGAGCCTCTTCCAAAACCAAGATGTGCTTCAGCTCTTGTTTAACTGACTTATTCTGAGCCTCAAGATATTCTGCCACGCCCACCAGAATAAGACTACCAATCAGACTAAGTTTTCTCGATGGAAGATTTCTGAGTTCTATAACCGTTGGATTGTTGAGTAACTCAGGAATTGAGATTCCTCTCCCCGCATTAAGAATGACAGCAATCTGAGAATCATCAATAATCGCCCCAAATCGGGCTTTGAGAGCCCCAACAAAGTCTTGATTCAATCCAGGGCCATAATCAAGCTCACAGACAACCATCTCCATAGCTCTGTAGAGATCTGTAAGTAAGATTGACCGACCCCGTGTATTCTCAAGTATGTTCCACCCGCAAATAGAATACACACGTCGAAAAACTTTGGAGATATGCTCTAGCAGAATACCCTCAGTTGGCCAAGCGGCTGTGAAACAGGTGATTAGACCGTCGATATGTTTCTGAATTGGTACCCCCGGCGGCACTTCAAAGGGATTGTAACGGAAAGGAGCAGTATCCTCATCACCCACAGTAAAGATTCGGAGATTGGAAACTGATTCACTCAGTAGTCGCATCTCAGATGTGGAGGGATCAATCACAAGAAATGGAATACCTAGATTGTCAAACTCGTGAAGAAGATGCTTCATAGTATTTGATTTTCCACTCCCTGTTTGACCGAACAGACCTGTGTGAAGACAGAATCTATCCTTAGGAATATCATAGATCTGTTCGAGACGTTTTCCCTTATACAGAACCTGTCCCAAGGGAATTGATTCAGTCCTCTCTGAATCAAGCAAGGGTAGCAGAAACTCAGGAGGAATTGATCTTCGAGAAACCCCAGGGAGCGGTTCCGAGAAGTCAAGAAGTGCAAGTAGCTTGGCTCCACTCACAGAAGTACGTCCCAGAAGGTGGTTTCGAAGTAACAATCGATTCCAATTTCTTTGAAAACTATCTACCTTGGATGCGATTATCTTTACACCACTCCATACTGATCTCACTATTGCTTCTATCTGATTCATACTATGTCCCCTTTCTCCAAGAATATTCACACTGGTTCGAAAGACACCAGTTTCCTCACATGCCTCAATCTCAGCCATCTGTTTGTAGATACTGCTTAGCTGATGCTCTTCGACACGATATGGTGTTCTAGATTGATACTCTAGATTTCCACTTTGGACTCCTGCATACCTTTTCATACGAGGCTGAGTGCCCGAATTGAATGAAAATTGATTTCGAGCCTTGATTTTTCTATCAATCAGTCTCTGAAGTAAGACCCCATAATTGTTTGAGAGTCGATTTGGTAACCCCTCAATCGAGAGGGAGTCCATTGATTCATGGCATTCAGTATCCAAGTCTGAGTAGGCATTCACAAGTTGTTGTCTAACAAGGACCTCGAATGAGTAGTCCATCTGTTTCAGCCAAGTATCTGCCACCTCTCGGGATTGGTGGACCTTCTCAATGGCACGTTTCCAGTTCTTGTCTATAGATACCATGAAGACAACAAGTTCTACTAGCCCATTCTCCCCCTTTGCCTCTACTGTATAGGTGGTTCCTGACTTATGACAATCCTCCCAAAGGGGATGGAGCAACCTCAGTTCTTCATTCGCATCCTTTCCTGAAATGTCAGTCCTGGAAGGAATTCCTATGATTCTGACTGCGTTCATAGCTACAAAGATACGACTCAGAGAGAAGCACAGAGTATCATCTAAATCATAATCGAGGATGACAGGAGAGCTGGAATCTGCATCCGATGGACGAAATGCTTCATAGACCACCATTGGAGTCACAAGAAGCATCATAATCAGGGTCCAAGATGGATCATAGTTTCCAAGGGTGAGCTCCGCACTTACAAACACAACAAGCCCGAGAACAGCACTGATTTCAGTACCAAAACGATTTCCTCCTATAGACAGTGCAAGATGAGCCAACGTCATCACTAGCACACTGACACCCATTAAGACAAGGAACGGAACAATACTACTGAGCCAAGCGATTAAATCAAACACCTAGAATCATCATCCTATAGAGTTCGAGAATAGAGTTCAGAAAAACCAGTGAGAACTGGACATTCATTGCAGGAAAAACAGCTAGTAGCAAGACTGACAGGATTGCATGGTAGGTCCCTTGCTGACTTGACCCATTCATGAAGTACCGAAGTATCTCAATCCCACCGCTACAACTCCCTGTTATCCCAACAATGTACACGATGACCATGACTAGAATGTTGATGTACCAACCAGTAACTCCCAAGGGAATTGGAATAGGTATCGTAGTCCCAACTATCTCAAATGGTAATAGGTAGATTATTGGAATGACGAACAGAAAGGGAAGGATGCCTTGAAAGTACTGATGGATGGTCAGAATCAACCCTACTGACAGAAGACTCCAGAAGTAACCCCGAAAGACTGCTTTTACTAGGTTGTCACGCTGCCCCGTCAAGTGTGATATGAGGTTTCGGACCAGATTGCTTCCACTCATCAGCACGATTCCGTAGACGACTATGAACAGGAAGGGAATAGCTGAAGATATACTCCAGACTGAGCCTGCAGTTACCACACCGAGTAAGGTTAGGATTGGCCAACCAATCTCAAGCATCAACCAGCTTCCTGCAAACAGGGCGATGGATCTGAATGGCACATCAATACCTGACCCGAACCTCGACAACCAACGCATCATTGATGACCCAGACTTCTCCCAGCTGCTTGTCCTAGGATGTGTCATCTTGTAGGCAGAGCCCATTTTCCTTGAATAGTACTGACCGACTCGATGACTCCTTGAAACTGGTTCATTTCGCTCAGGATCAGACTCAGAATACATCCAATCCCCCCAGTAGTAGTATTGTGAGTGCAATTGACAGAAATGGCAGCAAGAGAGTCAGGATTCTACCATATACTCCCTTAGATGCTGCTTCAATATCGAGTTGTGTCTGAAGGTTGTTGATTGCATCTGGCAGCAGGAGGAAGAATGGCACAAGACTGCACAGGGCTAGGATGATCTGGAAAGAGGGAGGGATATCCAGTTCTGATGAGTTCTCCTCAATCTGAATCCCTACAAGATACACATGATGGTCTGAACTTGATATCTCAAGTCTAGCACGTTCCTCTCCGAACATGACACTATCAAGATTGACATATTGGATGGAACAAAGAATAGAAGAGCCGTTTGTGACATAGTAAACCGATCTTGTATATTGATCATTCTTTACATGAAACGGCTCTTGGACTTCAAGCCTTTCACCAACAGATTTGTTATAATAGAAACTGAAGACTATTGTCATCTCTGACTCTTGGCTGATACCATTCAACCCTATCTGATACCATTCTCCAGGTTTTGCAAGGACGATGCAGGGAGTATCCTCAGCATCACTGATAATTGGCGACGCTGAGAACACTACCATTAGTAGGAGAATTACACTCTTTATCCTCACACGTATTCCCCCCTCTTTCTAGAATAGGGTTGTCACAATACTCGTCAGAAGACAGAACGACAGGTAGCAGGCACCAATTAACACGAGTGGGAGAAACAACTGAAAGACCGCTGTATAGACACGATACTTCAGTCCACCAATGTGCTGTGACTGACCGAGCTCCACATCAATGGCATCAATCAGGTTCTTTGATCTCGGGGGAACGATGACCACAATCTCGTACATGAGCCAGATCTGTAGTGCATTCATTCCTAGTCCCATTATTAGTCCGACCAGACCCTGAGTAAGGATGTCTGCTGGACCCATGAGGAATTGAACAATATCGAATCCTTGAATTTCAATCACCGAGATGTTTCTTGGTAGAAGTAATATTAAGCGTGACTCAATGGAAAGTCGTCAATTGAACGATTTCCTTGTTCAATGAGCGAAAATCATTGTTGAATCTCATTCAAATGTTAAGATTTCATATTCAGGCTCGTTCAATGGTCGGACTTTATCAACGAAAACATGCGCTCGTTCGACTCAGCCTTAACATCGTCTATTATTAAGTTGACAACAATTGGCGACATGTACTTGTAGTCA
>SOKL01000267.1 GCA_004376265.1 Candidatus Thorarchaeota archaeon
AGGAGGTTCCGATGCTTCGGGTTACTGTCACAACTGTGGCAAAGGATATCCCGCTGGAGCAAGATTCTGTGGTGGTTGCGGACAACCCATTAATTGAATATCACAACACGGGCTTCCTCATAGGAAGCCTGAATTCTTCTTTTCGTTGATTACCGGAATAAATCATTTTCATGCTGTCGATTAATTGCTGAAGCTTTTTCCTCTCCCTCGGAATAATCATATCCTCTTACAATTGTAACAGGAATGCTCTCATTAGCTTGTCCCATCAGGGATTCAACTAGAGCTGTAATCTCATCAATCTGGCAAATTGTAGACCGCTTCAGAACTCGGCCGCGCAAATCTTTCTTGCCCTGATTATATTTGAATGCGTTAATACCTGCACAACCAATTGCAACGTTGATAGACCCTTTCCTCCATGGTCTCCCCTGAGTATCTGATATAATGAGAGCTAATCTCAGACCTGTTGCTTTGGTCAAGTTATCCAGAATTGTGAGTGCTGATTGGTCCGGGTCAATCGGCAAGAGGACAAAATCGTCATTAGGTACGTTGGACTTATCGACACCACTGAAATTACACACAATCCCTGATTTCGTTTCTGTTATGAGAACTCCATCTTCTCTGACAATTTTGACAGACTCTCTCAATGCAAGTTCAACATGAATTGGATCAAACCCATTCCTCTCCGCAATTTCTTTAGCGTGAGCGGAAACAGTCACGCTAGATGATTTCACCAACCTACCCTCCGACTTAGAAACAATTTTGGATGTAATCACTACGATGTCTCCATCTTCTAACTGGATGTTTTCCAGTATCATTTCAGCAAGATTGTCACCATTACTCACGATTGGAATGTTGGAAACTGCAATTGCTCGCACTGTTGTTAATCGCATAATGATACATCCACGGACTAGCTGAACCCACCGAAAAAGTTGTTCATTATAGAAAGACTTAGAACACGTGTTCAATAATTTACATCACCAGACATTTCATTTGTGCAATATAACCTCAAAAGTGTTCTAGAGGCTACAAAATAACAGAAAGAGTCGTTTTGAAACGGTTAGTGACGGAAAAGAATAATACGCGCTAAGAGTACAAATGTCTAATATGCTCAGAAGGAACGGAGGAATCTGTCCTAACGCTCTTACTGTAGAATATGAGCCTCCAGAATATACGCAACCTATGGAGTGATCAAGATTGAGTTCACCGAAAAAGAAGTCAAAAAAACCAGCCAAGCCAAAAGCAAGCCCTGCACCAATCCCAACAGAAACGGGTGTTATCAAACAGGGTACAATTGCGAAGTTCATGCGAAAACGGACACAGTTGGTAGGTTTTGAAACTGGGTTGAACAAGCACACTCAATATTCAATTGAGTTTCTTGACAATGCGATTGATGCACTTGAGAGTTGGTGGTGGAAGACAAAAAGGCGTCCTCGACTTCAGGATCATTTGGATTCGAAAGTTGTCGAAGATGTACGGACCAAGCTTGAAGAGGGTCAGTTTGATACCATAGCTTTTAGCAAACAGCTAGAAAGAAACATTAGGGCGGGAAAAGAGGTTGACACTCTTACCAGACGTAAAGAAACAATTGAGGAAAGAATAACCGAGTTCAGGAAATTTCTAGCTCCACTTCGCCCATTACTGACCAAACGAGAACCTCTGGTAGTCATTGAATTGAAAGAAATTCAGATGCCTGACCTAGTTCCCATCGATGACGAAGATGGATTCAAGGTCTATGAGTTCACATGTTTTGATACTGGGGTTGGAATGGTTCCAAGCGATCTCGAAAAGTACGGTATCTATCTTGCATCAAGTAAATCTGAGAAGTTGAGACAGACTCGTGGAAGTCAGGGCTTTGGTGCTCCATCAGCTTTCAGCGATGCTCAGAATACAACTGGAAAGCCGATTTTCACAGTATCCAAACGATTTACATCCGATGAAGCAACTGTAACAAACTTCTACACAACTACTGCAAACACAAAGGATCATGTAGGTGGACCCATCGATTTGGACCTCCCATTCCATCATGGGACATTCATCAAGTTGTTTTATCTCAATATCCAATATCGACGAGGTTATGCAGATATCTACAACGAGATGGCATCTCTTCTAAACGCCCATGTGACTATCATCTTCATCGATCCATACGGAAAGGTTCACATATATCCGCGGAGAGTAAATGCGTTCCCTGAAGAACCTAAGTATGCCCAACCCCACCCAGCGAGTATACGAATTGGAGAGTTTCAAGACCTACTGCGAGAAACTCGAGAATCCGATTTGAGAGGATTCCTAACAAAAGCGTTCTGTCGACTTAGTTCTAATAGGGCGAAGAAGATTGTTGGCAATGCCAGCAAGGACCTTAGAAGACGTCATCTAGATGACCTAAAGATGAGCACTCCAACAGATACACTATCGAAAACCGAAGTTGAGTTATTGTATCGTTCGTTTTCCAGTGAAGATTATATTGCTCCACCCACAGACACAGTGGTTCCTGTGGGTGAGGAAGTGTTTGAGCAGACAATAAAATTAGCTTACAATCTCGACTTTACCACAGCTGTAACTCGCACACCCACTTCAGGCAAGGGTCTCTCGTTTGCTGTTG
>SOKL01000011.1 GCA_004376265.1 Candidatus Thorarchaeota archaeon
CAATGTAGGAGAGATCTCTGCAGTTTCACTTCTACCTCCTGAAGCTGATTTCAAGAAAGGGGCTCAAATACGCCTATACTCTCCGACATCCCAAATGATGGTTCTACCTATGGGTGGTGTTGATGCGTTGAGAAAAATACCTGGTCATCCTCTCTATGCGGCAGCTACAGAAGAGCCTATTGCCTAGCTCTTCTTTGAATGTCGTATGTTTACTGCCACTCCGCGTTGGAAAGCGATCATCTCATGACCATTCAGTAGTGCTTTCCCTACACCCAACAAAGTGTTAGAGCTATCAACCACAACAACCTCTTCTCCTGCACGGAGATTCGGATGTGCATGAGTAATGAACTTGGCAAGAGCGGACTTTCCATCTGCTACGTATTCACGTACTTCATCGTCCAATCTGACAATGTACTTTGGGTCAAGACCATGCTTTAGGAGCTGAAGTCCTCCTTCATAAGTTGCTGTGAATAATCCTGTTGTGGGAACGAGTGTAAGAATGATTTCACTTCCCAACCGCACATGTCTGATTTTTCCAGTGCTTCTTGAGATGTCTATACTAAGACCTTCAAGATTCACCATAGATGCAACTTCTGGTCCCCATTGGTAGGTGAGTACAGCCCGAAGCTTCCTCTTGATCCAATCTTGTTTTTCATCTGGTTTATCATCGATTGCTCCGATCAAATCTGATGCTGTTTCAGCAATGACGATTTTTCCACTATCCTTGAAAGAATCAGAAAGTGCATTCGTTGCTGCATTCCGTCTGAACCACAACAGGTTTTCAAATGAGATACTATCAAGGAATTTGTGTAATCTCTGTTGAACGATCTCCAGTGACGAACTGTCAATAGTTTCAGGAAACACACCTTGCTGAGCAGGGTGGACGTGTTCTAATTCCCAAGGTACTATTCCTATAGGCGTCACGAACAGTAGAATTAGATCATCTGGCTTTCTTCGTCGAACTTCATCAATTATTATGCTTGCACTCTCTGAATATGGCCTGTTGGCATTATCAGGAACCAATATGATTGTGTTTGTATTTCTGTAAGGATAGAGCTCGTATAGTCGTTGATAGAAACTCACAACTTCTGACCGCATGACAGTTTCTGAACCTGTATAGAATATCGAAGAGGTCTTTCCTATTGGGTCAGAATCAATCATAATTTGACTATATTCCATCATGACTCTGAATGCTTCAAGAAGAGCTGGGTGACTTCGCGCACGTGTAGCAGCAAGCTCGAATAATTTTCCTTCAGAAATGGCTTGTCTAACTCTACGCATCTCTGCAGAGGTGACGTATAGATTATGTTTCATCAATTGAAGATCTCTTTCGGTCTTATCTAGCGTCTTGAACTCCGGTGCAGTAGTATTGCTACAAACAGGACAGTCACAGGGAAGTTCGTTCAGTTGATTGAGATGAATAGTTCCAGTTGGGTGTAACATTCGACCCCCTTCTGCAAATTTAGCATATGATGCAGAATCAAAGAAATCACAACCTAGTAATGCTGCTTGTGCAAAGAACATCGGATGTCCGCAACCGAACAGATGAACTGGTCTATCAGGTGGTAAGTGCTTCTTGGCTGCGAGAGTTGCTCGGACAATATCCGCATATCGATACTGTTCCATGAAAGGAACGACTCCCCCAATGGGATGCACATCAAAATCAAGTGAAGCAAGTCCTTTGGCTGAAATTTCCCTGAGGTCAGGATAAGAACCACCCTGGACAGTTCCAGCAAGCATCATATCTTCCTTCATGTCCACTGACAGCTTGGCACGCTCAAGGGAGATTTTCATATCTTGTTCTACCTTGGTCTTCCCCACCTTTGGGTCAGAGAACACATCAAGAATGGTTCCAATATCAGTGCCAATAGATTTCTGAAACTCCACAATCTCGAGTGGATCAATCTCCTCATCTGGAAGTGAATGAAAATACATCTGAAATGTTCCCGAGTCAGTCATGATTGGTCCGCTGAAATTGAGCAGCTCATGAACTCCTTTCTCTACTGCTATGTTTCTGAACCGTTCATGAGACCTAATGATATACGAGTTTGTTATGACCATTTGAAACCCATAATGACTAACCAATTCCGGGGCTTTGATTACTGATTTTCCAGGATGAACAACTGGCATGAGTAGTGGAGTCTTCACGGTTCCATGCTTTGTTGTAAATCTACCAAGCCGTGCGAGACCATCCTTTGCTCTTATCTCAAAATGTGTCATACAAGTTCTATTCGGTGAACAATGAAAAGGGCCATGAATCTTTCCCTGTGGACCTATGAAACAAAAATCAAATCGTTTAAGACACAACACGACGTGGATGCATCAATGGTCGAAGCTACAGCATTACTAGTTCAACGTAGACGTTATCGAGAACCCAATCTCCTTAGTGAGTTTGAGGCCTTAGCAACTACTGCTGAATACACTGTTGTAGGCACCTTTGACATAGTAAGTGCACCCTCTGCAAAGTATGCAATACGTTCTGGAAAAGCAGAAGAAATTCAGACGTGGATTGAGGTGAACGAACCAGAGTTCGTTTTATTTTCTCCTGGACTCAAGTCTGGTCAGGTCTTCAGACTAATGGATCTCTGGAAGACTGAAGTCCGTGACAGAACTCAGGTCATCCTAGAAATCTTTGACAAACATGCACGAACTCCCCAAGCCAGGCTTCAGATAGAACACGCTCGGTTAAAATACGAGCTTCCCTTCGAACGTCATCAGATACGGATGCGTCTACAAAAGGAACATACTGGAGACCGCCCGGTTGCAGAACAGATCGGTGCCGGTGAAGACCTACTTAACTTGCGAATTAAAGAAATCCGGCGACGATTAGCAACCATCAATGAGAAACTGAAGAAAATAGTCCAAGAACAGAAGCTCAAGAAAAAGAAACGAATTCATGAGGGGTTCATCGAGCTAACGCTTGCCGGTTATACTAATTCTGGCAAAAGCACACTCCATCGCGCCCTCACTGGATCCGAAGTCAAAGTTGCAGATGAGTTATTCACAACCCTCTCTACCAAAGCCAGTGAGCTGGAAATGCCCGGCCGCCGTGTTGTGCTCTCAGATTCCGTTGGTTTCATTAGCGACCTTCCAAAAACTCTTCTACAAGCGTTCAATACCACAATCATGGAGGTTTCAGATGCAGATGTCATCATTCTAGTGGTCGATGCATCTGATTCCGTAGAAGAGATGGAACGAAAGGTTGAGGCATGTCTTGACACCTTCAATAAGATAGACGTAAACGGAATTCCGATTATTACTGCCCTAAACAAGATTGATTTGCTTGATGAACTAGAAATCGAAGAAAGAAGACTGGCGCTTCCTGACGCATGTTCTATTGTTATAGAAATATCCGCTCAACAACATACGAATCTCACTCTATTGGTTGAAACTGTGAAAAAGGAGTTGCCCCTCCTACACAAATATGAGATTCTACTACCTTACGGTGATGACGGAATGTCAACTCTATCGTGGTTGCATGAAGCTGGAGATATTGAAAGTGAGGAGTATGTTGATGAACATATCGAGATTGTTGCTAATCTTAGCAATGAAGTAGCTCAGAAGTTAGGAAGAGAACTGCCAGCAAAAAATTTACGTCGAATTGATGCTAAGTGAAGTTGTTTTACACCCTCCGTATCTCTGTAAAGTCGTTTGTGGTATCGAAAAGTAATCACCAAATATTTTCAACAAAAGCAATTTAGGGGAGCATTAGTCTGTCATAACTAGAATTACTGGAGATTTGTGAACTGCTCGATACACGTTTCAAACAATTGCTCGAAAGAGGAGAATTTGTTGTAACAGGAGAGATTGGAGCACCACATGGTTCAGATTCAAACCTCATTAATGAACGTGTAGAGACAGTGCGAAACTATTGCGATGCTATCAACGTACCTGATAATGCACGTGGAGTTCCGACAATGAGTAGCTTGGTCTGCGCTCAGTATGTCTTTCAAGCTGGTGTTGAACCAATCTTGCATTTAACCACAAGGGACCGAAATCAGATTGCCATTCAAAGCGAGCTCTATGGAGCCTTCGCACTAGGAGTTCGAAATATATTATTCATGAGTGGCGACCACGTTCGATTTGGGTCACATCCTGATGCAAAGATGGTAAATGATTTAGATACTCTAGAAGCACTCTCTCTCGCCAAACACCTTTCACATGGTGTAGATTATGCTGGAGATGAGCTAGAAGGTACACCTGAGTTCTATGTTGGAGCTACAATCAATCCAAATGATGATCCGATGGAGGAACTTGTAGATCGAGTAGAGGAAAAGCGAGAAGCTGGCGCTCAATTTTTCCAGACTCAAGCCATATTCGAGGCATCGCGACTCGAGGATTTCATGAGTCTGGTTTCTGTAGATCTGAACGTTCTGGCTGGAATCATTCCATTAAGAGATTCAGAAATGGCTGAGTTCATGAATGAATTCGTCCCAGGCATACATGTTCCTGAAGAAGTCATTAAACGTCTTGACGACGCAGGTAGAGGTTCCAATGAAGCAGCCCGGATAGAGATGATAAAAGCGGAAGGTATTCAAATCGCACTGGAAACTATTGAGGAAGTCCGGAAGATTGATGGTATCAACGGATTGCACCTTATGGGTGTCGGATGGACCGAGAGTATAGTCGAGTTGGTTAAGGGCGCTGGATTGTACCCCCGACCAGATCGAGAGAGGTGATACAATGTTCGTCTTCAAGAAGGAACAACAAGTATTCGATTTCGGAGGTATTCGCATTGGTGGTCATCCAGGAGAAAATCCTACAGTCCTGATAGGTGGTCTCTTCTTCAAGGGTCAATCTATCATGGAAGATACTCGAGAGGGACTCTTCGACAAGAAGACTGCTAAGGACTGGATTGATTCTGGTGTATCAATGAGCGACAGAACTGGTCACCCACTCGTAATTCAAACGTTTGGGCGAACTCCTGCAGCCATGGAGAAGCACCTCTCTTGGTTGGTTGATAATTTTGATGGTCCCTTCATGTTTGAATCAACAAATTCCAAAGCACGCCTGCGCGCTATAGAATATTGCGAAGAATCAGGTTTGACTGAACGAGCTATCTACAATTCCATCAACCTATCAATGAAGGAAGACGAGAAAGACAAATTGAAACAAAGTTCGTTAGAGATGGCAGTTATTCTTGGGTGGTCGCCCAGAGCCACAACGCTTCCTGAAAGACTGGACATTGTCCGAGATGTGTTGATCTTCTCGGAATCCCTTGGGATAAAGAAAGTCCTGGTGGATCCTGCTACGATGCCTGTCGGAGCTGGTTACGGATTGGAGCACAGAACGACAATTGCTATCAAATCAGAACTAGGACTTCCAACCTGTCTTGCACCTCACAACGCTCCATCTGCATGGAGGTTCATACGACAAACCGGACTTGATGACAAATCTATTCAGACTGCTACTATTGTTGCTGCAACTGTAGCAGCACAGCTTTTTGCTACAGATGCTATCATGTTTGGATCTTTAACTCATTCAAAGGAGGTATTCACTTCTGTGGCACTAATCGCAAATGCGATGGCATCAGCTGTTGCAGAAGCTAACAGTGCATTGGACATTGACAAATCAATCTTTGATCCACCATCGTTTGAATAGGAGGGAGAACAGAGCGTGAATCTAGAACATGATTGGCCTCCAGTTTCAGGAGACTATGAAGTAAAAGATCACTCCAGTTGCATCGCCATCTGCACTCTAGGAAAGAAAATAGAAGTCGATGCAGATTACGCGATAATAGGAACCTGCAAAACTGAGAATATTGGGATTGAACGTGTGATTATCAATATCATCTCCAATCCGAACATTAGATTTCTAATTCTTTCTGGACCAGAGGTTCCTGGTCATCTAACAGGCAGGTCTCTAAGCGCCCTCTATCACAATGGTGTTGATAGGGACACTCGAAAGATAATAGATGCAGAGGGTGCGATCCCATATATTGAGAATGTCCCACTTGAAGGAATTGACCAATTCAGAAAACAAATTGAACTCATTGAGCTGATCAACAAGAATGATCCTTCAATAATTGCAGCTAAAGCATTAGAACTTCTATCGAAAGACCCAGGGGAATATGCCAACGGAGCTATGTGGATTGAATTCAAAGCTGCTGTAAAATCATCTCGCAAATCATCAATGAGTGGGGATGTGATGCTTTTACCTGAATATGGAGTGATTCTAGATTCTTCGAGTTCCCTCATCACTACGCAACAAACACATGCTACAGTGTCAGAACATCCATCATCCACTGTGGTTGAGGTTCAGGAAGAAGAATCAGGAACGATACTATTTGTGAGGGAGGTCTAGTACAGTGTTTGTGTTTGAAAAAGAACAAATAATCCACAATATTGGCGGTGTGAAAATCGGTGGCAACCCTGGTGAAACCTCAACTGTCTTAGCTGGAACAATCTTCTATGGTGGTCACAAAATCGTTACTGACACCAAAAAGGGAGTATTCGATAAGGATGCAGCAACCGCATTGATACAAAAGCAAGATGAAATGGCTCAATTAACTGGTAATCCTGCACTTGTCCAAATCTTTTCTGAAACTGAAGTAGCGTTGAAGAATTACATCGATTTCGTATCTGTTTTGACAGAAGCACCTTTTCTCATTGATTCTACGGAACCTATGGTCCGGGTTGCCGGGTTGATATATGCTGAAGAGGTAGGTCTCTTGGATCGTGCAATCTACAACTCACTCAATGTTTCAGCGACTAACGAGGAGATTGACGCCTTACGAACCATTCAACATGAATGTGCGATAATACTGGCATTCAACCCTCAAGATCCTACGATTGCAGGACGGAGGAAAGTTTTGGAATCTGGGGCACTTGACCTCGATAAAGGGCTCATTCCTTTGAGTAAAGAACTCGGGATCACAAAACCATTGATTGACACCGCGGTAACAGCAATGGGTGCTGGGGCTGGTTCTGCTGCTGCGTTCACATTTGTATCGAAGACTGTTTATGGTCAACCTACTGGGTCTGGTGTGCATAATGCACCCTCTTCTTGGTCCTGGTTGAGAAAACACAAAAAGGTCAATCGTGAAGGTTTTCGGACAGCTGATGTTGCATCAAATCTGATAGTCCAAATGATGGGGGCTGATTTTATCCTCTATGGGCCCATTGGAAATGCTGAACGTGTGTTTCCAACAATAGCCATGGGTGATGTCTTTGCAGCCGAATCATCTGCCCTTGAATTCGGTGTGGAACCATCCACTGATCATCCTTTCAAGAAACTACTCTGATATGGGAGTGATAACTTGGTAAGAAAAGACAGAGTTGTAAGACCTCGTTCGATTGGCGTTTCATCACTTCGAAAAGGTCCTTTCTACACCGTAGCTTCTGTCGAACTTGGAAACACGACCACAAAATGTGTCTTAGTTTCTACAAATCTAAAGACCGCTGAGATATATGAGATTGAAAAAGAGATTAGGATGACCCGAGATGTTCGACCTCCTCGGTCTGACGAAAAGATTTTTGGAAGAACTCTTTTTGGAGTTGACCTTACTCGCGAGTCTGTTTCAGAGCTTGTTTCAGATACTTTGACAACAACCCTCGAGAGAGCACGACTTGACAAAGATCGAGACTTGCACTTCGTCGTTCGTTCTACTGGTGTCACAGCAAGTTTTGCCAGTCCTGTTGACGTCGGAACAATAGTACAAGCTCTAGCTGATGGTTGTCTTAATGCTGGAATTCCACCTAGGAAAATGACCGCATCTATCTCTGCGGAAAATCTTCCTCCCGATATTCAAGAGTTCACTTGGCTTAAGAAAGTCTATTTTGATGGAGCTGTGGCAAGTTCCCTCCCGCCATCAAATACCGAGATTGTTGCCAATGAAATGGAAGGAGAGCTTGTAAGTGCAGGATTGAAAGGCGCTGCAAAAAGCACGGACATTGATTTTCGAAATCCGGTCATGACGATGGATTTTGGAACAACTTTGGCTGGGCGGATTACTGATGATGGTTTTCCATACGCAAAGACGGTTGGATCATTCGCTGGTCTTGCAGGTGCCATTCCAGATGCCCTCGCAAGGGGATCTGGGTTAGTTGATGAACAGACAGGATGCGTTCTTGATATTCCCTCTTCTAACCGACCTCAGAGATTGGAAATAGATTCTAATTGGGAGGAGCAAGCTCATAATATCATCAGAGTTTCAAAGGTCTCTAAATCTGAGAATCGATTTGGAACCGTACCAGTTGACGCGAGAGCTGCGGAAGAGTCCGGAACTGTCTTGATAGGTGTAGATGCTGGAATCAATGGCTCTGGACTAGATGAACTTGCTCAACTAGGTCGGATAATTTCAGATGCAGGAGGTCCTGATCTGCTGCTTGCAGTGATTGATGTGATACAGGCTAGGATTGTCCAGCGAATCCTCAAACTTATTGAATCTGAAGGATTGATACACGAAAACACATCTCTTGGTCTAACTGGAAGAGCAATCATCTCAGGTCAGAAACCAACCATCATCACAGAGAACCTTCACCTGATGGATGGAACCCTCTGGACATCAAAACATGATGTGCTCTTTGTGGATGACGGTCTTGCATTGGGCGCTGCAGTTGCAGCAAGATGCATGAATTCTATGGGGACGACAAAAAATCCTATGGGTGGGAGAAGAGGCGATAAATGTGTCATGGCTGAGAGGATGAAAATGCAAAAATCATCCCGTAAATGACTTTATCTTATCGTTTCAGAAGCTCATTTTGGGTCGGTACGATGCATGTGTTTCCCATAAAGACTAGAATTATCACGGAGCAGGATGACATTCTGGATGTAATCTTCGAAGGTCTACAAGATGCTGGACTTGAGTTAGAGGACAATGACATCTTAGCACTTGCCGAAACCCCCCTAGGTACAACAGAGGGGCAAGTTGTGAAACTCTCTGATGTTATCGTATCATCAGAAGCTCAACAGTTGGCGAGAAAGTATGAGTTGGTCCCTGAAGTTGCTGAACTAGTTATGAGAGAAGCAGATGAAATTCTAGGGGGAATCCCTCATGTTTTGTTAGCAATGAAGAATAACACCTTGATGGCGAATGCGGGTGTCGATAAGTCAAATGTCCCACCTGGTTATGCATCAATTCTGCCAGCAAACTCCCGTGCCAGTGCAGAAAGAATTAGAACTCATGTAAAAGAACGGAAAGGTAAAACTATCGGAGTTCTAGTGATTGACAGTCGTACACACCCTTTGAGAC
>SOKL01000231.1 GCA_004376265.1 Candidatus Thorarchaeota archaeon
GTCCGATACCATTTTGTCAATCCACTCCCCAAAAGCTCCTATTAGAGATGATGAGTGTAGAGATGTGACTTCGGTTTCTTCTCCAGTATTAGAGTCGAATGATTTGAACGGAAACACTTCATCGGAAAATGCAATTCCTGAGAAGAGAACATCCTGTCTAAAACATACAAACTGCGTCTCTATTTTGTGTAGTGATGATAAGATAGCTTGATGACGGGAGATTCTTTGATCAGCTGAATCGACATCAACGATTTGTGTTGCAGCAGCAATTTCGACAATTATGCAGAGATTACAAGGATGTGAATCAATAGACGCGAGGTGAATCTTCAGGAGTTGCTTCCAAGAGATTCGCGCAACATTAGTAGTTGAATCATCAGAAGCCATGGACAAAATATGAAGAGTGATTCCAAGTTCTGAGATAGACAATTCTTGACCTTCATACAATATCAGACCATCGATAAATTCCCTAAAATCATCAATTCTCTTCGACATTGCATGTGCAACTTTTTGATTGTCGAGACCCCTAGTGGAAACGACACCTAGACGTATATTATTGCAGATAGGTATCTCGACTGAAATACGTTCAAGAGAGATGCCGCTCTCTTCTTCAATTTCAAGAATAGCAGAAACACGTGAGTCGATGATGATTGTACCTTTGGGAACTTTCTCTGAAGTTCTTACATCTGCGTACGCAATTTTTCCATGATATTCGAGCTTAACTATTCCAGGCAAATCATCTGTTGAAACGAAACAGATACCCCGTTGGTTACGTCCCCGTCGTGCGCTTAGGTTCAATAGGAGGCCTCCTTCAATACACCCGAGTATTGTAGATCTTTGTGGCAATTGATCGGGATCCGTAAAAGACCTCAACTCGTAAATTTGCCTTCCCCTTTGTGTCAGTCATTGGTATGAGGCTCAACTCTAGTTTTCGATCTGATCTTGGACTAATTTCATGATACTCATTTATGACTTCAGATACCCCATCTGACGATACTAGTGAAGCAATCACTCTGATACCTCCTACTGTAGCACTTGGATTTTTCACTTGAATATGAAAATTGAACGCCTTGCCTGCAATAATGTTATTCGGTACTTCTCCTAGTTCTACGAACAAATCTGTCTGAGATGTAGACAGAGGTTTCCCTTTTGGCCAACGTGTAATTCGACCAAGCTCTAGGAGGCGAGAGAGGGAGGTTTTCAATTCTCGTAACTCCAATGACAACTTAGAGGCTGCTTCCCCCATATCAAATACTCCATCATTCGCTTCGTAATAAGAGAGTACTCGTCGATCTGCTTCAATGAGATCACTAACTCCTTCGAGTATCTGCATAATAGCCTCAGGAAGCTCGTGTGCTTCTAATAATGAGTAGTACTTCCCATCCTCTACTGAAGATGCAATATTCCTGAATGACTCTTCAACGAGAGGATTACAGCCGCATATGAAAATGAACATTGTACTTCCATAGTCTTTCCTAAACTGCTGTACTTCATCTATTGGATCATAACCTTTCGGACATCCATCGGGAAAATAGTCGTCACCAATGCTATTGTATTTCGTACCATGAGGTGGGGCATCACCAACCAAAAGCAATACTTTGTACGAATCACGTTCCCATGAGAGCTTTGTACGAGCGTCGAAGAGGCCGTCAGCTACTGCTTCTGGAGTGTCACCTCCCTCAGATGGCTTTAGGGAGGATATGAGTTTGTGAACTCTCTTGATATTCTCGGTAAAGTCGAAGACCCTTGTAACATATGACCTGTCTTGAGGTGGATGGTCGCGATAGGATACCACTCCAAACCTAATCTCCAGACTCTCAGTTCGCCGAGATATATGGTCGACAATTTCGAAGAGACTATTCTTGACTGCTTGGATGTCATCCTTCATTGAACCCGTGGTGTCTACTACAAATGCTACTTCAAGTTTGGTGGAGGCCAGCCCAATCCTCTCCGAATCATGCTGCGTTCCAGACCAATTAAGCCTTTGCTGCTAAGCAGAACGTAGAAGATTTTAGGAGCTATTATTGGTGGATATGTATGGGCGAAATGAGTGGTACAGATCTTTTGCTTGAATTTGTATTCGAGGGAGGTCTAAATCTCAAAGGTGTTATCAATAGAATCCATGCACCACTTATCGTTGAAGAGATAAAGTTCAAGCTTCCAATCGAAGGACGAACTGCGTTTATGCAGGGCGTAATGAAAATAACGTTGGGGATATCGAAAGGTAATGTGAAACCAACTAAAGATGTAAAGAAAGCAGACATTGCATACCAACCCCTCGGTGACTCCTTGGATATCTATCTTAACGATACCCAGACTTTCAGCCAGGTTAACGTCCTTGGCAGAATCACTTCTGATGAAATGGAACTTGAAGCATTGACAAAGATTCGAAGAGGTAGTAGCGTGACTATCCAACTAGCCAAATAAGAAAGATCAAGTTTGTTACAAATTCTTGATGATGGCTTCTTGCTCATCATCTTTCTACTCTTCAGGATCAACTACTAAAACAGGTTCTTGAGTTTCAATGAGGACTTCAATTGCTGAGTGCTCAACTCGCTTTACTCCATT
>SOKL01000330.1 GCA_004376265.1 Candidatus Thorarchaeota archaeon
CAAGAAATCTGCAATGAGATTCGTAAAAACAAGGACCACAGTGAATACAAAGAACGTTGCCTGCAGCATTGGATAGTCTCTATGCACAACAGCGTCCCAGATGAGACGTCCGATACCATGATAGTTGAAAACAATCTCAATTAGTAGAGCACCAACGACAGAGAAACCTATTTGAATAGAGATAACAGTGGCAACAGGAATCCTAGCATTGGGTACTGCCTCTTTGTTGAGTTGGTCTTTATCAGAAAGACCCTTTGCTTTTGCTGTGAGCATGTAATCTTCATTTATGACATCAAGAAGTGAGTTTCTCATAATGAGCGTGAACACACCAAAGATTACAATGACAAGAATTAGAATAGGTAGAATTAGGTGTGCAATGGCATCTACCAGGAAACCTAGGAAATTGCCGCCATATTCGTTGAATGATCGTGTGAGATTGTAGGGGTCCGTGGGTACTAGCTGGAGCTTAAAACCGAAAATTAGAACCGCAATCATGGCTAGCCAGAAACCTGGGATGGCATATGTGACAAGTGATACAAAAAGGCCAATAACATCACGTCGCTTCCCCCGATGCCATGCAGCATTCTTGCCAACCCACAAACCCAGAAAAATGGCAATTATATCAGCAGGAATCATCAGGAAGAGTGTATTTACCAGCCGCTCTGAGATAATTGCGCCAATATTAAACTCTGCCCCATAGAAAAACGAAACACCAAAATTGCCTTGCAAGAAATTCACAATGAATCTCACAAACTGGACCTCTAATGGCAAGTCTAGTCCAAATTGCCGTATTATCTGCTCTATAACAGCTTCATTGAGGTTGGGGTTACTTGCTAGTCTATCTATGATACTTCCTGGCATCAGATGGAATATTGCGAAATCTATTGCTAATACAATGAAAATCGTTACAATTGCTTGTACTGTTCTTTTTACCAGCAAATCTCTTAGTGCTACTTTCGTCACTCTCCAATTCTCTTCATGCTCAACTACTAGACCACAGACAATTTCCGTTGTCGCAATTGCAATTCATCCAATTCATAAGTCTTTTCTTAGGAATTTAATCAAATAGGACAAAAGACCTGGTTTTTTCATGATTTTAGGGAATATCGCCTTTAAGAACAAACGAATCAAAAAAAGGAGAATCTACAGTAAAAGGAGATCTAGTCCCCTTTTACTGTAGCAATGTCATAGACTATTTTCGCTTCTTCCAAACTACTGCAACTATCACAACGATTGCCACTGCAGCCCCTGCAACAATCACGATCATCTCCACTGGTAATGGTGGAGGTGGTGATGTTGTTACCTCAGCAACGTCCAGATTCATCCAAACTTCTTGGTTGTGTACTGAGTAAACACCACTGGTCCAATTAAGATCTTGGGGTCTGATATCCCATTTGTCACTTCTGTAGACCTCGACATCTCTGTAGTAGACAAGAGGAATAATACTCGAATCGTCGTAGACGATTTGCTGGAATTCATCAACAAGCGCTTTCCGTGCAGTATAGTCAGGTTCTAGTTGCTGCTCTTTGAAGAGCTCATCTATGCGGTCAATCTCAATATTATTGGGATTCAAGCCGCCATCTGATCTCAAATACCAGATATAGTGATTGGGATCACCAAGCTGAGTCCAGAAATCAGTTGCCAAGTCATAGTTCCATGTTCCTTCTGTCATGTCAGACACAAAGGTTGATGCTTCAACTGGTACAGTCGTAATAGATATGCCTGTAGCTTCGATATCCTCTTCAAGGAGTTGCGCTTCAACGAACGCTATTGGATCTCCAGCAACATACTTCAAAGTAAATGATAGGGTCTCATTGACTCCATCTATCTCCTTTTGCCAGAGGTCCTGAGCATTCTTGGTCCATCCCGCAGCTTCAAGTGTAGCAATCGCAGCTGCAGCACCATATGTATATTCAACCATGGCATCATTATGCCATCTCAGTGAGTCATGAATCGGCGAGTCCGCAACTCTAGCAGTACCCAAATATGCGACATCTGCAATTCGGCTCTTATCTAAAGATTGGTGGATTGCTTTCCTGACATCCTGTTCGAGTAGGGCATTGTGTTTAGGTCCACGTCCATCATATTGCCCTGATCCGTTGAGGTAATCCTCATACTGGTTCACAAAGAGCATTCGATAACCCATAAAGTCATTCTCTATGACACCGACGTTAGGACCGAAATCGGCCAACTCTGTGAATGTAACACTAGTGGAGCAGAAATCAATGTCACCAACGACAACCCCCTGGGTCATCGTTTCCACCGTTGAGTACGTGATGAATTCTAGTGCATCAATATGGGGTCTTCCGTAATGATAGTCCTCATTGGCAGTAAGTCTGACTTTCTCTCCTGGTACCCATTCGTCAAATACGAATGGACCAGTTCCTATCCTTGGTTCAGCCCAGGTGTAGTCAAGCACGCCCCATGAGATGCCATCATACCAGTATGAATCCCAAAATGAAGTGGGAATCCAAGTTTCATTCTCTAGATAGTACCCATAGTAATCTGGACTATCAACACCATAGACTGGGTCATGCCACATCAATGGATCCCAAAGATGCATTGGGAAGATTGGCAAATATGGAATAGTCGTCATGAAATACTCCCTAGCTATTTCAGTTGGAGTTCCATTATAGTCACCTCGATAGTACCTTAACGGTGTTGTATCCCAGACTCCATCATATCGCCACTGGTTTGGCAAACCCCAGTCCACGAAGTTGAATACGATAGTATAGTCATCAGGAACTATTATACTATGATGATCGGTATGACTCTGGGATGATATCCACCATCCAAGCCAAGTCCATGTGAATATGGTCCAATTCACATCAGCAGAGGTGAATGGAGTTCCATCATGCCACGTTGCATTCTGAACGAGATGCATTGTGACTTGTGTCCCATTATCAGCCCACTCCCAACTCTCAGCCATTCCTGGTACGATACTCCAATCTCCACCACCTGAGATGTTCCATCGTACAAGAGGCTCATATATCAATGGTATTAGCGCCCATGCATATTCTGTCCAGGCAAGAATAGGATTGAGACTCTCAAGATCTCCTAACACGCCCACTTTGAAGACTTTCTCTTCATCCTGAGCGTATGCTAAATCTGGAAAATAACCTAACCCGCCTGCGAACATCAGAAACGCGAGCATACATGCTATGATTTTTCCATATTTCATGGTCGGCTCCTCAATATTCAGTGGTATTTCTTGAGTATTGGTAGTTTAAAAATATATCCAAAGAAGGTTGCTCTTTTTGAATATTATGCAAGTATTGGGTTACAGTTCTGAAATCCATTGACATTGAAGGGGATTTTCCAGATTGGTTAATCTCTCATTTTCGACTGAACCAAACGACTACAAGAACTAATGCTATGACCCCTAAACTGGATATCAAAATCCAATTGAGTGGGTCATGAGTGGTGTCTATGTTAGGTGTCAACCATAACATGATCTCCTTACATAGATTCCATTCAGAACCATCCTCTTCGAGATAATTATCCCAGACACATCCGTCTCGAAAGTTATCTTCTTCCCATTCAGGATGGGGTCCAGTCAGAAAGACCCTTCCTTGCACATGTTCAAACGCGATCATTGCAGGCATACCATTGAATGAGTATGTAGCAAGTGTTGTAATCCCATTCACACCTTCCGTTTCAAAGTATGGGCCTCCATAATACATGATGCTGTGACTAGTAGGTTCTTGAGAGAGGTCGATGAGATCATTTGATGTGTTCATCCGTATATTCGTCATGATCATATCTGGCCAGTCTGCAATCCCAATGATAGGTCCCACACCACGTCCAGGAAATAGTTTGAGACCATAGTAGTATGTGCCTGTTTCTCCATATTCTGACCATTCAAACTCTTGACATGCATAGTATGCTCCTGCACAACTTCCCCAGTATCCTCCACCTCCAGCTACAAAGTCACGGATGGCACTCGCACCGCTATAACCTAAGTCAAGATAGTAGTCGTATGCATACCCTCCTGGTACTGCGATGATCTGGATGTTGTCTAAAATCCCTTGCTTTATTCCAGTTGAGTTCACAATCTCAACAGTCGCGTTCATCCAGCGAAACATCCAATATAGCGCAGCCATACTACTCTCACGAGGTTCACTTGTAACACCTGAACCACCATCATAGACCGCCACCCTAACATCCGTCAAGTCACTAGACCTCTGAGCTTTGGTTTGTGGAATAGTGAGCTGTCCGCCGACGATTAGGACAATTAGTACAAGCACAATTGGACGACTCGTTCTTAATCGCATCAAGACCAGCTCGATTCTTATTCGTATTATGGGCAAAGAATATATCTAAGTTTTGGAACACATTCAATACAGACTGTTGAGTATTGGACATTATGCTATTTAATTCAGACTTGCCACTGAAAGTATGACTTGATGTCAAATACCCAATTTGACTGTAAATGTGCGTTAGCTGTTGGAGAGGATATGGTGACAAAATCCAAAGAAATTATGGAACTAGATAAGAAATACTACCAGCAGGGGTATGCACGAGTTCCTATTGTGATAGTGGAAGGAAAGGGTGCAGTTCTCAAAGACATTGAGGGGAATGAGTATATCGACTGCTTTGCAGGCATTGCTACAGCAAATGCAGGACACGCGCCTGATGCTCTTGTGAAGGCAGGAACGGAGCAGATGAAGAAGCTGTTTCATGTGTCTGGCAGATTTCATACAGTCCCACAGGTCAAACTTGCTAAGAAGCTCTCTGAAATCACACCTGGAGACCTCAAGAAGACATTCCTATGTAACTCCGGGACTGAGGCAGTGGAGAATGCAGTGAAGCTCGTTAAGAAATATGCTTTCACTAATGGTTTGACGGGCGGAGCCATGATCAGTCTTGAGTGTGCTTTTCATGGTCGACTTGGTTACTCTTTCAGTCTTACGGCAAATGCCTCATACAAGAAGGGATTCGGATCATACTCGAATGCTCCAGGAGTGAAACATGCTCCCGTTCCCTATAGCTATAGGTCAAAGTTCTCTGAGGAAGACTGTGGTGTTGAGGCCGCAAACCGTCTTGAGGAAGTTATCGATAGACAGACTACGGGTGACGTTGCTGCATTCATCATGGAACCTATTCTGGGTGAGGGTGGTATCATTGTACCTCCCGACTCTTATTTTCGTGAGATAGTCAAGATTCTCAATGAGCGTGATATCCCATTTATTGTGGATGAGGTTCAGACTGGATTTGGAAGAACTGGGAAGTTGCTAGCATCCGAGCATTGGGGATTAGAGCCAGATGTGATGACCTTGGCTAAAGGAATGGGTGGAGGGATACCAATTGGTGCTTGTATTGGAACAGACCAGATCGCATCATGCGTTGAATCGGGCGACTTCTTCTCTACATACGGCGGTAACCCTGTTACAAGTGCTATCTCCTTGGCAAACATAAACTACATTCAGGAAGCTGGACTTGTTGAGAATTCAGCGAAAGTTGGAAAAGTCTTCTTGGATGGACTTGCGGATATTCAGAAGAGGAGACCACTAATCGGTGATGTGAGGGGAAAAGGTCTGATGATTGGAATTGAACTTGTCAAGGATCCTTCATCAAAGAAACCTGCGAAGAATGAAACAAAGAGTCTAGTAGAGAAGTTGCAAAAAGCAGGAGTGATTATTGGTCTTGGAGGAATCTTCAAGAATGTGTTACGTCTCCAGCCACCTCTAGTTATTTCAGAGGAGCAGGCAAAGACAGTTCTCGAAAAAGTAGATGATGGATTTTCAAAGATTTGAGGTGTTTACTTGTCAAGAAAGCTTGGTGTTGCTGGTCTTCAACTACTCAAGAGTGAAGACGGAAAAGCTAACTTAGAGAAATTTGAACGAGTAGCAAGGAAGACTAAGGCGTCGTTTCCATGGATTGACCTCATCTTCACTGGTGAGTTCTACCTTCAGCAGTATGGAAAGCCAGATTGGAAGGATACGGCAGAACCAATTCCTAATCAATTAACAGATAGTCTTGGTGAATTAGCTAAGAAACTAAAGTGCTGGTTGGTGCCAGGTTCCTTCCTTGAGAAAGTTGATTCTGAAGTTTTCAACACTGCAGTAGTCTTCAATCCGGAAGGAAAGCTGGTGGCAAAGTATAGGAAGATCTTTCCCTGGATGCCATTTGAAGATACTGCCTGGGGAACAGACTTTGTCACATTTGATATCCCAGAAATAGGTCGGATTGGGATTATCATCTGCTATGATGTGTGGTTTCCTGAGTTATTGCGAACTCTTGCATGGAAGGGAGCAGGTGTGATTCTATATCCCTCCCTTACTTACACCTCCGATAGGCAGGCGGAGCTTATCCTTGCGCAAGCTCAGGCTATTATGCACCAATGCTATGTTCTCAATGTCAACACCATTTCCCTTCAAGGAGGAGGAGAGTCTATCTGGGTAGATCCAGAGGGTCATATACTTGAGAAAACGGGTACGCATGAGGCCATCATTACGAATGTCATTGATTTCGACATGGTGGATTGGATTCGACAAAACGGGTCTATCGGATTAGATCAAGTCTGGAAGAGTCTTAGAGACTCTCCATTGAAGGGCAAATTCCCGCCTTATGAGAATCTTGCAGAAGGGGAGGTTTTCAAGAAGCTGGGGAAGTTGAAGGCTCAGAAAAGTGTGAGAGATTGGAATGAATGATGGATGTGACTAACAGTTGATTGAGATTACAGTGAAAGGAAGTCATTACGAAATTGGTCTAGAGGTAGGCAAACTCTTACGTAAAGCAGGACATACTCCCCCAGTATTGCCACCTGAGAGGATGGATCTTGCTTTGGAATGCGAGAAGCTCGTTCAGAAGTACACACCTAGTCTATGGGAAGAACTCGAGGGAGTTGTGAAGGGTGGTAAATTTGAGGATACAAGTCTACTACAGTTTGAACTGTCTCTCCTTCCATACCCAAGACCTGGTTGTACTATATTTGCCATTGCTCCAGAATACACTTCATCAGGAAAGACACTCTTCGCTCGGAACTATGATTGGGATGTGAGATTCCAACAATACTTAAGATTCATCAAAACATTTCCTAATGATGCACTATCAAGTCTCAGTTGTACGGATCTCATAGTTGGAAGATATGGTGGTATCAATGAAGCAGGTCTCGCAATTGGACTCACTGCAATCTCGGGGTATCCTCATGACAAACCCGGAGTAGCTCTTCACCTTGCTACCAGATGGGTACTTGATAATTGCTCAACAACGAAAGAGGCTGTAGCTTTCATGAAGGGCATTCCACACTTCAGAGGCAATAATTATCTCATTGCCGATAAGCATGGAAATATTGCACTCGTTGAGGGGAGTCCGGAGAGAGTGAAAGTAACTCCCGCGAACAATGGTTTAGCCTTTGCTGCTAACCGATTTCAATCTCCAGAGATGCTTGAACTTGAAGAAGAGAAGTGGGCTAATCAGACAACCGCTCAAAGACAGAAAATCATCAAAGATTGGTATTATAGTAGAGAGGACGGAATTGATGAAATAGCAGCACAGGAGTTACTCTCTGGACTCCTCTCAGAAGGTGTTGGTGTCTGTGCCAGAAGTTCAGTGGGAGCAGAGGTGTGGGGGACAATTTGGTCATGGACTGCACTCCTTGGTGGTGAGATTATGAATATTGCTGATGGCCTGCCAAGCCAGAATGAATTCAAATCGTATTCATTCTGACTCTATGAGTAAGTGAGGTGAGTATAGAGAATGCATGAGATTACAATACGGGGAACCTACTCTGAAATGGGAGCAGAACTAGGTAAGTTGATGAAACAGCACAAGTACGAACCACCGCCAATATCAGAAGATAGGTTTGAGTTAGCAAGAGGTTGTGAACATGCATTAGAAGAACACGCACCGTCCCTTCTTGAAGAGCTGAGCGCAATCGAAGAAGCAGGCGGATATGAGGACACTCACCTGAAAGTTTTCGAGATGACATTGAATCCATTCCCTCAGTTTGGATGCAGCATCTTGGCGATTTCGAGGGAACATACTTTGACTGGAAAGGTTATTTTCGGAAGAAGCATGGATTGGGAAACTCGTTTCCATGACTATTTCACTCTGTTCAGAACATATCCCAAAGGCGCTCTGGCAAGCTTGAGTTGTACTGATGTCGCAGTTGGTAGATACGGCGGAATCAATGAGGCTGGTTTAGCAATAGGAATGACAGCAATTACAGGAACTAGACATGATGTTCCTGGCATAATGTTTCACTTAGCCACAAGATGGGTTCTCGATAACTGCAGAACTGTAAAGGATGCAGTCAACTTCTTGCAAAGAATACCACATGTAAGACCAAATCACTATCTTGTCGCTGACCTACAAGGGGATATGGCCTACATTCAGGCAAGTCCTGAGAAGGTTGAAGTTGTAGGACCTGTAGAGGGTCTTGTGGTTGTTACTAATCACTTCCAGACTTCCGACATGCAACCCTCTGATAAGCTATCCTCTGAGGACGAGAGATACCTCACTGAATCAAGCATTCCTCGACTTGAAGTCCTAAAGAATTGGTTCAAGAACAGGACGGGTAAGATTGACTCAGTGCAGGTTCAATCTGTGTTCAGTGGAATGATTGATGAAGGAGCTGGTGTCTGTCAAGACCTTCTGATACAGGGTACACAATTCTCCACAATATGGGCTCGGACCTTTGAGGCTGGTGGAAGAATCATGCAAATAGCTGATGGATCTCCAAGAGAGGTCGATTTCAAGGAATATACATTCTGATTACTGTGAAGTGTTAAGACATGCCGCTATACGCTGACTTAGTCTTTCGGAATGCCAAAATCATCACAATGGATTCTGAGGAGAGTATAGCTGAGGCAATAGCTGCAAAGCATGGTCGGATAGTAGCTGTTGGATTGGTCTCTGATATGGGGGACCTCATTGGTCCAACAACTAGGATCATTGATGCAGATGGTAAGACAGTCATTCCGGGATTGATTGACTCTCATGCACACTTCATGAATGTAGGCTCAGCCCGCGAAATCTATGAGGATCTGAGTGAGGAAGCCGGAGTTCAATGTATTGCTGATATTCAGTCTAGGTTGAAAAAGAGGGCTGCACAGACATCTAAGGGAGAGTGGGTCTTCGGTTACCAAGAAGATGACTCGAAACTAGAGGAG
>SOKL01000102.1 GCA_004376265.1 Candidatus Thorarchaeota archaeon
GGTATTGTGTTATAGTTTTCGATGTCAGAGTTTTTCACCTATATAAAGTCCCTTATATACTAAACCTTTTTCAATCGCCATTTTTGAAAATTACTGTTATAGAGTATGTATTGTGGGTATGATAGGATGGCTCATCAAGACCAATGGAATCATAATACGGACATGCTGTATTATTTGTCTGTAGCATAGGGTAATGCGTAAGAATGTACTGTTTTATTTCGTTATTATCAACCAATAAAATCCATCCTTTACTTCCGGATCGCAGACAAGCAAGAGAGGAGAATTATGGTACTTTGCGTTTTTTCTAGCTCTTTGCTCTGTGATGAAACCTTCAGCATTGATCCTAGTAGCAAAGCGAGTGATCACATTCCATTGTTTCATTTCTTTTTCTCATCCTTCAGATATTGAATTGCGACCACCAACACAATCTTCTCCTGCTTATTCTTCTCAAGCAACTCCTCAAGTATTCCAATCATATTATCAATGACTTTCATTCTTCCTTCACCTTTCGTTTCTTGAAATCTCTCGCCTCTTTCTTAGTGGGGAAGTAACGGGTTTTCTGTTTGATGTGGTGTTGATGATTTGGACCTAGATGCAGTATTTCATCGACTGCCCATGTCGTTCCTCTTGATCGACGAACATTATAACTTGTCTTCATTTTTCTCTCCCCTTGATTCGTATTCCATCGGACTCCGTTATGAGTCGTACTTGGTCATCTTTCTCTGCAGGCATTTCGATCCAGCAATAGAAACAGGGTTCTCCGTTCCAGTCAGCTGGCATCTTTCTCCCGCATTCGCAAGTGCTCATTCTTCTCTCCCCTCACCTGGTAACAAATACCCACTCTCCATTTGGTCCTAATTCACTGTGTACGGTAGCGGAGATGTTCAAGTTTCCCTCTTCATTAGCAAGTAACAAGGCTATCTGACCGCAACTGCAGATCATGTGTATGATGTTTGCATTCTTGTAAACTCTAATGCTTACCCAATTCGCAATTCTCTTACAATTCGGACAAGAGAGTTCATCGTAAATTGGGTGTTTACTCATTCTTCTTCCTCCAGTAGTTTCTTGACCAGATGAGCTTTGGATTTCCAGAGTTGGCTGTGATGGATACGGATAGCAAACTCCACAGCACCCGATGCCTTGCTGATACTTCTCTGAGTCAGGACTTTTAGTAGAAAGGAATCAACCGCATATATCGCAGATGCTGCAAGGATATCTGGTGCTCTACTGCCATAGTCAAGTGATGTCATTGGTTGAAGTAGCTTGGTTGTTATTCTCTCCAGTCTGCTGAAATATTCTGGAGTGCCATTTCTTCTTTCCAGGTATCGTAATACGTTTGGATCCTTCCGAAGGGTACTGATGATCTGGGGAATAAAACATTCAGGTCTATGACTCGGCCAGCTTATTCCCAAGTATTCCATGATGAAGAACTTTGTCCGATTGAGAATACTCTTGTTCTTTGATAGGAGTGGGATTATCTCCAGTACCTGACTCTCTTTGATCGGTATCTGATGCTCTCGGATAGCAAGAGTCAACACACAGATCACAAGAGGTTTTTGGTCTTTATGTATGTTATAGTGAGGAAGCATTGTTCGATGTAGATATGCTGCGCGATCTCTAGTCTGTACAGAGAGCTGAAGTTGGGCAGCTACCATGTTGATCCACTTGAGACCTCGAAGAAGTCTCTCCTCTATCCGCATCATCATCCGATCATGAACTCGTTTCAAACGAACAGCTTTGCTGGTTTTGAAGACCGATTGTCTTTTGTATCCGATCTCAGAACCGTTAGCAGTCACTACATGCATCTTGTTTCCGACATCAACAAACTGTGATCCACTATACAGACCTTCAATAGCAGTATAGGTTCCCTGGACTATTTGTCTATCCTGGCAAGTTCCACAATTGGTACAGACTATGAACCCATCCAAGGATGTATTTGCAGTAGATCCGCAGACAGAACACTTGAATGATTCAACGGATTTAGAGTGCAATGTCATCTAGAGACCAACCCCCAAAAGTGGGCTAGGCGTGGAAATTCCTTCAATGCGTCCACTGCGAGCAACGCAACCTAGCCCTTGAGATTTTTGGGCATCATTAGTTGGTGGGTAGAGGAAATGAACAAAACCTCTACCCGATGTATGGTCCTCCCGACGGCATGATATGTGTTTGGAAAGAAGCATAATAGTTTTTCCCCCATTATTTTCCCAGTTCGTCTTCCAGATCGGCAATGCGATCTTTTGCCTCTTTGAGTTCGCTTTCAAGATATGTGATGTCCTTCTCGCGGTTGTCGATGATCACCTTCAGGTCTTCTCCCTTCTGTATTACACTCGGATGAAATTCCATTATCTCCCTCAGAAAGTAAAACAGCTTGTTGCCTAGTGCACCATTGATGTCTATTACTACTGTTCTTTCACTTACCATTTGCTTTCACCTTTGTGAACACGAGAGATTCGGGCTTTGACGGTGGATTGAGAGTCACGATCTTCTTCTCTTGCAGCTGTCTGTATATACCTGCGAACTCTTCTTGA
>SOKL01000016.1 GCA_004376265.1 Candidatus Thorarchaeota archaeon
ACACTTTGTGGGGTGCCATCTAAAAGCTAGTGGTGGTGAAACTAACGAGAATCGTAGGGAATGGGAAAATGAGGGAATAATCAACTACTTTGATTCTCTTGGTGATGTCCCAATTGTTTACTTGGGAGATCTCAATTCACACTCACCAGCTGACATTGGACCGCTAGCTCCAAGTAGTGATGCAGGGTATGGCCCCATGACCATGTTGATGGACCCAGATGATGCGGTTTACGGTCAATACTCATCCGTGGTTCATAACTTCACAGATGTCTTCCGCACTCTGAATCCAACTGATCCTGGTTTTTCCTTCGGTCACCAATATACACCAATGTTGGGACGCATTGATTACATAATCACAAACCAATTCTTTGAGGATAAATTGATCAACTCAACTACTGGTGACACTGCTCATGCTCCCACTGGTGCAGATCACTTTGCGGTGGATACATTCATCAATTGGACAGGAGGGATGAACATTACGCCTCTAGCGTTCGGGTATGATGAAACAACCATAACTAGTAAATTGCTTCCAAGTCTCCGTATATACGCACCCGAGGTGTCTGTTGAACATAACTCCTCCTCGACCTTCAATGTCAATGAGCAGTCAGACCTCTTTCAAAATCCTATCGAGGCCGGGTCTTCAGACAACACTCTAGCAAGTGTGTCAACAAAAGTATCAGCATTGGCTTCAGTAAAGACAAGAGGCGGTTTGATCTTCAAGACATTATTGTAGGGACCATCAAAACTCACTAGAACTCCAAGTTCTTTCATCCGCTCCACAACATACCTGGTTTGGTCTTCAGCAGGTTCAAGGGTCTTTCGGTCTCGGACTAGTTCAACACCAATGAATAGACCAATTCCTCGCACATCACCTATGATTTCAAACTCATTCTGCAATTTAGATAGACGATCCACAAGGTACCTGCCTACTGTCAATGCATTTTGTTGCAGTTGCTCAGTTTCAATGACATCCAAAACCGCCATTCCTACCGCACATGAAACAGTGTTCCCTCCTGTTGTGCTGATGAACTCCATTCCTGTTGTGAAAGACGCGGCTATCTCTGGAGTTGTTACTACAGCCCCTATTGGATGCCCATTACCAATTGGTTTTCCCATAGTCACAATATCAGGTACAACATCCTGAGTTTCGAATCCCCAAAAGTGAGTACCCATTCTTCCAAAACCCGCCTGAACCTCATCAACAATGCAGACGCCTTTAGCTTTTCGGACATGTTTGAAGGCTTCTTTCAAATAACCATCTGAGAACAAGATCTGTCCGCCGCAACCCAATAGAGGCTCGCAGATGAAGGCCGCTACACCCCGACCCTGTTCTTTGATACGTTGAGTGGCTTCAAATACATCAGCTGCATATTTTTTCCCTGCACCAGGTCCTTTGAATTCACCACGATAGGGGTCGGGCGTTCTCACTATTTGTACATGTGATGGAACTCCTTCACCGCCAGGGCCATCATGCTTGTATGAGCTGATGTTGACCAGCTCAGATGTGTTTCCATGATAGGCACCGTCAATGGCAATGAGATCCTTCTGCTTGGTGTGGGTTCTAGCCAGCCTCAAAGCTAGTTCATTGGCTTCACTTCCGCTATTAACGAAGAAACAGACACTGAGTTCTTCGGGTAGTTTGGAACATAATCGCTGTGCGTACTTTACAAGATTCGCGTGTAGATACCGAGTGCTGGTATTCAAAACAGAGGCCTGTTGATTCAATGCTCTGACAATTCGAGGATTGCTATGACCAACCTGCGGAACGTTATTCCGCACATCTAGGTACTGTCTTCCATTTTCATCGTACAAGTACTGCATGAACCCTCGGGCTAGTTTTAGAGGGATTCTGTATGATACACCTAGAGGGCGTCCAACGTGTTTCCAACGAAGTTCCGAAATTTCCTCCTTTGTCATCTCGGGTTCAGGAAAGATTGTTTCAGGGATTTGCAGAATCAAGTTAGGATTCGGACATATGCTAAGCCAGACATTGCGTTTGCTTTGTGGAGCAACTCCATACAGGTCCCCTTTCTGGTCCATCATATCGACAATGAGCTGGAAGTGGAGATGAGCGGGCCATCCACCATTCTCAGGATACACTCCAACTTTACCAATCTGCTCATTTTTTTTCACCGCCTTTCCTACGGCGAGTCCTTCAAGAGAATCTCTACTAAGATGACTATAGAGTATGAAAAAGGGTGGACCGCTGGGGGTCGTTTGATGTTCTATCACAATTGTCGGACCGTTATCGAGCGGCTTCGCATTGTACTGAAAACTATGCACGATGCCATCGTAGACCGAGAGGACTGGTGTGCCACTTTCAACAAAGAGGTCAATGGCAAGATGAATAGTTCGACTCTCAGCGGCATGCGTCAAATATTGGTCGCTACGGTAAATCAAGCGAGGTTCGTTGTATCTTCCAATTCCTATCTTGACTCCAGCAGCATCAAGTTTCTCTGATATGAGATCTCCAAAGACCTGATGATTTGCGAGATGATGTGGTGAAGCAACATCAGTGCTTCCCA
>SOKL01000189.1 GCA_004376265.1 Candidatus Thorarchaeota archaeon
ACTGACACAGCTTCTGTTTCCTCTGTCCTATGGGATTCCAAATCGTCCAGTGTGAGGAATCCTCCATGATCTTGAACAGTATTGACTATTGACTCAGCAATATCACCGGTGTAGAAAACATCTGACCCGTCCTTACCCACTTTCTCGAAAACATCGCCAAGATCTTTGTTCTTCATGGTTTGTCCTACTTCCGGAGCTTTCCCGTTGATAGTGTAGACTCTTCGAGCCTCCTCATTTTGAAAGACTCTTAGCACATAGGTCCAACTTTGCCCAATCATAGGGGAAACTGGAAATCCGTTACGAGCATAGTGTATTGCAGGTTCTAGGACTTCCTTCAATTCTAAAGCACCATGTTTCTCAATGACAGTACTCCAAAGATGAAGTGCTCCGGGAACTGTTACAGGGGGGCCTCCACGAACAGGCATCTCGGTCAAACCTTTGTCAAGAAGGTCTTGAAGAGTCACCAATGAACCAGACCGACCTGAGCCGTTGTAGCTCAGAGGTTTTGATTGTCCATGTAGATGAATCAGAGTAAATGCATCTCCCCCACATCCAGTGCTGAATGGTTCGACTATGTCAAGAACTGCAACTGTGGCTACTGCAGCATCAACTGCGTTTCCTCCCTTTCTGAGGATATCTAATCCTGCTTGTGTCGCTAGTGGTTGGGATGACGCAACCATTCCATCCTTCGCAATTACATCGGAACGACCTGTTCGTGTAATCCATTTCACTTTTCACGATACTCTCCTTTCTATTCCTCTTTCGCGTAGTCTAGCGGGAAGTTGAAGTATCATATCCTGTCTTTTAAGAAATGAGGTTAAGATGCGAAAGAATAATGTAGAGCAAAGATTAAACAGCAGAATGTTTAGGGAGTACTTGTTATGTCAGAGAATCGTGACGAACAGAAGATTGATGCTGAAGAGGGCATCATCGTAGATACTTCGCTTGATGTTCTCAGGAAGGGAGCAAAGAAAGTTTTGTATGAATTCAATGAAAGTATTATCGACATGGATGGAGAAGTTCGTCCCGATGGGAGTGATGTTCAATCTGGCGATACTGTTCTGTTTGTTGAAAATATCCCGAATTGTCCAGCTCGAATTGTCGCTGTCAAAATAATCAGGGATTTTTGGTATGTCAATTCAACTTCCGAAACTCCCATAGGTGGTTACCCGTCTGGAAAGGATGCAATGAAAGCTGCAGGGATGGATGAGCAGAATTTACGCATCCTTGAGAATTTTCTAATTGAAACCGAAGGCAGGGATCATGTGAGAGACGTCGAGGATTGGAAACCTGATTTGAGAGGCGAGGCTGCAAATGTTCTTAGTCTTGTTAACAGTGCAGCAAAGAAATGGGATCATTAGATAGTCAGTCAATCTTATTAGACCATTGAAATCTGGACTCTCTGGAAGTCACCAATATGGAGCGAGTACGTCAGACCCTAAGATGGAGGCAATGGCCCGAAATTGCCAAGACGGGCTTCTTCGTTTTGCTGATAATTGGTGGTACTTTTGGAGCTTTTGGCTTATTCACGATTGGGATGGGAACATCTACACCATTGGTTGTTGTGACTAGCGGTTCCATGTCTCCAACCCTTGAGCGAGGACACCTATTAGTTCTTCAAAGACAATCTCCGGAAAATATAGAGGTCGATGACATTATCGTATTTCAAGCTTCATGGCATACTGAAGCTCCAGTCGTCCATAGGGTGATTGAAAGAGAATATGTAGACGGGGAGTATCGATACACCACTAAAGGGGATAACAATCAGTTGCCAGATCATCCCTACACAGTTTACGAAGATATTGTAGGAGTTGTTGTATCTGCAATTCCTTACATCGGATACATCACGCTGATTCTGCAAGAGCCAGGAGTTCTACCTCTTATCATCTTGGTGCTCATAGTGATAATCATCCTTCCAGATGTCGTGTCGAAAAAGGATTCGGGAAATGACAAAAGAGAAGACGTAGAAACTGAAGAAAGCACTGAGGAACTCAATACCTAAGAGATAGGTTTTCCATCCCTATAGCCATGGCCCTTCGAAGAGTTAGAAGATATTCAAGCGCTTCTGTCATTTTGATTCTAATTGCAATCTTAACGGTACCTACAATTGTGAATAACGCGGCAGCTTCTACTATCAATATCATTGACTATGATCTGGAGGGAATAGATGCAGACACTTCTCAATACTACGTTCTATGGGTACGTGGTGAAGCTACCGTACCATTAGAGGTCAATGCATCGGTCCTTGAATTTGTAGGTTCTACTGGATGGCCACAGATTCCTATCGAAGTCTTCGAGTATGAGGACTATTCCTACAGTAGCGGTGTTCTCACAAGCTGTGGAACTAGTGACAATTACACATGTCGACTGAATTTTGAAGCGCTAGGTCAGGACAAGTATGTAATTGCTGTGCAGAACCTTGACCCTATTGATGATGCAGTTTACAACATCACGTTTTCTTCACCAGATACTATCGATTTTCAATACACATCAATGTTTGATATTGATGATATTATTG
>SOKL01000077.1 GCA_004376265.1 Candidatus Thorarchaeota archaeon
AGTCGCCAAGGTAGTTTGTGATGCTTTCGCGTAGCACCTCTTGTGATATTGACTGCTTTTTCAAGAGTGCAGACTCGTCGTCCCGTGAGCATCATCTCTTCCTCTGTCATCTCAATTCCTGTAGCCGCAGCATAGAGTCTAGTCATGTTGTCAGGATTGACGCCAAAGGCTGCTGTTGATGTGAATACACAGAAGCCAAGAGCTTCAGTAATCTCATAGCAATCTTCGTGCCATCTCACAATTTCCGCTCTGAACTCAGTAAAGTGTGAGGATGCCCATTTCTTGTCTCCAGTTATCTTCTCTATCACGTCAACTGATTCTGGGCTAGAACCAAACTCAGCAAAGGTTTCAGTCATGAGATGGTCTGGCCCTCGCGGATTAACTGCGAATGCAAGAGCATACGCCTTCGCCGATCTCGTTTCAACGTTTGACTGCTCTAAACCTTTTGCATTCATTACAGCCCATTTGTACGAATCTTGACCAACCTTAGCAGTGGCTATCTTGAGACCATCACCCAAAAGATTACCTAATTTCCCTTTTCGATAAGCGACTGCTTCTATTGTTGCAAGGAGCTCAGGAATCTTACCCCAACCTAAATCTAGACCGTTTGTATCCTCCTTAGTGAGAACGCCTCTTTCATAACTCTCGATTGCCCACTGAGCAACTCCACCAGCTGTGATTGTGTCAAGACCAAGTCTGTTACACATCTCATTGGCCAACAGTACACCTTCTGTGTCAATCACTCCTGGACCGTTACCCAGTGCTCCAAATGTTTCATACTCGGGACCTCCACTAGCAATTCCCTTGTTGGGTCCTTTTGGAATCTCTGAGTATCGATGACAACCTATTGTGCATCCAAAGCATGCGACTCGCCTTTTCAGGTATCCAAGCTCATTCAATGCCTGACCTGAGATGGGATACACATTCTCAGTGTAACCAGTCTGCCAGTTCCTTCCAGGAAATGCATGCATCTCGTTTACTGCCGCGATTGAACCTGCAGTCCCGAATTCGTGCAGGCCTTGAGCTCCACTATCTTTTCTCAGATTCTCGCGCATTTCTTCTGCAACTTCAGCAAACTTCTTGGGGTCTTTCACACGGACTGGTTTAGTTCCTCTCACGCTAACGGCTTTCAGGTTTTTCTTCCCCATTACAGCCGCTCCTCCACCTCTTCCAGCAGCGTGATATAATGAACAGTGAATAGAAGATGCTCTGACTAAATTCTCACCGGCAGGACCGATGTAAAGACCTCGTGAGTCTTCACCATGCCATTCTTTCAGAAGTTTGTCAGTTTCGATGATGTCTTTTCCCCATAGATCCTTTGCACTTCGAATCTCTACATCATCATCCTCGATGAGGATGTATGAAGGTTCACTTGCAACACCATGTACGACGAGATGATCATACCCTGCAAACTTTAGTTCTGCTCCCCAGTGACCACCAGTATTGCTCTTCAAGTAAAGTCCTGTTGTGCAGCCAACAGTAGTAACGGATGTACGACCAGAAGCAGGAGCAGTTGTTCCTGTTACAGCTCCCGGTGCATAAACGATTATGTTTCTGGGATCATCCCATGTTATCTCTGGATCCTTACAGTAATCCCATAGGAGTCTGGCGTTGATACCTCTTGAGCCAACGTACATCTTCCTCCATTCTTCAGGAATATCTTCAGTCCAAATTTTGCCATTACTCAAGTCAACATGCAATATCTTACCTTGATGTCCGTATATCATTCATACAGCCTCCTTTTTCAAATCACGATACATGGCCATCCGCGCAGAACGTAGTTTCTTCTTTGTCTTGAGAACATCATCTGTGTTCTCAACCCATGTAATTGCTTCAGGCACACAATGCTTAGCGCAGTACGGATCTCCCCCACACAAATCGCAAAACATTGGTTTCTTCGATTCAGGATGCAATCGAATTGCGTAGTATATACAAGCATCAACACATGTACCTTGAGATGTACAGAGATTGTCATCAACTGTGATTATCCCTGTTGCATCATCTCTCGATAGTGCATTGTTCTGGCAAGACTCAACACAAGGGTGAGTTTCGCATTGCTCACACACAAGCGGTACTCCTAGTGCAATGTCCTCTTTTTTCAGAATCTTTATTCTTCCTCTTGCAGGGTCGAATAGATCCTCTTTCGTCAGAGAACAAGCAAGGGAGCACTGCTTACAACCTGTGCATTTATCCATATCAACAAGTAGTAGGTTCTCCATTTTCTTTCCATCCAGACGTGAGATTGTTAAAGTGAACCAAATATTATAGAACCCACATTAAAATGCTACCCTTCTCGTTATGTTTTATCGTACATTTCGCTCTATAACTTAAAATGCTCTTAGATGGCAGAATATACAACTCTCTCCATTTTTGTAAATGAAGAAGTGTGCAACTTGTTACTGTTTTATGTTAAACTTGCTTTAAGTTGATTTAATCTGATTTTTGGTTCAATTTAAGATAGTGAATTCATTTCCGGATGCGATAGGTTTTAAGACGACTCCCATAAAGAGCATTGTCGTGTTCACAGTGAATGGAGAAGAAGGACGACCACAACAATACGACGAGCTTGAGTTTGAAGACATGACAAGTTCAAGCGATGTTCGCGAAGGAGCTCGCATGCTCATGTCTCATCATCCTCCTTCTATGTATGGACATTGTCTTCGTGTAACAATCCTGGGACGGTCCTTATACTTCTGTGGAAGATGCACTGGAATCTATGGTGGTCTAGGTTTAGGTCTCTTGGGTCTATTCATGTTTCAAATTCAATTGGAACCGGAATGGCTTTGGTTTTTCATTTCAGTGGTTTTGGGGTTCACTACGATAGTTGATTGGATGAGTCAGAGATTGTCACCTCGTAAAACAACAAATCTCATTAGATCATCAACTGGTTTCATGAGTGGACTTGCGCTAGCAATCATATTCTATTTGGCAAATCTATTCTACATGCTTGTTGCACTTGCTGCAATGAGTGCATCTATTGGCATTGTAGGTCTAATTGAGAATCGTCAAAGATCAAACTACTACAAGGAGATAGAAGAAGAACTTGACGCATCTTCTAAACAGACCGATGCCTAATTTGTACGACCTTTCATCATGCCAAACCGTTTTATCGAGGGGTTTTTCCACTCCCTGTGTGACTTAGAATGATTCCATTTGCAAAGCCAATAATTGGAGATGAGGAAAAGGAAGCTGTGATTCGAGTCCTTGAATCCGGGATGATTGCTGAAGGAAAGGTGTCTCGAGATTTTGAAAAGCAGTTCTCTGCCTACATTGGAACAAAGTATGCTACTGTCACATCAAATGGTACAACGGCATTGAGCACTACATTAGAGGCAATGGATATTCAGCCCGGGGATGAAGTGATTACGTCACCATTTACTTTCATTGCGTCAGCTAACTCAATTGCAATGGTGGGGGCAATTCCAGTTTTTGTCGATATCACCCCTCACACCTACAATATTGATCCTGAGTTGATAGCTGGTGCAATCACAGAGAAGACACGTGCGATCATGCCTGTTCACATTTTTGGACTTCCAGCTGACATGAAACACATCTCCGAAATTGCGAATTCTCATGATTTGTTGGTGTTAGAGGATGCGTGTCAGGCACATGGTGGAGAAATTGATGGAAAGAAAGCTGGTGCTTTTGGTGATGCCGCAACATTTTCATTCTATGCCACTAAGAATCTAATGACCGGCGAAGGTGGAATGATTACCACCAACAATGAAGAACTCTATGACAAAATGCTCATGGTCAAGAATCACGGTCGAGGCAAGCAAGGTGGGTATAGTCATTTCAGGATTGGTTACAATAATAGAATGATGGACATCGTATCAGCGATTGGAATAGAACAGCTAAAGAGAATGCCTAATGCTGTTAAAGAACGTCGAAAAACTGCGCAGGAATATAATGACTTCTTCTCAAAGTTTGACTCAATAAAACCGCAGGAGGAACAACCTGGATTCAAATCCGCCTATCATCTCTATGCTCCACTCCTCTACTCAGAGAACCTTGATAGGGATGAAATAGTCGCGGCATTGAGAAATGAGGGTGTTGGTTCTCGAGCGGTGTATGCTTTGCCATGTCACAAGCAAGACACATACCTTCGTATTCAGGATTGGCGATGGGCTAAGTTCGTAGACTATCCAGATTATTCAGCAGTTAGTCTACCGGTTTCTGAAGAAGTAGGTCTTCGACATTTCGATATCCCAGTACATCCAAGCTTGACAGACGAGGATAAGGAACATATCAAGAATGCTTTCCACAAGATATTGGATTAGTTCCTTTCAAAGAATTGTAAAATAGAGTTCAAGTCTCTAGATTTACTAGTTTCATCTTTACCTGGTGAGAGGCCGCACTAGCAACAGTAATTATCACTTTTGGTTCTGGAACCTTTGTCATGAACATAATCAGAAAGGGCGGCTTTGGTACAATCAACGAGATCAAGAAACGTTTCCGGAAGTTTCGAACCGAGGAAGATCTCCACTTTGATGTCGACCGAATGAATCGAGATGTTCTGAAACGCATGCTTGTAGTTGCAGGTAGGGTTGGTAAAGATAAAATCGCTCAATATGAGACCAAGGCTAAACAGTTAGGAAGTGATTTCAGAGTTGAGAAACGTCGTTCGTGGGTCTTCACACAGAAGACTATCATGGAGAATTATGATCCATCGTTCCACAAAGGGGTTCTTCTGATTGGATCTAACAAAGAACTTCCAGCTACTCAAATCTCATATCAGAACACTTATGCTTTCACAGATTGGTTTATGCAAGATCTAGATGGTGATTCCATCCCAGACACTCCGATAGGCAGGATATTTGGTCCCACTGAAACTGTTTTGTATCACATGGACCCTTTCATTATTGATAGTAATATTGCTGTTGTCTTTGACAGCCAACCAAAGAGGTCTGATAGATATGTTAAGGGTCTCACAGCCCTAGGGTTTGATGTGGAAGTTTTGAATCGATTTACTGAGTCTGAAACCAATTTATTGGCGGTGAGTGAATTTATCCTCCAGTTATCTGATGGAGTATTCACATCTAGAATCCATGGTACTCCTGAGAGATGGGCAACTCATAATTCAGTAATTCTCAGTCATGACCAAGCTGCAGGAATCAAGTTCGAGGGTTACCCAGTTGTTTTCTCGGAGGCCTGCAGGACGGCACAGGAAGGTCCTCTCTTGAAAGCTTTCTTGAATCAAGGCGCCTGTTATATTGGTGCGACATTGGATACTCTGAACAATATGGAGCCCTTTAACGATTGGAGAATGTGTCCATATTGTGACGGTTGGAAATTTGGTTTTCTCGATGAACTAGATTCGCACGAATTGATTGGCGAAGTGAAGATTGCAGTTGATAGAGCTCTAACTGAAAACCTGGATTCTAAGGTTCTTACTGAACTCGATAATGTACGAAAAGGAGAAACCACAACGCTGACCCAGGATCAAGCAGTTTCCGTGGTAGAATGGGTTTTGTTTGGTAATCCACTACGCAATACGACTGTCGGTCCTGACGCAAAATATACTCCTGGTCGGATTGTTGCAGATACTTAGTCTATTTGGACCGTGAGCGAATTATTGCTCCCAATAATCCTCCAAGAGCTCCAATAAGAGCCATGAGAAAGACAGCGAAGACAAGAGTAAGAGGATCTGTGGCAAAACCAGTCAGATATTCTGTAATTAGCAAGATTGTGGAATAGCTGATTAAAGCTCCTGCAAAACCAGCTACCGACCCAATTTTAGATTTCTCCAGAAAGAATCCCACGACGAGACCTGCAACCAATGGAGCAAAAAACGTTAAGATGAAGAAGAAACCTAGATTCAACATTACCGATGCTAGAATCATTAGGACAATTCTTACTTCATATGAATCCAATCGTGAAGATGATGTGTTCACATCTCGACCTCATCACGCACTCCTTTCGCTGCCGTTATAACAGTGATGTTGTAAAAATCATGTGAGTCGCTTTGTCGTTTCGTATCAAAGTTCCAGAGGGGTACGATTTACTCTCCTCAATTCATTCATGGATATATTCTGATATTCAACCAGTTCCTGAACGTACCGGTGAAGGATTCTTCGGTCGGGCGTATCATCTGGAAAACGAACATGTAGCATTGGTTATCAAACAAAACACTCTTGGTGAGGTTCTCAGGGTTAGATGGTCCGAAAGCGGCATTAGTCGAATTCGTCTAAAAAAGCTGGTTGAGAGAACACTTGGACTTAGATTCAATAATGAGGATGCGTTGGCACAAATGAGCGAAGATCCAGCTATCTCACATCTGGTGCCTGGAGTTGCAGGTATTCGACCATACATGTCGCCTACTCCGTTCGAAGCATTGATCAAAACAATTATCCAACAACAGGTTTCGTACAGAGCAGCTAACATCTTCACAAAGAGAATGGTCCTTGGACTCACTAAACCAATTTCGTTTGAGAACCAGTCTTGGTACTACTTTCCAGATGCTGGTACTATAACAAAAACTGGGATTGAGGGTTTGCGAGAATTTGGATTTGGTTACAAGACAGAATATGTAAATGGTGTAGCTAATCTTGTTGCAGAAGGCAATTTAGACATCGATTCCTTTGTTGGAGTCCCTCATGAGAAGGTTCTAGCAGAACTGAAATCAATCAGGGGAATTGGCCAGTGGACAGTGGATGTACTATCACTTGCAGGTTTGGGTGATTTCTCAGTCTTCCCGTACGGTGACCTTGTAATTCAGAGGATTTTGGGGAAACTATACAACAAAGGTAAGAGGATGACCGCACAACAGGTGCGAGCCCATGCAGAATCTTGGGGTGATTCAGGTACAAAGGTTCTGTCCTTGTTGATGAGTGCAGAAGTGCTAGGTCTAATCAAAATAGGTCCGCAGAAAACTCATAAAAGGGTCCCAGTTGAAAAACCAGATTGAGAACTCGGGTGAAAAACAGTTGTCAAAGGTAGGCACGAAGAAGAATACAAAACTGTGGCGGATTTGGTCTATGTTCCTAAAGGAACTTAGACTTATCCAGAACGACAAGTTCGCCCTATTGTTAATCTTCATTCTTCCTACAATGATCATGGGTACGATGTACATTGCTACTAATCCGAGTGGTATCACTATCATACCAGAGACTGGAAAGAATCCTGATGCAGCTCGAATTGGTGTTGTTGATCTAGATCCCACAAACACATTTCCAGCCCAGGATCTCTCAGCCAATTTCACTTGGTATTTGACAAATAATCCGGATTTCATAGTTCAACTCTTCGACACCGAAGTGGACGCATTAGATGCATTATACTTCGATAGAGTCAATGCTTACGTCATTATTCCGTACGGGTTTGAAGGAAATATCACTGGAGATATACCCGCCTTCGTTGATATTCATGTCAGCAGTACTGACTTCGAGAGTCAGATGTCAATCACGTCTGCTTTCAACAGGGTCGTTCACGAATTCCGTTCTGATCATGGTTGGTCGCAGAGAGAGATTGGTAGTGAAATGGTTTCTGAATTTCAACCTCCTGGAGGTGGAGGTTTTGAGGCTACATTTGGTGTCTTCATGATTGTGTTTTCAGTGTTCATTGCAGTTGCCGCGACTGCAGCCCAAGCAATTGTTGGAGATGTGCCACTTAATCGAATGTTGCTAACTCCTGCAACAAAGATGGAAGCAATTCTAGCGAAGGTTTCAGCATATTTTGTGGTTGGAATGGTGCAGGCCCAATTCCTCTTGGTTCTCTGGCAACTGCTCTTTGAAATTAATGCATGGGGGGTTTATCATATCTTGAATTTTGTACTTGCCCTGATGTCATTCTCAGGTGCCGCCCTCGGTGTGTTGATTTCCACACTTGTGACAACACGTCTTCAAGCAAATCAGTCATTTCTGTTTCTCCTATTTGGTTCTGTGATTGTGGGAACTGGCTTTATGGACGTAGGGCTGGTTGATGACTATTACCCACTCAATCTTGGTCGTGTGATGATGACTGATACTGCTTTCAAAGGAGTTGGCATATTAGAGTTCATTGATGAGATTTACATCATAGTCATTATGTCACTCATATTCCTCTTGATTGCATGGCTCATTTTCGTTCGAAAGAAGACACTTGCTTGATTTTAGAAATATCTGGATTTGTCTAGGTTTACGTCTGCTGTCCATTAACCTTAAGTCTAGCAATAGATAGTGGAGAATTGGAGTACCAGCTGTTGTGGATTCCGTATATGGGGCGTCTTACTAGTGGGTTCAGAGGTCTATTTCGAGAAGCTGAAGGAATCGCTTAAGGGCATCGAGGAGTGTCTCCAATCGGACTGCTACTTTACGCATTCACTTTCAGTAATGCAACACAAGTATGAGGCCCTCTTAGCTGAGGGCTTCTCCCTGAATACTGAACAGCGGTCGTTTCTTCAACAGACTGCCCTTGATCATCTGAAGATGGGCAACAGGGGAAAGTTTTTCGACCTCTGTTCTATTTTGGCTTATGCGGGTTTGACTTCGGAAGAGGTTGAAACCTCCATCACTCATCATTCAGACTATAAGATTGGATACACGAAACCCTTTGAGATTGCAATCTCACTATTGGATGAAGCCGGTGTATTCGAAGACGGTGAATTCCCAGTCTATTATGACTATGGAGCGCTAGCCCTTCAGAAGAAGGGTGTGGGTAGGAAGGGTCTGCTAGTTCTGACCAATCGTAGAATCATTGTTGCAGGAAACTACTCCCGTATAGAGCGCAAGAAGTACAAACTTTTCTACGGAGCTCAGAGAGACCCATATCTGTCAAAAGTGGATTATGTCTGGTTGGACAGGTTGCAGGATATTGAAATGAGGAAGAACGAGATAAAGATGAAGTACAACGCAGAGTATGTTGTTGAAAAGGACCGGACCTTCTATGGACCCTACTTTTTCACTTTCGACCTTCCCCCTTCAATCAAGGTCAAATCAGGTGAAGTTAAGGTTATTATTTCACTTTCCGAAATGGATAAAAGATGTAAGGTAAGTGGAAGACTAGTTGACACGTTCATGGACAAAACTGTCGAATTATGGAGTCAGGTA
>SOKL01000038.1 GCA_004376265.1 Candidatus Thorarchaeota archaeon
AGATGGTTCAAATAGACTGGACTTTCCAGAGAAGGGGCAGAAGGTAACTACCTAGGATGGCCCCATTTGGGGAGCTTGATCCCCTACACATTTCACACTTAAGAATGAATTAGGATTGGCCACCAAGGCCCATCGAGTTAATTCCGAGTTTCCTTACCATCTCTTTATACCTGTTACGAACAGTAACCTCTGTAACTCTAGCTACTTCTGCAATTGCACGTTGTGTTCTGCGTTCATCTAGCATGATAGATGCCACGTATATAGCAGCAGCAGCCAAACCCAGCGGGTCGCGGCCAATAGTAAGACCAATGTCCCTACTTCTTTGAAGAATCTCAACCGTCCTCAGCTGAACAGGACTTGACAAAGACAGTTCAGATGCAAACCGGGATATGTAATCAATTGGATTACTCAGTGGAATCTTGATAGTAAGGCTTCTGAGTAGAAGACGATAACACTGCCCAAGCTTCTTTTTATCAACACGGGATGCGTCAGCAACTTCATCCAGAGGACGAGGTTTCAGTCTAATCCTACAGGCGGCATATAGAGTCGCAGCAACCATAGCTTCGATGGAACGACCTCTCACAAGCTTCTTGATGATCGATTTCCTATAGAGGAGTGCAGCCAACTCACGGATTGGACTGGGAATACCAAGCTGCGAAGATAACCTTTCAAGCTCAGACATTGCTTGTGCAAGGTTACGGTCCATGCTCGAATGAACGCGTGAGCGTATCTGCCATTTTCTTAGACGGTAAATTTCTGAACGTCTTGTGGGACTGAGTTTCCTTCCAGAAGTGTCCCTATCCCGCCAGTCTATTACAGTCGATAATCCCTTATCGTGTACCGTGTATCGTACAGGGGCACCCACTCGACTCCGAGCGTCGCTCTCTTCTGCACTGAAAGCTCTCCACTCTGCGCCTGTATCTATTCTATGAGCTGACAAAACAAGACCGCATCCACCACAAACACGCTCTCCGCGAGTCACATCCTCAACAACAGAAGTAGAACGACATTCGGGACATTCTGTTTGTTCGACTGACGGTTCTACAGTCTCCTTCCTATCAGTAGCACTCCTCGTATAATCCATTGTCTCTCTCTCCCACAGTTTCAATAGCCCCAGAAAAAAACTGCCAGAATTCACTGCCAAGTCAAAGACTCAAAGACAGTCTCCCGGGAACCACATCAAAACATCATGGAAAAGTCTCTTTTAATTGTTCTGGGTTGAACGATGAAGTGTTCGTCACGTAACGAACTAATGTTTGTGTTTGCACAAATGTACCATTCTAGGTTGTCTGTTCCCGACTTTTTTCAGTGATAATGATGGTATGTTCATGCTGAGAAACGAATTCACCTTTCTCTTCAGCCAAGACATGGTGAGGGAACAATGCTCCATTCTTTTTGAGTTCATTGATTGCCATCTTGAGGGAACCGTGATTCATGCGTTCAGCCATCCATCGTTCTGCAAACGGGAATTCTTTGTATTCCTTTCTTGCGATCCCCAAAAACTGCCTTGTTCCTTTGAATCTCACAGGAACTCTGATCGGGAGAAGCTGGTATATCAGAGGTCGTGGAAGATCGGTTATGTTTCCTGATCCAGTGCTTGCAAAAGTCTCTATTGCATAGACTTCTCCTTCCTCCACTAGAACTTCTGACTTACCGGACACACATGGAACTTGTTTATCGCTGTGGAGTTCATATTCATTCAATTGATGCCCAGAGAGTTGTTTCACAGGCTGGAAACCAGCAGATGTTATAGTATCCTCAATCAATGCTCCGATGGTATTGAGCTTCGCCCCAGGGCGCATCATCTTTATCGCCATATTTGTGGAATCGACTGAAGCTTTGACCAGAGCCTCATGATCTGGATTCAGTGCAATTGTAAACGCAGTGTCAGCGATACAGCCATCCACATGAGAACCACAGTCAACGGTGACCAGGTCACCTTCTTCAATCACAGTTTCGTCATTGATTCGAGAAGTATAGTGAGCGGCAACGTTATTCAGAGACACATTGCATGGGAAAGAGGTTCCTGAGGAGTGTTCACGAATATGATTCTCAACGATATCAATCAGGTCGATCACTTTTGTCCCAGGCTCAACCATTGGTCGTGCTAGATCAAGCGCTTCACGAGCGACTACTCCAGCGCGACGCCACTTTTCCCAAGGGTCTTCTGATTCATCTTCTGGATTATCAACGGGCTTATCATCTGCCACGGCATCACCAACTCTTTGGCTCGTGTAGGACAAGCAAGATAAAAGTGACGATGTTACCGAAATTTCTTTGATACTTTCACAGCAGTCTGAAGAGAAACCTCATAGATGTGAAATCCGTCAGTGTCCACTCTGTTCTATGAACAAATACCCCTCTATGTATTCGCTTTGTTATGAAATAAAGTATGAGTACATAACCAGTCTTGGGAACAAGAAAGGGAGTGAATTCGACTGGCTCAAGATATGGGTCAGAAGTTAATAAGGTAAGGGCGAAATGCGATGACTCAGTCCAAGGGTGTGACAATCTCGG
>SOKL01000209.1 GCA_004376265.1 Candidatus Thorarchaeota archaeon
GGAGTGCTGTTTCGAGATCATGTTGCTCCGCAGACACATCACCCAATGTTGCAAGAGCATATGCCTGTTCCGGATCAACTACCACGGCCTTGTCAAGAGTTTCCATGGCTTCTTTGTACTTTTTGAGCGACAAGTATACACTTCCCAATTCCATGAGTGCAGGAAGGAATTGAGGGTCCATTGCAATTGCACGTCTTAACCAAGTCACAGCCACGTCTGGTTCTCCATTCTTACGGAAATATTTTCCTTTAACTAACATGGCTCGGGACATACTTGCATCAAGTTGTAGCACTCTGTCAAGGTTCTCATTGCACTTCTCGAGATCTCCCTGCAGCAATTGAGCATTAGCAAGATATACCAAGGCAAGTGTGTTTTCGGGTTCTATAGCAAGAGCACTACCCAGGCAACTGATAGCATCTTTTGGATCTCCAACCATCGAATATGCAAGGCCCATGTGGGTCCAAGCCCCGACCTGCTCGCTGGCGAGTCCGAGTGATATCTCATAGAGAATTATTGCGCGACCAAAGGCAGCCTCTCGTAGGTGCATGTCTGCAAGTCGGGTAATAAGTCCGGGAACTCGCTTGTCATATTTTATAGAGTCAAGAACCTGCTGGAAGTCTTTCTCTAAGTCCCCCAGTTGTCTCCTCTCTCTGGTCATAATTGCTACTGGACGGATGCGCTCTGGTTGAATCTCTTCTGGAGGATTCAGCTTTGTAAGCTTTGTATCTATTGATTCCAGTAGCTCCTCAGTGTTCACACGTGTTCCCTGCGGCACGTTCAGCGCCTTTTCTTATCAAACTTTGCAACTCTGTTCTTTAGTGTCTAAAACGCATACACGAACACACTTAGAGACAGTAGGAAGATTGCTAGATAGTATGTAGGCATAATGTAGAGTTCATGATGCGAGATTTTATGATGAAACTCCTTGATTCCAGTCAGTGAATCTGAGACTATGAAGATGAGTGCACCAAGAACCGGAAGATATCCAAGAAGTGTGCCCGAAACAAGCCAAAGGAGCAAAGATGTACTGAGGGTTGCTGAAATCAAGAGGAAATACAGCGTACCTGCTCGAAGGATAAATGGTGGTAATTCAGGACCTGAAGATTGAAGCCACCTAATCATCATGAAGACATACACTACCATCAAACCCATACAGACGATGGACACTGTCAATGGCCCAGTCGCTAGGCCTACTATGCTAGCTTGCCACAGGAAGTTAACGGTGTAAAATATGTGGCCGATCAGAAACATACCTATTCCCGGAACAAGATCTGCCTCCATCCCAACGTCTCCAAACATACAGAACACCAGTGCCGCTGCCAGCAGGATAGTGAACATGGTTGGTGGTTGGAATAGAATGACAAACACCACTGCACTAAGTGCAGGAATGACTTTGACCAGAGTGGTCATGGATACGACCTTCTTCTCCCCTAACGAGCTCTTATCCTGCAGGTATGTTGAAACTATAGCAAAGACCCAGAAGACAGCACTATAGATTTCTTGTGACATAATCCACTCCGCAATCGACCCTGACCCTTAAGTTGTGTGATTCTTGTCTACGCCACAATCTTGACAGGCTTCAGGTTCACTATCCTGTGTTCACCCTCGACACTGTCGTATTCGATCATGCCCACAAGCTCACCCTCGGCCCCCGGCTGCAGCTCGAACTGAATCTGAGCCACTGAGACCGTGTCCGGCTCAACGGTGCCAAGATTTTCTGTCTTGATGTCATCAGTCAGGTCAGGCACTCCCAGTATCACCTGTACGTTCTGCATCGGGTTCTTAGAACCGTTCCTCACGACAACTCCGAATATCACTCGACCTTCACGTATCTTGTACTCTACAACAATGTCCATTCCAGGTTCGAGACCTAGACTCGCAGGGTCTGCGGTGGTCACAAACTCCTCGACCATGTACGTTTCACGGAACCGTTTCACACCCACAGCTGCTATGAATATAACAACACCAATTCCAATCATCGGGACTATCCAGTGCATGGTTGGCATGAAGTCCACCCCATCTAGCAAACCATCTGAATCAGAATCTTGATTGTTTGGATCTGAACCGAGCACGAAGATCTCTGTGTAGTCGTCAACCAGATCTTGGTCCGTGTCCGCTAACAGCGGCGAAGTCCCATAGACATTAATTTCCATCCCATCTGAGATCAAATCCCCGTCAGAGTCATTGTTCCTGGGCTGGGTGTGGTGCGTGAAAATCTCAAGATAATCACTTAGTCCATCCAGATCTCCATCAACTGAAAGGGGATCTGAACCATAGGTGACCACTTCATCGTAATCACTGATGGAATCCATGTCTGAATCTTCATTGAGAGGGTCGGTTCCGTACTGGAATATCTCTTCATAGTCATTTAACAGATCGAAATCTGAATCAGCAAGCGTACCGCTAGTTCCGTAGACCATTATCTCGTCATAGTCTCCAATCAAATCGGAATCTGTATCTTTCAACAATGGCGAGGTTCCATAGAGATAAAATTCAGCGCCGTCAGAAAGCGAA
>SOKL01000383.1 GCA_004376265.1 Candidatus Thorarchaeota archaeon
GATTCTCTTCCGGCGCAAATACTGTTTCAACAACAAGATTGCGAATATTACCGCGACTACCGTTGCGATGACTGGGAAAATTGACATTATGGTCTGCATGATGAACCCGCCTGAATAGAAACGAACACCCCTCTTAATATGTAGCTTCTTATGGGGTGCAATTTTTCCAAATAGAGTACTGACTCCGTTTGATTTCCTTTGAATGAGAGATTTGTTTCTTTATTAGGTCCTGAAAATGGAGAGAATGTACCATTTTTCACCCATTTTGCTTAAAAAACGTCAGAAACCATCTGAAACTAGCATTAATAAGAATCTCTCAAGTACTATTTTTGATGTTGCGAAGGAGAGATAATTTTCCTCTGGTGCTTATTTCACCATCCATCGACTTGCATAACCAAGCTTGTGCTCCATCATCGCAACCGGGAGAGAGTGTGCTTGCATACGAAAAAGAAAATCGGCCTGTTTGTTGTCTCATTAGCATTAGTTCTTGTATTATTGAATGTGGCCCCCCAGGTTGCACTTGAGTCAGGAGGCGATGGAATTGGTGTGGTTGAATCTACACAACATAACTACTATCTTTCCGACGTCATTGAAGAAGATGATACAACTGGTCCAATCATAACAATCACTCTTACTGGAGCAGGAACAGACGGAGACCCTGGCACATGGACGGTATCAGTAGAAGATCCAGAGAGCGGTGTTGATTCAACTAGTGTTGTGATTGATGGTATCGTCGTTGGGACTTCTGCTGGAACTTACGCTGTTCCTAATTCATTAGGTCTACATACCCTCACAGTCACAGCTACCAATGTAGACTTGGGTAATGGACCCAGTGGCCAAGAGACCAGCACCTCATCAGACTCCGTCTCTATTGTTGATGACGACATAACAGGTCCTTCAATTTTCATCACCTATGTAGGTGACGCGACAGATGTCAATCCTGGTTTCTGGAATATCATTGTATCTGACTCGATTAGCGAAGTTGATTCAATAGTTGTTGCGATTGATGGAGTTGACGTAGGAACTATCGAGGGTGATTATGCTGTTCCCAGTTCAGCCGGTGATTATACAATCAATGTAACTGCTCACAACAATGATCTTGATCGAGAGGATGACCAAGAAACTAGTAACCTCTTGAATACAGTCACAATTGTTGAAACCACGCCTCCAGGAACATTGATTGAACTATCAGGTGAAACGACTGGTGCGTATTCTGATCCAGTCTATCTTGAAGCACGATTGATAGACGTATTGACAGGAGTGCCTATACCGGGTAAGTGGATAGTCTTTACAGTCGGTACACAAACAGGGGGTGCATTCACAGACTCATCAGGAATTGCATCGTATATCCTCATCCTAGACCAACAGCCTGGTCTCTACACTCTATCAGCATCATTTGCTGGAGACATTGACTATCCTGATTCATCCGCAACGTGTGAGTTTGTCATAGCCAAGGAATATGCTCATGTAGTGTACACCGGTAGGACAATCATTCCCACATCGGACGACACAATCACTCTGATGGCTACAATATTCGATGAAGATGATGGTTATTGGGGTGACCTAACCAGAATCTACGTTACATTTACTCTGTATCTATCATCAGAAGCTGTTTATGACACTGGTCCGATTATGGTTGAACCCACTGATGTTGAGGGTGTGGGACTAGCAATTGTTGAGATTCCTAACCTAGCTGCTGGTGAGTATCTAGTGGTTGTTAGTTTCAATCCTGTGGATAACAGCTACTATTACGGTCCTGACTCTGATGCAACTATAATCATCTACGAACCTGTGCGTGGATCAGCAAAAGGTTCTGGATGGATTAGGGACGAAGACGGAAATAGAGTGTTCTTCGTATTCAATGTGAAATACAATGGTAAGGGTACTCTGAAAGGATTCTTGAAATTAACTTATAGAGTGAATGAAAGGACCTACTTTGTGAGGAGTACTGTTATTCTCGGTTTCACCATTGATGGAAATCACGCGTTCTTTGAAGCAGAATGTAGAATTAGTCAGCACAAACATGGAAAGCATTGGAAACACTGGAAACATTGGTCAGGTGAAACTTATAGAATCAGAGTTGATGTCTGGGACAATAAGAAATCACACGAGGATGATGTAATCCAGATACGAATCTTTGACAAGAATGGTCTTGTTGAATATGAGGCGGGTTTTGATCCATATGGCTACCTGGTCAGAGGTAATATCAAAGTTAATGACCACTGGAAGAAACGTAGATGTTGGTGTTAACCCAGATGGGTGATGGATTGCTCTATCACTGCACAATTTACCAGACTTTCTCAAGTAACCTCAGTGCATTCTGACCAATTATCTTTGAGATATCCTCGTCAGAATAACCATTCTTGACCAACCATCGAATGACATTCTCCATGGCCTCAGTTGGGTTTTCAAGTCCTTTCACATGGGTTGGAAGTTCTGTGACCGCAAGATCCTCCTGTTGTTTGGGACGTGAATAATGACCCATTCCATCCTTGGTCATTCTCTCA
>SOKL01000135.1 GCA_004376265.1 Candidatus Thorarchaeota archaeon
TACAGAACTAACACCCGAATGTCGGAAATCTCTCGATGAAGAACCTGGACGTATCTCAGAGAGAAGACGAGAAGAAACTGAACGAAAACTGGCTAAGTTGGATGGGATTGATAGGGAGGAAGGCGAGGTTTGCTAAAGACTCAGAAAGAAGACACACTACTCACACTTCGTAACTGTGCAAGAGGATTCCCTGCGACACTTGCCCGAGCCCTTGAGATTCCACGATCAACAGCACGGCATCGAATCCAAGCACTGGAAGAGGATGGGATAGTCCAAGATTATCTCCCTTTGGTACGCCCCGAAACCTTTGGGAGACCGTATCTGATTCAGGTAGGAATAAATCCAGAAGACTACAAGTTCAGTGGTGAGTTGGAGTCTACCGTAGACGCATTAAAGGAACACTTTCAGGCTGGAATTGGACACGCGCCTATCTGTTTTTATTATCACACTGACTCGGATTGTGATCTTTTGAGAATCAACTGCGTGACTATGACCTTCAATATTAACCACCTCATTGATACACTCTACAACGAACAGAATATTGCCAGAGAGAACATCGAGGTCACCAGTCTTGATTTTGCAAATGGAGTTCCTGATTTCAGCAAATTTTCACTGAGAAAGGGGGAAGCGGAACATGGACCATAACATCACACTGCAAGATTGGTGTGCGGAGTCCGGTTTGGGTCTGGTCAAGTTTGACGTTGATGCAGAATACGCAGTCCTGAATCAAATCTTGGAAGCAGTTAGGAAAGAAGGCCCAGGGATTCTGATTCATTCCAAACCAATACGCCATGAGAAATCATCACCAGACATCAAACTGGTTGACGCTGCTGGTCATGCACTTACTGCACAGACAGCACTCAGAGGTCGAATCAGTGAGTTAGAGAATGAAACTGTGATCGATAATCCTGCAGACATCCACGGTTTCTTGAGCCACTTCAAACGTATGAAGAAGTCATTGACCGATGCAAAATGGTGGATATGGTGGTCCCCTTCCGATCTCGTAGCTCAGGAAGTGGATGATAAAGAAATAGTCAGATGCCTGAGGGTCATTGCTCGAGATTTTACAGACAGCCCATTCCTCGTTCTGGTTGCAAAAGATGTCCACACAAAACAGGGACTAGCAACACTGGAATATGTTGCTGAGAGGACTTTGGAAGTCGAACGTCATCAGAACGGTAAGAGGGTTGCATATCACTGGCAGTTGCTCAAACATCCAAGCATGAGTCGGGAGTGGATTGAGATTGCCCCGTGATGACAGGTGTAACACTGGTATCCTTGAGCTTGATAAGATGCTGCTCGGAGGGATACCTCGTGGGCGGACTGTGTTGATCGAAGGACCTCCAGGAACAGGCAAGACAACACTCGCTACACATTTTCTTGTAGCGGGAATCCTGCACAACAAAAATCCTGAACCGGGCATCTTTGTCTGTCTTGATGAGAATCCACAGGATCTAATTGATGAGGCTGCAGCATTCGGGTGGAACCTCAAGAAGTACATAGACCTTAACCAGTTGATAATCGTGGATGCGTTCTCGGGAAGGTTGGGAATTCGACCAACCCTTCAATTTGCTGTACCTGTAGGGAAGTTCGACATCAAGACGGTGATGGATAGAATCGAGGAGGCTCAAAAGAGCATTCACGCCACTCGTCTTGTGATTGATCCAGTATCCGCACTCCTCGATGAACAGGAGGGTAAAAAGCGTCGAGAGGCTGTTCTAACGGTGGCCGCACTGTTATCAAGACTGAAACTCACAACATTGCTGAACTCTGAATTAGAGGCTGCTGGAGTTGGGGTGGAGAGATACGTAGCCCATGGTTTCATTCGATTGACCTACAACGAACTTGGAGAAAAGGTTCGACGACAACTCCGCATTGTGAAGATGAGGGAAACCATGCATTCTATGGACATAATCCCTTACGAAATCACCGTGAAGGGAATAGAACTCAAGGTATAGGGGGGAAATGGATATGATAGATAACCTTGTTAGTAAGATTGAATCAGAATTAGTTGGACTTGCGGACTTGAGGAGAGATGGGAATGGTCAATAGTGTACCAAAGCATCAACCTAAAGATACCACTCTTGATTCAACTTTTGAAGAATTTAAACCATTAAAGGCACATTTTGTAAAGTATAAGATGCTGTCTGGAAGATCTGAAAAAAGACTGCAGAGAATTAGTTGTGGCTCAATAGTTAAACGGTTTGAACACACTCCATATCCAAAGAAGCCGTCTGATGTCATATGCCCTCACTTCATGGAGTTGAAGTGGGGATATGGTTGTCCATATGATTGTGCTTGGTGTTTCCTGAAAGGAACTCTTCGAATGTTACCTGAGAAGACTGCTCCAAAGACCAAACCACGAGAGAAAGTCCTACGGCATGTGAAATCTGCATTAACACAGACGTCAAAACCAGAGATGTTCAATACAGGAGAACTCTGTGATTCTCTGATGGATGAGCGCAATGGTAGGAAACCATTCTCTCAGTGGATCGTAGAGGAATTT
>SOKL01000149.1 GCA_004376265.1 Candidatus Thorarchaeota archaeon
CGTAGCTTGGGCCTCTGGTGAAGGATTAGTAACAGTGTAAGTCATCAGATAGTCAGCTTTTGAACCGAGGGTTATGAATCGTTTCCAGCCGTTGAGAATATACTCATCTCCATCTTTCTTTGCAAAGAGTTGAACATTAGAAGCGTCATTCCCAACATCTGGCTCCGTGACACAGATAGCTGTCCATTTCTCTCCCTTCAGCATTGGCGTCAAGAAATTCTCCTTTTGTTCTGGAGAGCCAAAGAGGTGAATAGGACCTCCTCCGAAAACTGTTGTCAGCAACGGATTGATGTTGAGGTAACATCTTCCAAGCTCCTCGTTGAGGATTGTATAGCCTGTATAACCCTCCTCTCGACCCCCGTGCTCTTCCTCTACGAGCATGGCCAGGGGATGGAATCCTTTGTCCACAACAAACTTGCTGATGTCCCATTGAATTTCCATAGCTTGATTGTGGTCCATCTTGTCTGCAAGTGGCCGCAGCTCTGAGTTCACGAATTCCTCGACTTCAGCTGCGAACTTCTTGTTCCTCTCAGTCCACCAAGGTAGTTCTTCCAACTTATTTCACCTCCAAACCGTAACGAAGATTCACTTCACCAATCTCGTTTATCCCACGCCAAGTAATCTTGGCAAGCTTGATCTTTCCTCGTGGATCTATCCACAGATTGACCAATTCATTTTCCTTTAACGTTTGAAGCGCCGCATCGAATGAAGTTACGTCATCTACTTTGAGCTTGCTCATCATGTCTTCCTTCTCAGAATGGAGAGATTGAGAGTATTCATACTCGCGAGCAAGCAATGTCAGAATGCGGCTTGTTAAGATTTTAGACATACTACCTCTTCTCAAATCCTACAAATCAAAAGGCGACTTAAATAATCTGTTGAAAATCTCCTCATATAATCGAGATGGTGAGTTCGCTACCTTCATATCTTGAAAAGAAGTAGCAACTATCCCTCAGATTCCGGGATGACTGCTGTATATGGACTCCATAGACCGAAAAATTGTAGACTATCTGGCAATCAATTGTAGGATTGGTCTTCAAGAACTCTCAAAGAGAACAGGAGTTTCAGCATATGAAGTGAAAAATCGGATTGATATGCTACTGAAAACAGATGTGATACATAACTTCGCAATATTGCTCAGTCCTTTGATAACTAATGAAGAGTTATCGATCGCAATACTTGATTTTGATATTGTTCCAAAGGAGAAAGACATCCTCAAAGTTTTGGCAAGTAATCCATCTGTCTGGAAATGTTACAGGGCTCTGGAAGATAAGTATGTAATATTCAGTTTCTATTTTGAACAGGATGAACTCTCCAAATTGGCATTGATGCTTAGGAGTCTTCCTGGGATTGGCTATGTTGAGATGTACTCACGATTTTCGCGATACTGGGGAGGAAAGCTTGAGTTAACCGATGTTCATAAGCAAATATTGAGATGCTTGATTAGAAACCCAAGGATGAGTGTCGCGGACATCGCAGAGATGACAAGTTCAGAAACAAATACCGTAATCGATTCAATCAATTTGATGAGGGAGAGTGAAACAGTTCTATTTACAATCAATGCATCAGATTACATGAAAGAATCAAAGATAGAGGTGTTAGCTAAGATTCAATGGAATGTAGGGAAAACTAGTCAGGAACATGTGGCAAAATGGCTGCAGGATTCATTTTCGGACATCTATTTACGAGAATATGTATCAGTGGTAGAACCAACTTTATTTTTCAATTTCACAGTTAATCATGTTCAAGAAGTAGAGATAGTCAAGAGTAAAACCATTGAGTCAGGACTCGTATCGAAGATCACACCACTGATTCTCTTTCCTGGGACTGTTATTGCCGACCCCCGTGTGCGGAACTTTGAGGAAGTACTGACTGAAACAGGTTTCAGTTCGCAGAATGGACTTTTTTCGTAAGACATCAAAAAAGAGAAGAAGGTGAAGTGACGGGGCGCGTTCCGTCACTCCGGGTATACTACAAAGACGCATCCAATAATCCGATTATAAAGAAAGATTGGACATTCATGTCTTTGTTTCACATTGCTATATAATTCGGACAGTTACTGATTCTATAGTAACTTTCCAAGTGGTAACCCATATGTGAGAGTTTGGTTCAGCAACACTTTAGTTGCGGTCTACTTCAACTATTATTCAGATGCAATCTTCAACAGACCTCCTCATTGGAAGTGCAATTGGTCTCATTGCTGCTTTTCTCTGGGCAGTCGCCACAAATGTGTACCAATCGCAAAGTGACGAAGCAACACCTCTTGCCATATCGACCCTGAAAACTTGGATGTCTTTGGCAGTGATGGCAGTTTTAGTAATGTTGCCATTTCGTACGACTCCATTTTTCATACCCTTTAATGCAATCATCTATCTTGCTGCATCCGTGACTATAGGTCTCATAATTGGGGATATCGCATATCTAACATCACAAGAGAGAATCGGAGTCTCATATGCGTTTCCAATAGCTGCTACATTTCCGATCTCAACTTACATTATCGCAATATTTGTTGTCGATGAAGTCATTCTCTGGACACGTTTCGTTGGTATAATGTTAGCAGTAGTTGGAGTAATCCTGGTATCCAGAGCACAAGCTTCGACATCGAATGATGAGGAAAATACAAGCAGCTTGGACAGAGTCGGTCTCCTTCTAGCTCTTTTCAGTGCTCTGTGTTGGTCTGTGGGAAGTGTTCTACTTCAGATTGGAGTTGCGGAAGTAGATCCAATTGATGCGAATTTTGTGCGAATGATATTTGGCGCAGGAATCATCGCACCCCTGTTTCTTGGTTCCGTTCGTAGGGGTATGCCAAAACCAACACGGAAAGCAACAAAGATAATACTCGTAGCTGCCTTTTTCGGAATGGCGTGGGGTTCACTTCTCTATACATATGCTGTGAAGATGATAGGTGCATCAGTAGCCTCAGTCCTTGGTTCGATATCACCGTTATTTGCTCTACCAATTTCGATAGTCTTTCTGAAAGAGAAAGTCACATTCAGGTCAATATTGGGAATTCTACTAACAGTATCAGGAGTCATCTTAGTAGTGTTGATTGTTTAGACTGTATATCCAATCAAGATAGCAGTTAGAATTAGGTGATCTAAAACCAAGAGATGTCGTATTCCTTATTAGGGTTTGAATAATTGTTTCATGATTCAAACGAAGCGGGGGATTGCTGCAATGACCTACACATCCAAGGACGGCATATGGAAAACGGTTTTGATTGGCGACGCTGCTGTTGGAAAGACTAGTATACGTAGGAAATATTTAGGGGAGGGATTCGTTACAAGTCATATTGCTACTCTCGGAGTTGATTTTGCTCAGAAATACGTGCACCATGAAGGTGAAACTCATCGGATGATAATCTGGGATCTATCAGGTCAGGCAAGCTTCGAAAGCGTGAGAAGACATTACTATCACGGATGTAGTTCTATAATACTTGTCTATTCGATCACTGACCGTGAATCGTTTTTCAACTCATCCAGATGGCTCGTTGAGGCTTTCAAATATGTCGGAAAACTTCCCCCTACTGCAATTATCGCAAACAAGATCGATCTTCGGTCAGAGGATTCAAATGAGAATCTTATTTCAACTCAAGAAGGTTTGGAGTTTATTCGGTACTTCAAAGAGAAAATGGATGTATCATCGATCTTCTTGGAAACAAGTGCAAAAACTGGCGAGAATATTCAGGAAGCTTTCGTCAAGCTACTCAATATGATGATGGAAGAAGAAACTAAAACCTAACTATTCATGATATCTAAGATGGGCGCGTATATTCAAGAAGTCTTCATAGAGCTAGTAAAGATGGTATTTGAAGCGGCGGGAATCTAAGAATCTCCATCGTTTTTCTTTGCTTCAGTTCTACTATTCCAAAAGTTCAAGATGCTTTTTCGGACAGAAGTGATTGTTGCTTCTGAATCATTGCAGGACGAACAATTATCTGAATCCTCTAATTCTTTATCATCCATTGCTAAACCGCATGATTGACAGAACTTCACCAGAAGAGCCCTCGATGTAAAAAGAAGCTTTGCATAATAAGAGAAGCCATCAACGCAGTTACGCCTGGTTCTTGAGATATTACGTGAAACGTCTGAATATTAAGTCCTTGATGCAATTTCTGAATCGATTGAGGTGAAACGAGATTGCAAACTGCTAGGTCTGAATTGATCAGTAAGATACTCCAAGCATTGGACAAACATCCCTCATCAATATACGATATCCTCTATTCATTGACAGATTATTCCGACCCCAGGAGAACCAGATTACCCAAACTACTGAAGGCAATGGAGAACGATGGTCTCGTTGTCAGTGCCCTACAGCCAGGACCACTTGGACCTAACCGCCGAGTGTATGAAATAGGACCAGAAGCTGAAACTCACATGCGACAAAATCTCAAGAGTAGTATTGAAACCATATTGCATTTCTATGCTGCATATCGAAAATCAGACCCTCAAAAGTTGTATGATTTTCCAAAGGAACTGGAAAAGCGAAAGACCAAGGGACGTATTATGTTTGCAGCATTCCCAAAGATGACATCTGATGACATCGAAACAATTCGAGAATTAAGTTCAACTACGGAAGAATCAACTATCTCAATATTGGGGCCAGATCAGATGTTGAGTAAGACTGGAATCAAATTTGAATCTGTAGGAGAGAATCCTATTAAATTCAAAGCTAAGGATCAGACTTTCTCAACAATTCAGTTCAATGGGTTGCCCGAGCTTGGAATATATTCTGAGGTTATTGCAGAGTGTAAGAGAGTCTTAATGCGAAGAGGATTATTGAAAATCCGAGTGCCCTTCGCTTTGTTTGATGAATTAGAGAAACCTGCATTGGGCGAGTTTATTCAGGTTACTGCAGCTAATCTATTTCCAGAATTGGGTGTCATAGAAGGGAATGAAGTTAAACTAGTTCTTGAACAGTTCTTCCCAAAGAACGGAGTTTATGAAACTAGTTTAAGCGAGGTCATTTTTTGGGCTATCAAATCATAACCTGTTTTCCAAAAATGTCAGACGGTTACTTCATGGGTAAAAGAAATATAGACTGGTGATGAGCGTTTCACTGCGGATTGTAAAGTTGATGATAGATAACAAGTCAAAACTCGTTATACTCGTGAACAAAGAAAATGTCAGTGCAATCCGAATTATGGGAGATATACTTGAAATCTCTCCTGAAGAAATAATAAAACTCATCGAGGATCTTTGTGCAACTGGAACGATTCACGGGTCAATAACAGATGATGGTGAGCGTTTCTACAAAAGCGAGATAAAACTCTCAGATGCGCCTGTAATTCCCGGTGGAGACCAGACGCCAGCTTTTATGAAGTTCGACACACGACCTGGAATCATCTCCTCAATCATTGGTTTTGCAATAATTGCTCTCGGCCTGTTCTTAAACGCAAATGCACTCGATTTTGTTGAACAAGACTTTGGAGCAATTACCATGTTTCTTGGAGTGTTTATTCTCTTTTCAGGAATGTATTGTTTATCTCGTCGCAAGACTCCGGAATGATGTAAATTCGCAACTTTCGTATAACATTCCTTAAGTAGTGGTCTGATTGCTCATCGTTTATCGGATTGATTTGCGATGCAAGAAATGATAATGGAAGCAACCATTATTGCCATATTCGCCATTGGTGTTGGAACGATTTCATCAATGGTTGGAATTGGAGGGGGGATCTTCAATACTCCACTCCTGATGATTGTCTTCTTATTGAATGAACAATTTGCGCCTGCGACAGCCCTCGTTGCGGCTCTCTTTCTTGCGGTTGCAAGTAGTATTGCATATTGGCGACAGAACCCACGTCCAATAATACCAAAAGTAGGACTCTTTCTTGCAATTGCCACAGTTCCTGGGTCTCTAATCGGTGTGATACTTAGGACAATGATTGAAAGCCCTTACGCGCTTCGCTTAATCTTCGGTGTTTTATTAATGCCCGTAGCAATCAAGATGTTGTTTGCGATCAGACGCAAGAAAGGGGATATCACCTCAGAATTAGCGAGATATGACATGTCCAATCTGACGGATAAGAGATTAATAATTTCGCTTGTAGGTGGCTTCATCGGAGGGGTTTCTGCAGGGCTCCTTGGAATTGGTGGAGGAGCAGTCATCGTTCCGGTTCTATCGGTTCTGATGGGCCTACCAATGCATGCAGCTGTTGCCACTTCGATGTTTACAATGATGTTTACAGCCTCAGCTGGAACTGCCATGAATTTTGCCAATGGATTCATCAATCCCTATTATGCGGTTTCACTAGGCGTTGGAATGCTTCTCGGAGCACAAATAGGTTCTAGACTTGCAAGCAGAGTCGATTCAGTTCAGCTGAAACAAGTTTTCGGTTTAATTCTTGTATTTCCATTAGTTAAGATGATGAAACTCGGCCAGATGTGGCTCGATCCATTGGATGTCAGTATCCTCATGTCAACAATTGGTGACATTTTGATATGGTTGGTAATTGTGATTCCTATTGGTCTCCTTAGATTCTATCAACTTCGGAAACAAAAGACGAGTAGCCTTTCGAATAATGAACTCCAGAATGAAGTTGATACTTAATAGGGAGTCTGTCCTTGCCATTCAATCATAGTGTTGTACAGGTGTAGGACATGACAAAATATGATCTAGATGAAAAGGTAGTAATCATCACAGGTGCATCTGCTGGTCTCGGTGAGCAGTTTGCTCATGCATATGCAGAATCTGGTGCTAATGTAGTTCTTGGTGCAAGGAGAGAAGAGCTCCTGAAGAAAATTGCTGATGATGTGACTAGTAAGTATGACGTGAAGGCACTTCCCATTAAGACGGATGTTGCAAAAGAATCCGATATCATCAAACTAGTCGAAAGTACTGTGAAAGAGTTCGGGACAGTGGATGTATTGGTTAACAACGCGGGTATGTACGTAGTTAAACCACTGATTGAACAGACTTTAGATGACTGGAACCTTGTAATGAATGTGAATCTGACTTCTGCTTTCGTAGGAAGTCGTGAGGTTGCAAAAGTAATGATTCCAAAGAAATCAGGATCCATCATCAACATAACATCAACATTTGGATTTGGTGGAACTGAATTCACTGAGATAAGTTACTACGTGTCGAAGGGCGGAATGGTCACAATGACTAAAGCGTTGGCTGTTGAGCTTGGCAAATATAATATACGCGTGAACGCCATTGCACCAGGATTTTTCCCAACCGCAATGTCAATTGGAGTTATGGAAGATGATAAACTCAGAAATCGGGTGGTTGCTCCACGAACAGCACTACCCATGTTTGCTGAGAATGAATGGATCCGCGGAGCTGCTTGTTTCCTAGCGAGTGATGATGCTAAATACATTACAGGGCATACACTAGCTGTTGATGGCGGATGGCTTGCATATTAACGAAATAAAATGAGAAGGAAGGGCAGGATAGTCCTGCCTTTCCAAGATTTCACAGAGTATTCTTCAGTCATCCCAGTCCATAGATTCAAAATCACGGTACTTCTTCCACTGACCACCGCCACTTATTGCGGCCATGACCAAAAGTGAAACTAGGAACACTGCAAAATTCTGATATGCGTCGAATGAGTCAGCAAAGAACCAAAACCAGATTGCAAGGACTATTACCCAAACAAATGCTAGTCCAATCGATAACCAACTCTCTGGACCCTCACCTCTTCGACGTGACCAGGGCAACCACATTCCTACCATGATTGCACAGAATATCGCGAATGACAGTAGGATTACAGCAACATTCTGATTTCCAGTAAAGTTCCCAGCTAGGAACCAGAACCAGACATCGATGAATACAATCCACAACACAAATCCGACCAATGAACCTCTCACACGAGAATAAAGTCCAGGTTCACCGTCAACATCTACTCTGATTTCCCCTCTCCAAGGAGCTACTACCACTGCAAACATCAACAGGAATGATGTCATTATGATAGAAGTATTCTGGTATGCGTTGATTGGGTATATGAGTGAGAAATCGTTTGCAAATGGAAGCCAAAGTACAATGAATATTAGCCATACTATTCCTCCAAGTGCACTGAACCGAGCGCCTGCACCACCATCAGTGGCAGAGGGGACCCATAACGCAACATTGACAGCACCAATCATCAATAATGATGCCAGTGCAATTCCAATGTTTTCATACAATCCAAATCCACTTGAGAAGAACACAAACCACACCATCAGAAAGATTAACCAGATAACTCCACTAACTGCACTTGTACTAGCTTTCCTTCCGCCTCCTCCCCGCGGAATCCACATCAAGGAATTCAAAGCACCAACAATTAGTAGTGCTACTAGAACAACTGCAATGTTTTCAAAAAGCCCGTAGCCGCTTGCAAAGAAGAATAGCCAGATTATCAGGAAAGCCATCCATGCAATCATACTGCCTAAAGATCCATATTGTTTACCCTTTGATCTTCTTCGTCTTCTTCCGCGTCTACGTATTGTGATCTCTTCTTCAATGTCGGCCTCCTCTTCTTCTACATCCTCAGATATGTCATCAGTAGCAGGAGCCTCATCTTCATCTATTGGTCTCATCATCTTTACTCCAATCCAACGCAGAGAATTAAAAAGATAGAACATCCTTAAACCACTTGCGTTGGTATTTCCAAGATTCTACCACTATTTTTTGTTTATAAAACAGGGGCACAAATTGTGGTCACAATATGTGACTAGCTTTTGATACATAACAATAGTTAAATATCTATCCTAAAATCAATGCACATTATTTTCGGAGATAATAAGATGTCAGATGACGAAAAGTTGACGCTGAACGAATTTCACAAAAAAATCGCAATCAAAACAAATGGTGGGATTTGGTCAGTCTTAGATAAAACAGCGCCCTCGGAAGAAGAACTTGGTTTTGCACTTGAGATGGCATACACTTCAATGTACCATTGGAGACAAGTTGGTAAGCC
>SOKL01000343.1 GCA_004376265.1 Candidatus Thorarchaeota archaeon
CTCTTCAGCTGACATATCAACTGTTTCGTTGACTTCTTCGATGGTTTCTGCTGCTGCCTCGAGTTTACCGTAACGACCGCCATTCAATCGTAAGTTTCCTCGAAAGAGTCCAGTGTATCCATTTGTTAGATCGTAGCTTGAACCTTCTTCAACGGCATCAATAGTGTCGTCCCAGAGTGGAACCTGAACGATTCCGCTTGCATCACCAACAGTGATATCACAGACACGATGAGATGATCCATCTCTGCGGGATTCAATCTCGCGTGTTTCGCCTATACTCATCACCTTGAAAGAAATGGTGACATTTTTCATTCGTGGCTTTAATTCAGCCACTGTAGCCTCAATTGGCTCACGTTCTTCATAACCCATTGTTATTCACTCGCTTTATGCGATTTGCAAGTCGTCAAAACTAGCGTGTCCTTCTGTGAAATTTGCGATGCCTGAAAAAAGACCCTCTACAATTCCGATGATAGGAAGCGCATCTCGCTTCTCGTGTACCTGCAAGAAGCTTCTCATACTAACTCCTTATGAACTTGTGCACAGCGGCCTCTTTCGCCTAGATAATCATTTTTTTAATTGCAGGATGGAGTTTATTCGGTTGATAAGCACACAGCGTTATAAGATGTTCAAAACATGACGTAGGAGATTGAATAATGATTGAATGGGAACAACACGCGGAAGTTGCATTTCAGGGGGAACCCGGTGCTTATAGTGAAACTGCGGTTTACAGAATCTTTGGTCCTACAGCTAGACCAAAACCAAAGAAGCACTTCTCTGATGTCTTTAGGGCTGTCTGGACTGATAGTACCAAGTATGGAGTGGTTCCTATAGAGAATTCGATTGAGGGTAGTGTCAACCAAGTATATGATCTGTTTCTTCAATATGATTTGAAGGTGTGCGGTGAGCTAGCTCTGAGAATATCACATTGTCTAATAGCAGATCCTGAAACCGATTTGGAAGAAGTCAAAGTCGTCTACTCGCACCCTCAAGCTCTGGGACAGTGTAGAAACTATTTGGAACGACTTGGTATCGAGATGGTATCCACCTATGACACAGCTGGAAGCGTGAAGATGATCAAGGAGCAGAGATTGACAACTGCTGCGGCTATTGCAGGAGAGAGAGCTGCTGAGATTTATGGAATGAAGATATTGGCACAGGATATCGCTGATACTCGGAATAACTACACTCGCTTCTTTGTACTTGCAAAAAACGAACTGCCTCCTACTGGGAATGATAAGACCTCGATAATCTTCTCGACAAAACACGTTCCAAGAGCACTTTATGAATCTCTAGGAGAACTCGCTAATCGGGGCATCAACATGACTAAGATTGAGTCGAGACCTACTAAACAAAATCTGTGGGAATACAACTTCTACTTGGACTTTGATGGACACATGAATGAGCAGATTTGTGCCGAAGCATTAAATGGACTGAGAAACAGATCACTCTTTGTCAAGGTCTTGGGCTCATATCCTAGGGGAATAGAATAATACCGTGATTCACAAGAATGCGTATGTAATAGGACCCACCCAGATACGATGAGGCGATATCGCACCTCTTACATGGGTGGGTCCGTGGGAGGGAGTCGTCTTCTGAAGTGTTAGGGAACTCAACGTGCTGGCATCGCGATCTCAGAGAGGTATTATCGGTGGCGAGTCCTTGAAGATGTGCTGAATCTTGGATTCATACCTCAGTTCGTTGTAGTCAATATAAGACCGTAATGAGAACGAACGTCGCTTTCTCCAAGAAAAAGTGAATATATTATGCAATTCATAGACAACTCATGAACGATGGGAATGTATAAAGGTCGATAATTACGCGACCAGTCTGGAACGTAGAGGCGTGTTTGACGATGTCATCTCGAAGAATCGGTATCGTTGGAATAGGAAACATGGGCAGTGTTCATGCCAGGATACTCAGCGATATGGGTGTCCTTGTAGGTGTTGCAGACATGGACTTGTCTGCTGCAGAACAAGTGGCTAAGACCTACAAAGTGAAAGCATTCAAAGATTTTGCGAGTATGATAGAAGACACTCACCCAGAAGGGGTCATTATTGCAACTCCAACACCAACTCATGCTACAATAGCAGAGGAGGTTGCCACGAACTACGATAGTATTCGTGGATTATTGATAGAGAAACCTCTTGCTAGCACACTTGAGGATGGTAAGAAAGTTGCGAAGATAGTCAAAGAGAGGAATATCGTCACACTGATCTCTCATTCAGAGATTTATAATCCAATTGTGGGAAAAGCGCTATCCCTCATTGAAACGGATGCAATTGGAAAGCCACTGACAGTAATTCATGACAGGCGGGGGTTCGTTGCGCCAGAGAGAATTCCTTCGCTTGGAGATGTATTCGAGGATATAGGAGTTCATGATTTTGATATCATGGCGCGAATCAGTGAAGGTCCTGCAAAACTCTATGCTCAGAGTAACACTGTCGGGGGCATTCACAACAGTGGAACTGTCATGGTAAAGTTTGAGAGCGGTACAGAACACTTTTTCCATCTCTCTAGGCAGTATGCTGGAAGAAGACGATTCATGGATGTGTCTGGAACTAAAGGCAGCTTGGTTTTGGACCTCTTTGGTCAAATCATCAAGGTCCAACATCTGAATCAGGCACCTCTAGCAAAAAGTGATACAATCAGACTTCCTGAGATGGGTGCTACGATTAAAGTCTACGGAGAGCCTATACGCGAAGTACTGAGTGATTTTCTGAGATGTATCAATACAGGAGATACTCCCAAAGTTGGCATAGATGATGCTCTCTGCGCCTTGGAGATTGTAGAAGCCGCTAGAAAGAGTGCAGAATCAGGAAAGGTCGTTGATATAGAGATCAAATCTCGAGCTTGATCTCACCGTTCAAATGGGTCCTCTTTGCGGATGTAATCTCAACATCCACTGTTGTTCCCAGACTCAAGTCATCGTGAACAATCACAGTCTTGTATGATTCGTTTCTTCCAACTAGTCCACCTGTTGACCCCTTTTCTGTAAGTATGACTGAACCAGACCATCCCACCCAAGATTCGTTCGATTCTGTAAGAATTTCATTGACCAGAGATGTCAGGGTTCTGCTTCTCTGTTTCTTCGTGTGAGTATCCACCTTGTCTTTTGATTTTGAAGCCAGTGTCCCAGGTCTGTCACCATACTTCGAAATGTTGACAACTGAGGGTCGTATTCTATTAATCACTTCTAGCGTCTGTTCAAAATCAGAGTCACTCTCATTTGGAAAACCCACAATGACATCAGTAGCAATTGTCGCATCTCTGAATCTGTCACGGATCTTACGTACAACTCCCTCCCACTCAGCAACTGTGTACCGACGCTTCATTGCACTGAGGACATTGTCACTACCTGTTTGTAAAGGGATGTGGAAGAACTTGAAGAAACGTGGATTATCCATCGCTTGCAAGATACCATCGATAGAATCTAGCACGAGATTTGGATTGAACATCCCCAGTCTGAACTTGTGGGTTCCTTCTATTTGTCCAACATCATGGAGCAACGACGCAAGTGTTTCTCCTGTATCAGAACCGTAGACAGCTGCATCTTGTGATGTGAGTCTGATTTCCTGGTATCCCAAGTGTACACAGCGTTCAATGATTAGATTGATATCTTCGATAGAGTAGCTTTTGACCTGGCCCCTTGCAAACTTCACTGCACAATATGTACAGTTCCCCAGACATCCCTCACAGATTGGGACAGTACAAATCACACTCTCGGGAGGTCCTGCAAACCATTTCAGCTTGGAAACCTCATCAGAGTCAAGGTGTTGGATACCACGCTCACCCTCAAGAACACGGAGAATAACTGAAGCTAATGATTCGATTGACTGGGGGCCTAGTATTGCTGCATATTCAGGGATTGCTCGTTCTACTCTAGCGAGTGAGATTCGCGGAAGGCAGCCTGTAACCACAACCGGGTTTTTCTCTCGTGCCAACTCTTCAAGTCGGTGGATTATCCTATCCTCTGTGGGTTCTTTCACACCACAGGAGTTCAGTATTATCAGATCGGCATCTTCAATCTCTTGAACACGTTCTATTTTTAGCTCCTGAAGACGTCCCACAATTATGTCTGAGTCCGCTGTATTGAGAGAACAACCGTATGTTTCCAGGTAGAATCTGTGGGTCATCTCCTATGCACCTAACCACCTTGAACATGAGGAAGAATGGCAATCTCATCGCCCTCACTCACAATGATATCTATTCCACCGAGTGTGTCAACATCTTTCCTGTTCAATATGACAATCAGATTTCCATTGATTCTGTCTTGGTCCATAATCAGTTTGGCGAGGTCTTCACCACTTTGTTTAACAACTGTGTCGACAACTTGGCGTACAGTGGAGCCTTCAGGAACTTCCACTTCCATGATTTTCTTTCCAAGCAACCTTTGTATTGGACCAAATGACTTGAACAGGACTCTCAATAATCTAACCTGTGAAGCTCACAATGAGTAGACTATTCAGCCTTTTGATAGTGCGAAATAACTTCCTGAACAAGGGCATCCACGACAGATATGATGTTATCAATATCTTTCTTGGTTGCATTATCATAATGGATACCTACGGTCACAATAGCGGGAATTTCAAGGGCCTTGCTAATCTTCTCCGCGGCAGTGTTTGCCACAACATAGTCTTTGTGCCCAGGCAAGGTCATTGTGCTCACACTAACTGTAGTGGCATCCCTGTAATGACTTTGTGTCGGATATGCTACAGCAGCGCCACCGATATGGTGAGCATCACCACCATAGATTGCAACTAAAAGGTCCTTACCAATCTCCTTTACATCCAAGAAAATGGTATGACGTCCTGCTTCTTTCTTGAATATCATCATTCATCATTAAGATGAACTAACCTGTAACCCTTTCGGTGACCTATTTCTCTTCATTCTCTTTCTGCCGTTCTAGAAACATTCTGTATGAAAGAGTTAGGGTCTTAGGATGTGCGGCTCTGTATTCATCAAGTTGAGGAACTGCTGTGGAATACGGAGCGTTCTTCACCCTGTCCGGTGTTTCATGGGCCTCTTTTGATATCTTCTCCAGCACGGATATGAAGAAATCAAGTTCCTGGCGTGATTCTGTCTCAGTAGGCTCGATCATCAACGCTTCAGGGACTATGAGCGGGAAGTAGACAGTTGGGGCATGAACCCCGAAATCAAGGAGTCTCTTAGCAATGTTCATTGCGGTGACATCTGTCTTGTCCTTCAATTCTTTGGCTGAGATGACACACTCATGCATTCGTGGTGCATTCTGTGAATAAGGTAGTGTAAATCCTGGAATCTTACTGACATGATGTGCAACATAGTTTGCGTTCAGAACAGCCACTTCAGATGCCCTCTCAAGACCCTCTGTGCCAAGTGAGTAGATGTAAGAATATGCTCTCACAAGAACACCAAAGTTGCCATAGAAGGCCTTCACTTTCCCGATTGACCGAGGATAATCGTAATCAAGAACGAATTTTCCATCATCTTTCTTCACTACTCGTGGAACAGGTAGAAACTCCTTTAGTTTCTCAGTAACACCTACTGGTCCTGCTCCGGGTCCTCCTCCACCATGAGGTGTTGAAAATGTCTTGTGAAGATTCAGATGCACTACATCAAAGCCCATGTCACCTGGTCTGACCTTACCCATGATAGCATTGAAGTTAGCACCATCATAGTAAACCAACCCTCCTGCATCATGTACAGTTCCGGTAATTTCTTCAATATCCTTTTCAAAAACACCAATCGTATTTGGGTTAGTGAGCATCAATCCAGCTGTTCTTGGACCTGCAATTGACTTGAGTGCTTCAAGATTAACAAGACCATCATCGCTGGATGGTATTTCTACAACTTTGTAACCGGCCATTGCAGCAGATGCAGGGTTAGTTCCATGTGCCGCATCAGGGATTAGCATTTCATCTCGCTGATCACATTCATTGGTTATACATCGATGATACTCGCGCATCATCATGACACCAGCCCATTCACCTTGAGCTCCAGCGGCAGGTTGTAAAGAAATGGCATCCATTCCTGTGATTTCACTAAGCCACTGTTCCAGTTCCCACATCACCTCAAGAGCACCCTGTATCGTGGATGAATCTTGAAGCGGATGAAGCCAAGCAAATCCTGGGGTATTAGCGGCCCAATCATTCTCTGCAGGGTTGTATTTCATTGTACAACTTCCCAGAGGATAGGTACCAAGGTTGACGGCGAAGTTCATCTGAGATAGTCGTGTGAAATGTCGTGCGATACCAGGCTCTGCAACCTCTGGAATCTTTGGTTGTTCTTTCCGAATCATGGAACTAGGGATGACTTCACTAAGCTTTCCAACGATTTTTCTTACATCAGGTTCAGCTGCTGGAAAGATGTGACCTACTACTCCGGGATTAGATCTCTCAAATAACAGTGGTTCGTCCCACTTGGCTTGTCGCACTTTGGTATCATCAAGACTACGATGCTTCAACAGTTTGCACCTCCCACAGTCACAATCTCCTCGACCGTTTGAACAAGCTCGTCTATAGTCTCTTTACTATGCACCTCTGTAACACAAAAAAGCATAGATTCACCAAGGGATGGAAACTCATCAGTAAGAATTCGACCTCCGTGAAGATCGCTCTCTAGTAGACCTTCATGAACCTGTTTTGCGGAAACTCCATTCTTGAACTGAACAACGAATTCTTTCCAAATGGATTGTCCTATTGCTGGGGCTTGAACTCCCATTATACGATCAAGCATCCTCGCCGTATAGTTTGCCTTGTATCCGATGGTCTCACCAAGTTGTTTTAATCCAGTAGGGCCTAGAGTAGACATGTAAATGGCGGCAGTGACTGCAGCTAGTGCTTGGTTTGAACAGATATTACTAGTGGCTTTCTCTCTGCGGATGTGTTGTTCGCGAGGACTCAATGTCAGAACAAACCCATTCTCGTAGGGTTCCGCTTTAGTCCTCGTCATGCCAACCAAACGACCAGGCATTTGGTAGATGAGCTTCCTTTCATTAATACAGCCAAAGACACCCAGTAGGGGACCTCCAAATGTCATCGGAGAACCAAGATGTTGGCCTTCAGCAACTACGATATCAGTCTCATAATCACCCGGAGGCCTCATCAGTCCCAAAGATAGAATGTCAACACCTGCAACGAGAAGTGAGTCATTGTCGTGAACAATTTTGCTAATCTCATCAACTTGCGGCTCGATGAAACCTAAGTAGCTTGGATTCTCAATGTAAACTCCTGCCACTTTGTCATCAAGCTTGGACCTCAGATCATGTAGGGACATCAGACCTGTCTTCATATCATATTCGATTCTCTCAATTTCAATATCAGCGGGTTCGGTGTAAGTGTAAAGTACATTGTAATGTTCAGGATTGATTGTACCGGGGACAAGGAATTTCGACCGTTTCTTCTTTACACGAACTGTCATTCGTGCCGCTTCTGCAACAGCAGTAGCCATATCATACATTGAAGAGTTGACAATGTCAATCTCAAGAATCTCAGCCAAAAGACTCTGGTACTCAAAAAGTGTCTGAAGCATACCTTGACTGACTTCAGCTTGATAACTTGTGTAAGATGTCAAGAATTCGGATCTGCTTGCTAATGCAGGCACAATAGCAGGAACATAGTGCATGCCAATTCCGGCTCCAAGAAATGTACGACCATTATTAGCTGGTTTGTTCTTCCCAGCCAATTCCTGAATTCTCCTAGTAACCTCAATCTCGCTATGAGAACGTGGAATGTTCAAATCATGCTTCAACATGAATTTCTCAGGTATGTTTGAGAACAGCTCGTCAAGGTTCTTTTTACCAATTGACTTCAGCATCTCTTTTTCAGTTGCTTTTGTCATCGGTATCCATGGATGTTTGTATTCCATTGCGGATTCCTCCGGACAACGAGATGGATGAGCCCCAGCTAGTATCCCAAATATCCTTTCGGGTCAAACATCCCATAGTGTAACTATGGGTTAGACTTTTTAACGATAATAGATTAACCGACTCCAACCATAGGAGTGACCAATATGAAACGCTGGTTAATGGATATCCTCGCATGTCCTGTGAGTGATTGTAGAAGCGAACTTCAATTGGAGGTCTACACATCACACAACGTGGATGCTGAAGGTGAAGACGTTGAAGAAATCGATGAAGCGTTAATCACGTGTCCTAAATGTGAAAGATGGTATCCAGTTATTGACGGGATTGCCTGCATGCTCCCTGATGGCCTTAGGATGGATGGTAAACAAAGAAAAGAGGAAACAGCATTTCTTGAACGATGGAAAGAACGGATTGCTCCTGAGATTAAAGAGAGTGGTGTTCCTTTCGGTCTGGTATCTTAGAACCGAGTTTAAGAAGTAAAACTAGCCCTGTGGTGTAGTGGCCAAGCATTGCGGGTTTTGGTCTCGCTGACGGAGGTTCGAATCCTCCCGGGGCTACCATTATTTCTCTATAGATTCAGAACTTACAAATACTCTTTTATCAAGTCAATTCTGAGAGATCGGGGGATTAATGAATTGAATAGAAGAAGTCATTGTGTAATTGTAATTCTTGTGTGTTTGATGATCTCTCTGTATTCTCACCAATTCACAGATACAGAAGATTCAGTAGAACTTCATTCTGACTTGACAGTGGTAGCAGACTACACCCCGCATGATCCAATTGTAATAACACATGATGAAAACTTCACACAAATGGCGTTCCCGGGGGATGGAACTGAGGAGGAGCCTTATTTGATTGAGGGGCTTCAAATTGCATCTCCTGATGGAAATAGTTGTATCATAATAGGTCCAGAGATTACTGTAAATTATGAAATTCGTAATTGTTATTTGTCTGGTGCTACTATGACAAGTGCTTCTGGTGTACGTCTTCTTAATCAGGGTATGGGAACTGTTTTTGATTGTGTATTTGTTAAC
>SOKL01000056.1 GCA_004376265.1 Candidatus Thorarchaeota archaeon
GATGTTGCCTCAATGATTCGAACTCCACGAGATAGAAATCATGTGGTTGCATCTGCACGGGGCTCAGCTATGGGTCGAGTCACGATTCGAGACGGTGGAGACATCATCGATCTTATGAAAATGGGAACCGGTGGATGGGCTGTAACACCTTTCTTAGATCAACTTGAGATTGTTGAGAGTGATGCTGAGTTTATCATTCTCTCAGAGAAGGATGCTGCAGTGATGCGGTTAGCTGAAGCCAAGTATTGGAATCGCCAGCCCTGTATCGTGCTCACTGGAAAAGGTTCAGGTGACATAGCTACAAGAGCATTTCTCAAAATGCTTGTCAAAGAGCTTGAAATTCCTGCCTTTGCACTTGTGGACTCTGATCCGTATGGGCATTATATCTACTCCGTATTCCTTAGAGGAAGCAAACGACTTAGCTACGAATCCCCATTCATTGCAACTCCTGACCTCAAACTCTTGGGTGTCTTGAGCAGAGATTTGGATGAATACAAGATTCCAAAATCAGTCAGAATTCCAATGCAGCCTACTGACATCAAACGAGTCAAGGATATGCTGAAAGAACCCTTTGTCAGGAAGAACAAACCATGGGTTGAAGACTTGGAACTAATGCTCAAGCTAAAGGAGAAGGCTGAGATACAAGCTTTTGCTAGTCATAGTTTTGAATACTTGACTGATGAATATCTCCCACGGAAGCTCGATTCTGGCGATTGGATTTAGAACATGTGAACTTTTGTACTACAAATGAGCTCTTATTACCAAAAGTTATGAGCTAGAATAACTACAGAGAATTCTATGAGGTTTACAAATGATAGTTTCGAAAGTAGGTTCCGAAGTCATTGATAGCCACGCTCATTTCTTCACATTCGACACTATCAAGCGATGGCTAGATAGTGGGGTTTCACTTGAAAGAATGCAGAGTCGGGTTTCATTTCAGACTGATATGCCTGAACTAACAATTCCCGATGAGAGCTGGGATCCTGGTCAGATGTGGGCTGACGAACTCGATAAGTATGGGATTACTGCTGTTGGTATGATGATTGGGACGGAAGTCTGGAGTGAATTCAATGAAACAAGGAAACGTTTTCCAGGACGATTCTTGGGGTATGCGAACATCAATCCAGCTGAAGAAAAAGCAGTCGATATGGTGAAGAGAGCGGGAAAAGATGGATTTCAGGGAATAAAGCTTTACCCTAGCTCTTGGGACTTTCATGCATATGACGAACGTGTCTACCCAATCTATGAAGAAGCTCTCAAACAGAAGTTGTTGGTAATTCTTCATTTTGGAATAACAATCGGAACTCAGGCAAATCTACGTTATGGAAATCCTCTTGATATCCAGAAACCTGCTCTCGATTTTCCAGACTTGAACTTCATGATTGCACATTTTGGTGCTGGATTTTTCAGAGAAGTGTTAATGCTCATGTATCAAACACACAATGTCGTGATGGATACCAGTGGCAGCAATAGTTGGATGAATTACCAAGATGTAGACCTTACCATCACCAAGATATTCGAACGGGCATTAAAAGCAGGAGCATCTTGCAGAATTGTATTTGGAACTGATTCTTCATTTTTCCCCCGTGGATTCAGATTCAACATTCTCGAAGAACAGTACAAAGCAGTAAAATCACTATTACCTCAATTCAATTATTCTCAAGAAGATGTTGATTTGATTTTTCGTGATAACATTCTCAGACTTACAGGTTTCAACCCAAGGAAGGTTCTGTGAATTCAAGCTTTCCGAATCTTTTTGTCGAGGCCCTTAAGTCTCTTCTTCTCTTCACCCTCTCTGAATTTGGCTGCAGCCTCTTGATATTTGCCTAAAGCATCTCTGGAGCGACCCTCTTTTGAGTAACGGTCTCCCTCAGCCTCAAGGTATCTGCCCCACTCAACGTACGATTCGCGAACCTTCTCATTACAACGAGCTCTCTTCTTGGCATCTGTGCTAAACATATACAATTCTCTAGCCTTTCTGAATTGAACAACTGCCCACTCGTACTCGTGGACCTTCAAGTGGTTATCGCCTTGATCAAAGTGAAATCTTGCCATTGAGTCGTAACCGAGATTTACACGTTTACTGCTTTCTTGAACACCTTTCTCGTTTTGGGCTTTTTCATAGAGCATCTTTGCCGTTTCAAACGAATCAATGGCCTTCTCATGTTCATTGTCCTTAAGTCGCATCATACCCTGTTCGAGTCTAGCTCTTCCCATTGCATCAAAAACGTAAGTTGGGTACTCGAAATCATCTGAAGACAAAGATGTTCCACAATTTGGACATGCTGGAGTTCCAAGCTCGCTAAGTTGTGTAGGTCCAATCTTTGAAGGTTTTCCAACAACAACATCAATGAACGATGTAGAGGTGGCTCCTCGTCCCTCAGGGAATAGGTGGGCAACGGCGTTTCTGGTTTCCTCGTCGCGACCATCAGGAAAGAGATGGTCAATTGCTTCTTCAGGAGTGATAGCTATCTCTTCTGCAAAGACTCTAGGTGGTTCAATCTCTTTGAAGGGCATTCCTTCCTTAATCTCATCATCATCCCAAGTAAGATCAGTACTTCGACCACCCGAACTCTCAATCTCCTCAGGATTCTCTTCCAATAGAGACAAATCTTCTCCTACAGCTGATTCTTCAATCACAGGTAGGGAGCTGTCATCCCAATTGAGATCGCCTTCTATGGGTGCAGGGGTGGGTGTTTCATCCCCGCTGGAATCTTCTTTTTCGGGTTCGTTCTCGTCTGTTGCTGCAGCTGGTTCTTCGTCCAACACAGACTCATCCAAACTTGGAAGCACATCGCTATTATCCAGAGGTTCGTTCATTGTTGATTCTCCAAGTGCTGGTTCTGGGGGTGCAATTGGTACGTCTTTAGGAATCTTATTCCCACAACTAATGCAGAATGTGGAGCCTTTCCTTAGACGTTTTCCGCATTCTGGGCAAAGTATCTGATTCTGCATTTTGAAATCGCAATCCTGTAATTTACAGTTCGAACTGCATTTTAAGCTCAGATTTTTTTACATATGAACAATCTTCGTACAATATCATCAGTTATGCATTTCAATTGATTAAGGTAGAAAAATGAAGAAGTACGTAGTCCAAGCAATTATTATTGCTAGAAGAACACCTCCGACTGATTGTTCGAGTGTATGTTGTTTCAGAGTAGTTCTTGCACATATAACAAGTGTCCAGATTATTGCTACAAGAAACGCAATTGGACCATAAACATAGATCAGAGCAGCACCAGGACCTCCAATTCCCGCTCCATGCACAGATATTTTCCATCTCAAGCTCACAAGTGTGACTCCCAACGTCACGGTGAAATACGTAGCTGCAAGTGTGCTCATTATATGACACCCAAAATAGATATACACAGAATACGCAAGAACATCACACATCATTGAGAATATGAAGAACTTAGTTCTGCTCTCTCTTACTGATACGTCGAGGTCCACGTTTCCTCTCCATGCTGAATACACAATGGGTGCGATTGGAAGGATGACCATTATTATGATGCAAATCAGGATTGATGAAAATGGATTGAGAATTGGTCCAAGACCAATTGGTGAAGCCAAAGAGAAGATAATTCCCACGTATAGATTAACGAGTGGAGCCGGGGTAAATCTCGAAATGACACGTGAGATTGTAACACGTGTTCCTTTCAGGTCAAGCAGCTCATCATGGTACTTCACTAGAGTCACCGAATTGATTCCACATTCAAATCCCTTTCTTCAATCTTTTCTTCGAATCTGTGGGAGAAATCTACCTGTTCGGTTCATGTAGTTGACATATTCATCCCCAAACTGATCGATTAGCATTTGCTCTTCAGTCTTTGATATCCAATTGAAAGGGATTGTTATGAGAATTGCGAAGATGAGCATGAACCAATTTGATGAGATTAGGGCCACTGCTAAGGAGAATAAACTGAAAATCGTATACATTGGGTGTCTGACTCTCGAATAAGGGCCACCTTCTATTAGATTGTGTTCATGTTGAATCGCTAGCTTTGCTGCGAATTGTCTTCCAAGTGTTTGGTGAGTCCAAAACAGTAAACCAATGCTTAACAAACCAAGCACTAATCCCCCCCACCGAATTAGAATAGAATAATTGATGTGTGCCCAAAATATCCACTCTGGTAGGAGTAGATAGATGAATACAGTAGCAAAAAATCCCACAATTGCAATTGAGAGAAAGATTCTTGGTCCATCAATCTGAGATCTTTCTTCCTTACTCTCTCTTCCCATAGTTTGACTTCGGTAATAAATTCTGACTGCAGCGAAAACACCGTACAATCCAATGAAAGCAAACCGAAACATGAGTTCTTCGTCCAAAACTTTCCTCTCCAATCATTATCAACCTATAGAACTTCCCTGATGAAAGCTACTGGTTATATGATAACAAGCTTTTTCTTTGTCCATTTAACACCTTTCAGATGTTAGAACACCACGAAACTGCTACGGATGTGTGCTAAATACATGACAGCGATACCAAAGCGTGAGATTTTCGAGCGAATTATCCAAAACATAACAAGCAAGTTTCCTGATGTTTATGCGGCTCTCTTCATAAGCCCTGAAGGATTCCCAATTAACACTTGGGGAGTTACACTTGAAAGGGCTGAGGAGATCTCTGCTCTTCTTAGTGCTTTGATCGGTAAGACTTGGGAAATCGTTAAGGGTGTCAAAGAAGGTGGCGAACTTGCTTTCATTCAGATTCAGACTAATATGGGTGGAATCAGAATTGCTCCCCAGGAAGAATTTATTCTAGTCACACTGACAAGAAGCTAATTGAAACATTGTTTTCAAATGATATAGCCACTTCACTCGGTTTGTTCACTAGTGCCATTTTTATACTGAGTCAAGCGACTCTATGATGTCTACATACTTGCTCAACCTATTACAATAACGAGGTTGAGTGATATTGGGAGGTCTTCTTGATGTCACCGAAGAAGAAATCAGATGAAGCAGACGAGGAATTAGATTACGAGGATTTTGAAGGAAACAAAGATGTATCCTCTGATGATGTTGGAGGCGATGACGGAATGTCCGGATTAGAAGTCACGGATCTTCCAGGTGTCGGACCTGCAATTGGTAAACGATTAGCAGAAAACGGCTACAAAAGTGTAGAGGCAATCGCTGTTGCGACACCGCTTGAACTTGCAGCAGCAGGGTCCATTGGTGAAACCACTGCAACTAAGATAATCAAGGCCGCTCGTGAGATGCTAGAAATTGGCTTTGAAACTGCAGATATTTTCCTTGAACGACGAAGAACTGCAGGGCGTATCAGTACTAGTTCAAAGGCACTCGATGAAATGTTTGGCGGCGGTCTTGAAACACAGAGCATCACTGAGATGTACGGGTCATTCAGGTCTGGTAAGACTCAGATGGCGCATCAACTCGCGGTAAACGTTCAACGTCCTTCAGAGGAAGGAGGTCTGAGCGCAACTGCAATCTATGTTGACACTGAAGGTACATTCAGACCAGAACGTCTGGTAGACATGGCTGAGGCACATGGCATGGACACAGCAAAGGTCCTCAAGAATGTCGTATGGGCTCGTGCTTACAACTCAGATCACCAGATACTTCTTTGTGATCAAGCAATGGAAATGGCCACAGAACACAATGCAAAACTTCTCGTATTGGATTCAGTAACAAGTCACTTCCGAGCAGAGTATACTGGTCGAGGTACACTAGCTGCGAGGCAACAGAAACTGAATAAACATTTACATCATCTACAGAGAGGTGCAGAGATCAATAACTTGGCTATATACATCACTAACCAGGTGATGTCTAGGCCGGATGCATTCTTTGGCGATCCAACAGCTCCTGTAGGTGGACATGTTCTGGCTCATGTGCCCCAGACCCGTTGTTATTTGAGAAAGTCAAAAGGAGAACGCCGGATCTGTCGTCTTGTCGACTCGCCAAACCTTCCTGAAGGTGAAGCAGTGTTCACAGTTCAAAAGGAAGGGATACGTGACGTAGCTTAATTGTTTGATAATGGAAGATGGTCTTACTAAGGCCATCTTTTATCATTATTCGAAGTTTGCAGACTCAATTATGCTCAGAACGGATTTCTCCCAGTTTTCAAGCCCGGCAGGGTTTGTTGGATAATCACTATATAACTTGCTTATCTTCTTCATCAACCCTGATGCCTTCTGTAGTTTGAGGAGTAATGATATTCGACCAGCTCCACGTCTTACACGTCTCATTTTTTCGGTTATACTAAGTGAAAGTCCATCACCACGATTAGCAGCCATGAGATCATCTGCCTCGAGAAGTCGCTTTTCAAATCCATAGTCCAGATCCTCATCAGAAACACCTTGCAGCAGACGGCGGAAAATCTCCAATGACGCGAGTCTTCTTCCAAAGTTTGTAAGAAATCGTGTGTTGTAATGCCATAGACCATGAGCTGTTTGATCTTTATGTGCTATAGATTCTCTTAAAACTTCGCCCAGGATGATTCCAGCTCGCATTCCAGCACCTATGCCCCCGCCATGGATTGGATTGACCTGAAGTGCTGCATCGCCCACGAACACAACACCATTCCCTACAAGGCTCTTGAGAGGTCGTCTAATCGGAACTGCACCTCCTTTACCATCGATTATTTTACTGTCGAACAGAAGTGGATATGTTTCTTTGAACTTCACAAAGTGTTTCTTTGGAGAACCTCTACCCTTACCACCTGTGATGCCAACTCCTGCATTGATTTCCTGTCTTCCTTTTGGGAAGATCCATGCATACCCCTGTGGCGCTATATTTCCACCTAGAAATATACGTGCGACCTCTGGTTCAGCAAGTGGCATCTTTAGTGTGAGGATTTCTCGATAACAAAGGGCAATATCGCCCTTGTCGATGTTGTTTTCTACTAATTCACTATCAAGCTGATTCCTGATAGTTGCTGCAAATCCACTTGCATCAACAACTATCTTACTCTGGATGATGTCCTCTTCACCGGAACTATCATTATACTCTATACCTGTAACCTGGATTCCACTGATCCTAGGTCTTCTTACATGGTGATCGGGTAGAAACTTGACACCTGCACTGATTGCTTCTTTCAACAATCTTTGTCCAAAATTAAGCCGGTTTACAGTCCAGCCATCAAATTCTGACCATCCTCTGACCTGTAATTCATTGGTTCTGCTTGGAGGATAGACATCAGCGCCATGTATGACGGCGGAGATTTCATCACCCTCTGGGTAATCAATTCCTGTTGCTTCGAAGTGTGATTTACTGACTTCATCACCGCATACTTTCAGTCCAATGAGACTCTGAGGTCTTCTATCGAGAAGCATTGTCTTTAGTCCAAGTTCAGCACACCTTCGAGCAGTCACACAACCTGCCGATCCAGCTCCAACAATTACAACATCAGCTCTCTTCAATGTCTATCGAGGTTCTATGTACGATACTCGATTTAAATGCCTGCATGATTACTAAGCCCATCGAGAGGGTAAAACGGCTATCAACCCCTGACACCGGCTCTCAAGTTTGAACACCTTTAAGCAAAAATGTTGTCAGACTATTGTTATTCCTAAAGTCCTACCATAAGTTCAGACATGTTTCCGCTCAATCATCAGAATTGATAGGATAATAAATCCTGCAACAACAATCATCAATGGTGGTACATAGTTCAGAAAGATTTCGAAGTATCCTAGAATCGTAGATGGATCCAATGCAATGATTGTCAAATGACCCCAGACCAGCAAGAACCCATACACGGCAAATATCGGAAACAGGATAGGTCCTCCGGTTATGACGAGAATCAAAATGATGACAGCCAATCGGTTCTTTGTTGGATCAAGCAATGGAATTGGAATGGTTTCCTGATCACTGACCTTGAAGTAGTATTGTACCAAAATTGTTGGAAATCGTATCTTGATTAGTTCTAACACTTGAACTCCGAGTTGTATTGATAGAAGTGTGAATGTGTGGACTAGCATGTAGCCAAGAAGTAGGGCATTGAGAATAGGTAATGGAGGACGTGTTGAATCTGTGAATAATTGTAGACTCTCGATAATTCCTACAAGTACTGAGAAGTTAATAATAAACAGAAGGATATGTCCCAGAATTCCTCTAACATATCTCTGTTTTGAAACCATCCATAATCCTTCCTAGTGGTTCAGTCAGATACCAAGCTTGAATGGTTTTGGAGGTTGTGTTCCTGACACTGAATCGAATGGGCCGAGTTGCCGCTGCTTCTCTATCGCCCTAGTGACCAAATCTGTAAAAAGAGAATCGACATTTACTCCCGTCTTGGCGGATGTTTCGTAGTGAAGAACATCCAACCACTCTGTTACCATCCTGGCAGCCTCTGGTGGAACTAACCGGTCTTCGCGATCTATCTTGTTACCTACTACTGCAACAACGGAATTAGGACACACTGTGATGAACTTTGTATACCATTCTCCAATGTCCAAGAATGTCTGTGGACGTGTCACATCATAGACGATGATTGCCATCGATGATCCAGCCATGTACCTACGTCTCAATTCATTGTATGTTGGCTGACCAGCTAGATCCCAAAGCACGACGCGGGCTTTTACCGTGCTTCCATTTGGTAAAACGACGTCTAGAGTCTTTAACGCGAAGGTGGTCCCAATTGTTGCGATATAACGCTCATTGAAACTATCCTCTGTATACCGCTTAATACAACTGGTCTTACCAACAGCCCCATCTCCGAGGGCTACGAGTTTGAACATGTGTGATACATCGTGCGGTACAGACATGATTTGACGTCCTTATATTCACTATCAACATTTCTTCCGAGAATTAATTTATAATAGTTCTGAGTATATCCTCCTAACATTATGCATAATTTAGAAATTAGATGGATTGAG